>JAZLBH010000001.1:0-19828 GCA_045613605.1 Eubacteriales bacterium
GACCGATTTCGCTGCCTTCAAAATATACAGCTTTGTTATTATATCACATCCGCTACCATTTTGTCAAGTACTTTTTTTACTTTTTTCAAAACTTTTTTCGGGTCCTTATCCTCCCCTCGCGTTTGCGACTTGACTATATTATCACATCTATTAACTTTTGTCAATACCTTTTTTGAAGTTTTTTGAAAAAAATTAAATATTTTTTTGCAGAAAAACTATTGACAAAAAACCTTCAATATGGTATATTAATTTACGTTGACACGGCCCGTTGGTCAAGCGGTCAAGACGTTAGCCTCTCACGCTGAAAACATGGGTTCGATTCCCGTACGGGTCACCAACAAAATAAAGGCACCTAGCTAGGTGCCTTTTGTTTTTATCTCATAAACATCAAAATCAAAAACAGGGCGCGGTTGCGCCCTGTTTTCTTCATTATATTATATATTACTTACTCCAGTTACCCGCTTTAATGTATTCCGCAAGCAAATCGCGTGCATAAGTTGTTTCATCGTAGATTTCAATTGCTTCACAATTAGCCCAATAATAGAGTGCAGTCCAGCTATCAGCCACTATATAATAATATTGACTATCAACCACCTGCGATGCCGTGATTGTAGAATATTTTGCATAATCGCTGTTATTAAGGAATCTTGATTTAAGATAGGTTCCTTTTATTTTGCAGAGATACAACGGATTGTCAAATGGCAAAATTGCCTGCAAATCACCGTATTGAACGTATCCCGCAGCGAGTTCATATGGACTTCTTGTGCTAATCTGTCCGCCTGCAAGAACGATATCGTATTTATCTCCCCACTTAGCAACACCCGCTTCATAATAAAGCTTTGCAACTGTATTCTGAATGGTTGAGCTGCTTCTGAGCGTAGCATTGTAGCCAAGGCTTTCATACATCCAACCGATTTCATCCCAATATTTATCAAGAAGATCTTGAACTATAGGGGAACCTTGAAGATCTTTGCATTGAGAGTGTTGAACGTAACCGGTAATATTAAGAGTTATTCCTCCGTTAGCAAAGTTAACGTCAACCTCAACGTGAGTCATTCCCTTACTGTTATCTCCGCCACCCTGAAGATGAGGAATACCGTATTTATCCATTTCAATATAATAGCTGTGAGTATGTCCGCCAAAGACAACGTCAACGTAGCCGTCTCTTGAAAGAGTTTCATCGTAATAGTCGCTTATATTAACGTTCTTGTAGGTAGTACCGTCGTGAATCAAATACACGATAATATCCGCACCAGCCTCGCGCAATCTCTTGCTCTCTTCCTTAACGAGTGACGTGAGCGCGCTTCCAACCTTAAAATTGATACCCTCTGTCATCGTGCTGGAAATTGAGGAATAGCAATCCCCGATAGCACCGATAATACCAATTTTTGCACCGCCGCGTTCGATCATAACGGAGGGCTCAGCATAATCAACTCGCTTGCCCGTAGCATTATCATAAATATTGATAGCAAGGATCGGGAATTCCGCCATTTCAACGTTCGTTCTGATAGCATCCTGTCCCCAGTCAAACTCGTGGTTACCAAGCGCCATAGCATCAAATTCAAGATAATTCATCCAATCAGTGACGATTCTGCCGTGAGTTCCGTTAGAGGCACTTCCACCCTGCCACATATCACCCGAGGAAAGAAGAACCACGTGTTCGTCAATTTCTCTTCGATTTTCGATGTAAGTGGTAAGCTCATCCACGCCGGGATTATCGTTAGCCTCGTCATCTTCAATTTTGCCGTGGAGGTCATTGAAATTATAGAAATCTATTCTTTCAACAACGTCAATTCCACAATCGTCACAGTAACCGTTGTTATCCCAGTCAGTGTGATCATCCGCAGGAGTAGCAGATCCCCCACCACTAGTTGGGTTGGTAACGGTAGTGGTAGCAGTAGTTCCTCCTGAAGCAGTAGAAGACGTGGTCGTTGATACATAAGGAGTCGTTACTGTAGTTGAACCGGGTCTTATAACTACAGTGGTAGTTGTCGTTGATTCATCCGTTAGCTTTGTAGATGATGAATCTGTAGCAGTCGTTGTATCGCTTGTACCGTCAAAGCACGCGAAAAGCCCGCTTGAAAGCATAACAACAACCAAAGCAAGTGATAAAAATTTGAGAACAAGTTTGTTTGACATATACACAACCTCTTACTTCTTAATTTTTTCCCAATACTCTCTTGCGGCGCGTTCAGCTTTGTTATCACCGTAAGAATAGTATTTTTTATTTTTAATATCATTAGGTAGATATTGTTGTTTTATATAGTGGTTCTCATAATCGTGCGGATATTTGTATCCTTTATAAAGAGGACTGCGAAGATGCTGTGGAATTTCCTTACCAAGCCCCGCCTCTATATCCGCTTGCGCGGCGTGTAACGCAAGATACGAGGAATTTGATTTCGGACTTGTGGCAAGCATCACGGTCGCATTTGCCAAGGGAATAGCCGCCTCGGGAATACCGAGCTCGCGCGCAGAATCACAGCAGGATTTAACTATTGCAGCCGCTTGAGGATATGCAAGTCCTATATCCTCACTTGCAATAACCTGTAGTCTTCTGCAGACGGATATCAGCTCACCGCAATGCAAGAGCTTTGCAAGATAGAACACCGCCGCATCGGGATCGGAGCCTCTGATTGACTTTTGCAAGCACGATAGCAAATCAAAATGCGCGTCATCCGAGAAATTATCAACGGGTATGTGAAGCGCCTTTACAAGCTCGACGGTAATCTCACCATCGCAAGCATAGTAGGCACCCTCAAGCAGGTTGATCGCGTGACGTACGTCACCGCCCGAGCATTGCGCAATATATTCGAGCGCTTCGGCGTTTGCAATAACGGAGGTATTGTCCCTCTCATTAAGAAATTTCAGCGCCCTTTCAAGAGCCCTCGAAAGCTCTTTTTTGTCAACGGGCTTAAACTCAAACAAGGTGGAGCGCGATATAATAGCATTATATATATAAAAATGAGGATTTTCGGTTGTAGAAGCAATAAGAGTAACTCTTCCGTCCTCCATATATTCAAGAAGAGCCTGCTGCTGCTTACGGTTAAAATACTGTATCTCGTCTATATAGAGCAAAATACCGCCAAATCCGAAAACGTTGTTGGTTTGAGAAATAATATCCTTGACGTCGGATAACGTAGCGCTCGTCGCGTTAATTCTGTAAAAATCCATTCCCGACTGCTTTGCAATAATGCTAGCCGCCGTGGTTTTACCCGTTCCGGGAGGGCCGAAGAATATCATATTGCTCATTCTTCCCTTTTCCATCATCTTGCGCAAAATACCGCGCTCACCGAAAAGGTGGCTCTGCCCAACTATATCGTCAAAGGTCTGCGGACGCAAAATATCCGCCAAGACCTCATTTTTGTTTGCCATAACATCACCTCGCATACATAATCATTATATCAAATATGTAGAATATTGTCAATATGTCAAATGCAACCTTTTCTTCCTTTTATTGTGGGTTGAATCCCCTCGCCCTTTTTGGTAAAATAAATATGCGGAGGAAATCGTCATCCACCGCAATTTAAGAAAGGAGAATTTTCAAAAAAACAAAAAGGAAAGGACAATTTTATGAAACAAAGAACCAAACTTATCAGCGTTTTGTCGCTTTTACTCATCGGGCTCATGCTAATGCCGATGGGAACCTTTGCGGCTCAACAAACTGACTATGAGCAAATCCCCCTCTATCTCGAGGGTAAGGAGATCATAAGCGGCGAGGCTCTTCTGATAGATTCCATCACCTATGTTCCTCTTCGTCGCCTTTCTGAAAGCGCAAGAGATTGCAAAATAACCTACAACGACGCGACCAAAACCGCAACCGTTTCATATAACGGAAGCACCATAACCGTTACGACGGGTAAAAAATACATATCTGTAAACGGACGATATTTTTACGGTATCGGTGAGGTCAAAAACGTAAATAATTCCCTCTACGTGCCAATCCGCCCTCTTGCAAAAGCACTGGGACTTGACGTCGATTGGAACGCGTCAACCCGTTCGGTAAATCTTGTAAAAGAAAGATGGACGGTCGAGGATGCCGAGAGTTACTATAACGCGGACGAGCTTTATTGGCTCTCCCGTATAATAGAGGCAGAATCGGGCGGTGAAATTCTTGAAGGAAAGATAGCCGTTGGTAACGTCGTTCTGAATCGAGTGGCAAGCAAGCAATACCCCAACACGATTTACGGCGTTATATTCGATTTTAAGCACGGAATACAATTTACCCCTGCCTATACGGGCACGATTTATAACAAGCCGAGCCAAGAAAGCATAATCGCGGCAAAAATTTGCCTTGAGGGATACGAAATAGTACCCGGTGTTATGTTTTTCTTTAACCCAAGAATTGCCACAAGCTCGTGGATAAGCCAAAACCGACCCTTCGCCGCGCGAATCGGACTCCACGATTTTTATTATTAATAACGAACATACCTTGATCTAATTTGCTCATAATCAAACAACATCCCCCAAGCGAATTTTTAGCTTGGGGGATAACCTTTTCTGTTTTGCAAATTTTGATTTATAGGGAAGTTAGTTTATAAAAGAATAATGTTCTTTTTGAAAAAAGAACCAAAAACTTTTTATAGAGCTTCGCGGCAAAGAGGTACGCAAATCGTGTTGCTTTGCAACACAAATCGATTTTAGAGGCATTTTAACAGGCGCCTCTAAAATCTAAGATTTGCTGTTTATATAATAGCCATATTCAAAGCAAATGTCTATGTTTTGTAGTAGCAAATTGAGATTTTTCGACAAAAGGAGAAAAATCATCAGTGTCAATTTATTGACACAATTTGCGCGGAGTCTGGTGGAGTCAGCACAAACTTTACGGCTACTATTACGAAGTGCTTTAAAAGCTTTTTTGCGCCTAGGGGTTCCCCGAAACGAGCGAAGTCGAGTTTTGGGGGTTCGCGGGGGCTTTTTGCAAAAAGTGGCATTATTCTTTTCTAAAGTAACTATTAAAAGAACGAAATTTGGTCGGTATCGGAAAGACCATCGAGGACTCCGTTTTTACGGAGAATTTCGATAACCGTACCCGAGAGCTTTGCACGAATTTGCAAGTCCTCGATTGAGAAGAAGTCCTCTTCATTTCTAGCATCGATGATATTTTGCGCCGCGTTTTCACCAAGTCCCGAAAGAGATGAGAACGGAAGTCTAATTGCTCCGTTTTCGGGCAAGAATGCCTTTTGATCACTCTTTTTAAGATTGATGGGAAGGAATTTGATTCCTCTCGCATATGCCTCACGAACGAGCTGAAGTCCCGCAACAGATGCCTGTTCTTTTTGAGAGGCCTCTTTGCCGAGATCCTCGATCCTCTTAATCTCATCGGACACACCACGATGCCCTCTCATAACGATTTCGGCATCAAGTCCCGTGCTTGAAACGGTGAACATTGCCGCATAGAATGCCGTCGGCATATGAACCTTATACCAAGCAACGCGAATTGCGGACATAACGTAAGCAGCCGCGTGCGCCTTCGGGAACATGTACTTAATCTTCTTACAGGAGTCGATATACCAATCGTCAACGCCTGCTTCTATCATTGCCTTTTCCCAATCGGGCTTAAGTCCCTTACCCTTTCTTACGCTCTCCATAATTTGGAACGAGAGCGCGCTATCAACACCGTAAGCAATAAGGTCATTCATAATATTGTCACGACATCCGATAACGTGTGAAATATCGCAAATGCCGTTATTAATAAGATCCTGCGCGTTACCGGTCCATACGTCGGTTCCGTGTGAAAGACCTGAAATCTGCAAAAGGTCGGCAAAGGACGAGGGCTTTGCCTCTTCAACCATCTTCATAACGAATCTCGTACCGAATTCGGGCAAGCCGTAAGTACCGAGCTTCGCGCCTCCAATATCCTCAGGAGAAATGCCGAGGGATTTAGTTGAGAGGAACAATTCATACACCGCGCGGTCGTTCATTGGAACGTCCATAACGCTTGTGTCGGAAAATCTTTCGATCCATTTATATTTCGTCGGAATATCGTGTCCAAGCTCATCGAGCTTAAGCAACGTGTCGTGGAGATATTCAAACGTGAAGTGTGTTGTTACGATATTTGAGGTAGCATCCTCGGCAGGGTGCTGAACGGGACAGAAATCGTAAATTTCCATTTCCTTCGGCACAACAACGATGCCACCGGGGTGCTGACCCGTGGTTCTCTTTACACCAACGCATTTTGAAACGAGTCGGTTCATTTCAGCTCTTGGCAGGCTTATTCCCTTTTCCTCAAGGTATTTAAGCACAAATCCAAACGCTGTCTTTTCGGCAACACCACCAATAGTTCCTGCACGGAACACGTTTTCAGCGCCGAACAATTCTTCAGTATACTTATGCACCTTACCCTGAACCTCACCCGAGAAGTTAAGGTCGATATCGGGGGATTTTTCACCGTAGAAGCCAAGGAAGGTTTCAAACGGAATATCGTGTCCGTCAGCGCACATCTTAGTACCGCAATTCGGGCAATCCTTATCGGGCAAGTCAAATCCCGAGCCGTATTCACCGTTCATAAAGAACTCATTGTGCTGGCATTTTGGACAGTAGTAGTGGGGTTTAAGGGGGTTAACCTCGGAAATTCCCGCGCAGGATGCAACAAAGGACGAGCCAACCGAACCACGCGAGCCAACGAGATATCCGTTATCCTCACTGTATTTTACAAGCTTTTGCGCGATGATATAAAGCACCGCAAAGCCGTTTTTAATAATTGACGTTAATTCCTTATCAAGACGGGCGCGAACGTATTCGGGAAGAGGCTTACCGTATTTCTTCTCGGCATTTTCATAGCACATTCTCTGCAAATCCTCTTCTGCACCCTCAATCTTGGGTGTAAACGTACCCTTCGGGAAGGGACGAATGCCATCCTCCACCATATCGGCAATGAGATTGGGATTGGTAATAACCACCTCTCTTGCCTTCTCTTCACCGAGATATGAAAACTCCTCGAGCATTTCCTCGGTAGTTCTGAAATAGAGAGGACAATCCTTATCCGCATCCTTAAAGCGCATACCTGCAAGCAATACCTTTCTTCCAATCTCATCATCGGGATTGAGGTAATGCACGTCGCAGGTCGCAACTACGGGCTTTTTATGCTTTTCACCAAGCTCAACTATTTGACGGTTAAGGTCGCGAAGTCCCTCCTCGTCGGCAACCATTCCCTCGTCAATGAGGAATCGATTGTTCGAAATAGGCTGAATTTCAAGATAGTCATAGAAATTGACAATATCTCTTATATCATCCTCGGGCTTTTTCTCAAGAATCGCACGGAAAAGCTCACCCGCTTCACATGCGGAGCCGATAATAAGTCCCTCTCTATGCTTTTCAAGCTCACTTTTGGGAATTCTCGGCATTCGACGGTAGTATTTCAAATAGGAATAACTGATAAGCTTATAAAGATTTTTAAGACCCGTAGGATTTTTAACCAGAATAACCTGATGATAGGGCTTTATCTTTAAGGGGTCGGTATTCTCACTCATATCCTTTTGAAGCGCCTCAAAGCTATTGATATCAAAGCGCATCATCTTATCCGTCATTGCAAAAAAGATGTGAGCAAGTATTTCGGCGTCATCACACGCTCTGTGATGATTGAAATCACCAAGATTATAGTATTTTGCCACCGCATCAAGCTTATGCGACTTCAAATCTGAGTTCAAGTAACGTGAAAGCGTTACGGTATCAAGATATGGGTTTGAGAAGGGGTATTCCAAATCTCTTGATGCTTTTCTTATAAATGAAATATCAAAGTTTGCATTGTGTGCTATGAGCAGTCTATCGCCCACGAAGTCAAGGAATTCACGAAGGACAACGTCGATCTTATCCGCGCCCTTTACCATTGAATCGTCAATGCCCGTCAACTTTGTGATAACCTCTGGAATTGGCGCCTCGGGGTCAACAAATTTATTAAAGCGCTCAAGCACCTTGCCGTCCTTGATCTTAACTGCACCGATTTCAATAATTTGTGAGGTGAGCACCGAAAGACCCGTGGTTTCAATATCGAAAACAACGAATTCATCCTTAAACGTTCCCTTATATTCGCCCGTTACGGCACTTGTCTTATCGTTTACGAAATATGCTTCAAGTCCGTAGATCACCTTCATTCCAAGCTTTTCCGCCTGTAGCATTGCCATTTGATATGCCTGCACGTTTCCGTGGTCGGTTATGGCAACTGCCTTGTGCCCCCATTCGTGCGCCTTTTTAACTGCGACCTCGGGGTCAAGAAGCGCATCCATTGCGGACATTTGTGTATGTAAATGAAGCTCAACGCGTTTTTCCTCTGCGTTGTCTTCCCTCTTTATTTCTCTTATTTTGGCAATGTGGTTAAATGAGAAGATAAGGTCCTTGCCGTTACCCTCCTTCTTTCTTTCAATTTCACTTTTTCCGTAGAGTGCAATGGCTGAGCCGTTTTTCACGAGGGACGCAATAAGGTCGCTCTTTTCGGCATCCACACACGCTCTCACCTCAATTGACGTGTTGCCATCATAAACGCAAAACGTTGTTGAAACGTTATTTCCTCGTCTTGCAGGCTCCTGTACGAGTCCGAAGGTTTCACCGATTATTACTACTCCGCTTGAATATCCGTTAAGCGCAGCAATTGGTGTGGGATCTATGTCAAACTCCTCACCGTAAGCATATTCGGGCGCAGAAATATCAAATCTCTTATAGCCAATTACACAAATACCGTCCTCAATCTGCGCACCGGCATTTTCAATAAGCGTCGCAACACGGGGAAGATTTGACCCCGCTGCCTCCTTTTCGATCTTTGAAGCACCTGAATTCATGCCCGGAGCCATATCATATTTTTTTGATTGCTCAACGATGCTGCGGTCGTGTGCCTGAAGCTCGTTTCTGACCTTGTCCTGCGCACCGCTTGACAGATGTGAATCACTTACGATTTTTACGTTATATTTAAGACCGAATTCCGAGAAAATGATATTCTCGATCACCTTCGGTGTATTTGCATTTTCAAGTAATTTCACACCGCCCGAAACGAACGGAATGGTAATGGTGATATTTTCACCCTTAATATCCCAATCGCTAGATGCAAAAAAGCCTCGAGCAACGATTCCAACTCTCTCCGCTTCAAGAAGTATTTGTGAAAAATACTGCTTATCGAATAAATTCGCAGGATATTTGGGCAAAAGCTTCACATAGTTCAAGGCATATGCTTCCTTTATCTCATTTTCAATGCGATAGAGCACGTCCTTGCGAGCTATATCATCAAAATACACCTCTGCCTGAATAAGTCTTTTCTCCTTGTCCGCGCGCACGGACACTTCCTTAACGCACGACAAGACGCGAATTATCTCCGCGTCCATAGGCTTGTATCTATTAAAAATCTCTAAAAAACTCTTGTTTGCCATATTATTTTCCTCTTATATTCGCTGTATTAAAGCGCTAAATCATTATTTTGTTATATTAAAACCAATCTCTAAATTAAATCTCTTTTATTCTCTGTATCAAAACTTCAATTATCTTATCTTCGGGAATCTTTTCAATAATCTCACCGTGGGCAAAGAGCAATGCTTCACCGATACCGCCCGCGATACCGATGTCGGCTTCTCTTGCTTCACCGGGGCCGTTTACCGCGCAACCCATAAGCGCGACCTTGACGGGCTTGTCCAAAAGTCCCTCTCTCTTAGCTGCTTCTTCAAATCTTGCGGACAAGGCGATAAGGTCTATCTTCGTTCTGCCACAGGTGGGACAGCTTACTATCTTCATTCCACTCTGCCCCTCAATCTCAACCGCGGAAAGAATATCCTTAGCCGCCGCGATCTCCTTTACGGGGTCGGCAGTAAGAGAAACGCGAATCGTGTCACCGATTCCCTCGCAAAGAAGTGAGCCGATACCGACAGCACTCTTTAACGTTCCTGCTCGCTCACCACCTGCCTCGGTAACTCCAAGGTGGATGTTATAAGGACAGCTTTGAGCCAAAAGCTTATTCGTCTTTATCATTGAGGGCACGTTGGACGCCTTAATTGACACCACGATGTCCTCGAAATCGTATTTTTCAAGCAAATGAATGTGACGGAACGCGCTCTCGCAAAGTGCCTCGGGCGTGGGTGATCCGTGCTTTTCAAGAATGTCCTTTTGAAGTGAGCCCGAGTTTATTCCTATTCTGATCGGTATACCACGGGATTTGCAAGCATCGGCAACCGCCTTGACTCTATCGTCACTACCAATGTTGCCGGGATTTATTCTAATCTTGTCAACGCCAAGCTCCGCGCAACGAAGCGCTATGCGGTAATCAAAATGAATATCCGCAACGATGGGTATGTATATTCCGTTTTCCTTAAGATAGGGTATCGTTAAAGCCGCCTCAAGTGTAGGAACAGTAATGCGAACGATGTCGCATCCCGCAATTTGCAACGCGCGTATTTGTTCAAGCGTCGCTTCCTTGTTTAAGGTATCGGTATTTGTCATCGATTGAATCGCAATCGGTGAATCCCCTCCGATATAAGTGTTGCCTATCTTCAGCTTTTTCGTTTGTCTTCTTATTTCGTTGTACTTCATTTTTTCTCCAAAATTACAAATTGGGAATTAGGGGGAATTTTAAGGAAATTCCCCCTATAACCCCCAAACCTCTTTATAGAAGGATATCTTATTATCAAATTTCGCGCAAATCGTGTTGCAAACAACACTTAACGATTTTCTCCCTTGTCGAAAATCTATGATTTGCTACTAAATACATAGACACATAGTTTGCAATCACATATTGCGACACAACCACATAAACTAACTTCTAAAACAGCTTAATTACGTCCTTTACGGAAATTAGGAGCATAAAACCAAGCAACAGCATCATTGTAATGACGGTGATCGTATCCTCAATTTCCTTTTTGATGACCTTTCTGCCTGCAATTCCATCGATGAGGTGGAACACGATTCGTCCTCCGTCAAGCGCGGGAATGGGCAAAAGGTTAAATATACCCAAATTCATACTGATGAGCACCACAAGATTGAGAATGGGTGCAAGTGTATTGTTGTTTTTTGAAACCTCAGTCATTTGCCCAACGGTATCAACCATACCGATGGGACCTGAAACAGCGTCAAGAGAAAATCTGCCGGAAATCATACCCCAAAGTGAGTCAAACACCATTTTAACCGTATTGGTAGAACGGAAAAACGCATGCTCAAGGTAGTCCAAAACAGTTACGCTCTTAATTGAACTAAGCGCATAGATCTTAAAATCCATTTCACCGAGCACAGTTCCCGACTGTTTATCCTGAAATGCCGGAAAAATCACGTCCTCAAGAACGATTTTTTCTCCGTTTCTTTTAACCGTAACGTCAACTGCCTCATATCCCTGCATCATAATTTCGTATGACAATTCCTCATAGGTATGAACGGGTGCTGAGCCGATTTTTATGATTTCATCCATCACTTGAAGCTGTGAATTGCTTATTGAGGTATCGTAAAACTCACCCACAACGGTTGAGCCGAGCACGGGTGAAGAAACCACAAGGCCAAACATAACGATAACCGCAAACAGTATATTCACAAGTGGACCTGCGACCGTTACGACAATCTTTTTCCAAGGATTAAGGTTGTTATATGCCATCGGGTTTTCACTTGTTCCCTCTTCACCCTCCATTTGAACGTAACCGCCGATGGGAAGGGCGCGAAGTGAATATTTAGTGCCCCCTTTCCCCTGCCAAGAGTAGATTTTAGGGCCCATACCGATTGCAAATTCAAGCACGGGAACCTTAAACAATCTCGCAAAGAAAAAGTGTCCGAATTCGTGAATAAAGGTCAAAAATCCAATCACGAGAGCCGTGATGAGAATATATAAAATCATTGTCAAACGTATTTCTCCTTAAATATTCAAATATGCTTTAGCAATTTCTCTCGCCTTTATATCAGCTTCAAAAATGCCGTCAAGTGTGTGAATTTCGCTTGCCTCGGGCATTGCATAAACCGTGTGGCAAACGCATTCGGTAATTTGACCGAACTTAATTTTTTCGTTAAGATATGCCGCAACGGCAACCTCGTTTGCCGCATTAAGAACGGCAGTTGTTGCTCCACCCTTATCGAGTGAATAAAGCGCAAGATCAAGAAGCACGAACGCCTCTCTATCGGGGCGCGCAAAGGTCAATTTAGATATTTTTGCCAAGTCAAGCGGCTCGATAACTCCCTCACCTCTGTCCGCCTTATCAAGCGCGTACTGAACGCAGTGACGCATATCGGGGATCGAAAGCTGTGCGATAACACTATTATCTATATATTCCACCATCGAGTGAATTATACTCTCTCTATGCACGAGCACGTCAATTTTATCGGCAGTAAGACCAAAAAGGTGTGCCGCCTCGATTATCTCAAAGCCCTTATTCATAAGAGTCGCGCTATCTATAGTAATCTTTGCTCCCATCTTCCATGTCGGATGCGCGAGCGCGCGTGAGAGGGGCAAATCGTACATTTCCTCCTTAGTCATTCCAAAGAAGGGTCCACCAGAAGCCGTGAGAATAATTTTCTTTACCTCTTCCTTTTTACCTGCGCGAAGGCACTGATGGATAGCGCAATGCTCACTATCAACGGGAAGGATGTCGATTCCCTTTTCTCTTGCGAGATTCATTACTATCTCACCTGCGACAACAAGGCTTTCCTTGTTTGCAAGGGCAAGTCTTATTCCGTTTTCAAGCACGGAGATGGTGGGAAGAAGTCCCGCCTGACCGATTATTGAGTTAACTGCAAAGGTGGCTCCTGCCTCCTTGCTCTCACTAATCATCTCACAAATGCCCTCCACGCCGCAGAACACCTTAATATCAGTATCCTCAAGAGCTAGCATAAGCGATGCCGACGATTCCTCGTCACACATCGCCGCGTATTTTACGTTATGTTCTATTGCCTGCTCGGCAACTCTTTGCCAATTTCGGTTGGCACAAATGGCAATGACGGGAGTCCCCGTCTTCTTTGCCACGTCGAGCGCCTGCTCACCGATCGAGCCGGTACAACCGAGCACAAGCATTATTTCTTTTTCGTTCATTATTTACCTGCTATGATTTAATTAAAAATTCAAGTTTTGAGTTGTTAGTTACTTTAGAAAAAGAAGGGTGTTCTTTTTAAAAAAAGTCCCGTGAACCCCCGAAACGAGCGAAGTCGAGTTTTTGGGGTTCGCGTAAGCTTTTTCTCGAAAAAGCGAAAAATTCTTTTTAAAATTAACTAACTTATAAACCCCAATTCATCTACTTTTTATGCCAAAAACAATGCCAAAACAACGGCTACTGCCAAAATAGAGTCGAATCTATCAAGCACACCGCCGTGTCCGGGGAAAATCTTGCCGTAGTCCTTAATTCCGTAGGTTCTCTTGATAACACTCATAGAGAGGTCACCAATCATAGAAACGATCGCGGAAAAAAGTCCTACAAATCCCAAAAGCACAAGGCTGATATTGTAATTTGTAAGATGGTTAATCAATGCGCCATAGCCAACGAAGAATATGATACAAAAGACGGTTCCGCCAATAGCACCCTCAACCGTCTTTTTAGGGCTTACTGCGGGAATGAGCTTATGCTTACCAAAGAGCATACCGCTAAAGTATGCAAAGGTATCTGTAACCCAAGCACCGATGAAAATAAAGTACCAATAAAATTCACCGCCGACTGCCTCACGAATCATAACGATTGAGGAGGTAGCGCCGATTATGTAAAGCGATACGATTGCGCTTGTGATAAGCTTGTTCATATCGACGTCTTGATTCTTTTGGTAGGAGAATACCCATACTGCAAGAAGATAGAGTGCAAACACCAAGGGAATAAGTATCGCGCTGTAGTCGGGCTTAAAGCTTGTTATAAAGAATTTGTACTCTCTCCACACCATAAAAGGAGCCGCCAATGAGAGTACATAGAGTGGAATGGAAATCAAAAGATTTTTTCTCGTTCCCATGCATCCAAGCATCTCATAGACACCCACAAGCCCAATAAATGCCATAGCAATCGGAAAAACTATCGTTCCCGAAAAAATACAAATAGGAATTGCGCAAAACACAAGCACAATCGCAGTTATAACTCTCTGTTTCATTTTATATCCTCCTTAAAGTCCACCGTATTTACGGCGTCTTGAATAAAAATCATCTATTGCTGCCTTCAAATCCTCATCTGAAAAATCGGGCCATAGCACATCAGTAAAATAAAGCTCCGAATAGGATGCTTGCCAAAGCAAGAAATTCGACAAGCGCTTCTCACCTGCCGTGCGAACAATCATATCGGGGTCAACGCACTCCCCTGTGTAAAGTGCAAGCGACAAATTCTCCTTGTTTATCTTCTTGCCCTCATCTACAAGCCTTTGGCAAGCGTAAACAATTTCGTCCCTTCCACCGTAGTTGATGGCGATATTAACGCTTCTCTTGTACTGCTTCGTTTCATTTTCAAGCTTCTCTATTTTGCTTCTAAGAGGCTTATTTAGTGCAGTCTTATCACCGATAACACGGAATCTAACCTTATTTTCCTCAAAAACGTTGCCACATTTATCAAGATATTCCGAAAGCAAGTCCATTATAACCTTGATCTCTGCAGGCGGTCTCTTCCAATTCTCAGTTGAAAATGCGTAAAACGTTACCGCCTCAAGCCCAATTTTTAAGCAGGTATCGGTCACTGCTTCAAGCACCTTCACACCCGCCTTATGCCCTTCGGATCGGTCCATTCCCTGCGCCTTTGCCCAGCGACCGTTTCCATCCATAATAAAGGCAATATGCTTCAAATTGCCATCAATCTTAATATCAACTCTATTTTCCAATTTCCTATACCTCTTAAAGCTAGTTCATTTGGATTTAGGGGAATATAGCAAAATCCCCTAAATCAAAACAAACTAATTTATCCTTCAAAATCCCAAAAAGGCGGGATTTTGTGCCCCGCCTTGATTTATCGGCAAATTAGATTGCCATGATTTCCTTTTCCTTCTTAGCTGAGCAAGCGTCAACCTCTTTGATATAGCTATCTGTAAGGTCCTGAACCTTCTTTTCAGCATTCTTTACGTCGTCCTCAGTGAGATCGCCGTCCTTCTTGCCCTTCTTAATAGCATCGTTAGCGTCACGACGGATGTTACGGATAATAACCTTTGTATCCTCACCCATCTTCTGAATCTGCTTTTTGAGTTCCTTACGTCTTTCCTCTGTAACCTGAGGGAATACAAGGCGGATCATCTTACCATCGTTAGAGGGGTTGATTCCGATATCACTTGTAAGGATCGCCTTTTCGATTGCCTTCAATGTGGAAGCATCGTAGGGAGTGATTGTGAGTGTTCTTGAGTCAGCCATTCTGATATCAGCCATTGTATTAACGGGAGTGGGTGAGCCGTAATACTCAAATGTTACTCTGTTAAGCACGCCTGCATTTGCCTGACCTGCGCGGATTGACTGAAGGTTATAGTCATAAGCCGCAATAGTTTTCTTCATTTTTTCTTCAAAATCTTTAATGTTGAATGCCATAATTTTTTACCTCGTTTATATTATTTCCAAATTTTATCTGTGTAATTCAGTTCCCATCTTTTCGCCCATAATTACGCGATAGATGTTGTTGGGATCGTTAAGCGCAAAGGCATAACAATTGATATTGTTTTCCATACAAAACGCGCTTGCGGGAATATCAAGGGCCTTAAGCTCCTTATCGAGAATCTCGCGGTATGTAATTTCATCGTAGCGCTTTGCAGTGGGATCAACGTGGGGATCGGCTGTATAGATACCATCAATATTCTTGGCCATAAGAATGACCTCTGCACCGATTTCAGCCGCGTGGATTGCCGCCGCCGTATCAGTTGAGAAGAAGGGCATGCCGGTACCGCCACCGATAATTACGACCTCACCCTCATCAAGATGACGTCTTGCATCTCTTATACGGTAGGGATCGGCAAAGGAATTTACCTCCATTACCATCATTGCGCGAGATTTGAGTCCCACACTGTTGAACGTTTCTTCAAGTGCCAATGAGTTGATTGCGGTTGCGAGCATACCCATCTGGTCGGCACGCGCTCTATCCATCGAGCCACTTTGTCTGCCACGCCATATATTTCCTGCGCCAACCACAACTGCGATTTGCACGCCCTGTGAAACACATTTTTTGAGCACATCGGCAATTTGCTCGATATATTCAAAATTGAGAATGCCGTTGCAATCCTTTGCAAGAGCCTCACCCGAGAGCTTGAGGAGCACTCTCTTATATTTTGGAGTTAAATTTTCCATTGTCCTGTCCTCCGTAAGAGTGAAAATTTGCGTTTTTTGATAAAACACACCATATCACAATATATAATACTATCTTTTTTGCATTTTGTAAAGAGTTTTTTATAAATTTTACTAAAAATAATATAATATAAAAAACTTTTTTGCCATTAAAAGTCTTTTTGAGCAAATACTTGAGATTTTACATATGCTTCACCAAGTATTTTGCAATTTTTTCACTTGCCGTCCCATCGCCAAAGACAAAAGATGGAGCTCGCATTGATTTTTGCAAGTCATCGTCGTTTATAAATTTCCAAAGCTCATTTCGCACCCTTTCTCTCTCACTTCCCACCAAGCGAACGTTTTGCAAGCTCATGCACTCCTGCCTTTCGGTGATGTCACGCAGCAAAAACAACGGCACACCGAGATATGCCGCCTCCTCTTGAATCCCTCCGCTATCGCTAAAAACCGCACAGGCTCGTGAAAGCAGGCTGTGAAACTCACGCATTGGTATGGGCTCGCAAATCTTAATATTTTTGATATTTTGAAAGACGTCATATATCACATTTCTCACCCTTGGGTTTGGGTGCGCCGGAAGGATTGCAAAAAGATCCTCCCTCCTCTCTAAAACGTCCCTTATTCCAAGTAATGACGATTGCATTTTATCTCCCAAATTCTCACGGCGGTGGGTGGTTATAAGTATAATTTTTCTATCCTTTGCTTCTTTCAAATCAGGAGATTCCACACCCGATTCAAGTGAATATTTTAGGGCGTCTATGACCGTGTTTCCAACGGTAATCACTGATTTTCTTCCCTCTTTTACGAGATTGCTTGCTGCAGTCTCCGTGGGCGCAAAATGCACGCTCGAGAGCGCGTCAATGCTCACACGGTTGAATTCCTCGGGAAACGGAGAAAGCGAGTTGAACGTCCTTAGTCCCGCCTCAACGTGCCCCACCCTTATTCCAAGATAAAAAGCCGCCAAGGATGCACAAAATGCTGTTGTAGTATCGCCGTGAACAAGCACTAAATTCGGATTTTTTGCCTTAAAAAGCGCATCAAAATATTTAAGAATTTCACTCGTCATCACACATAGATTTTTGCCTTTTTTCATGCCCCAAAAAGTAAAATCGGGATGCATTTGGAACTCCTTGAACACGTCCCGAGCTATTTTTTTATGCTGTTGACTAAAGCAAATTTTTGTTTCAAATTCGTCATATTTTCTTAATTCCTTGGCAAGCGGAAGCATCTTTATTGCCTCGGGGCGCGTGCCGATCACAAGAAAAATACGCATAACACAACTCCTTTTTTTGAGTCATATTATGCGTAATTTTCCTATTTTATACGGGCAAATCCTCGTCCTCGAAAACCTCAATCTTGAACTGAGTTCTCTCCGCCTGCGCGCCTCTTATTTCAACTATGTAATCAAGCTCGATTATACCGTTTTCAAGCAAGCTATTCTTTACCTCTTTGGTGAAAACGCAAATTTCAAACGGCATATACGGTGTCTGATAGGTGCAAATGTGACGCTTACCCTCCTCAAAAACAAGGATGGTGCTCACGTTTCCGCTTCTCATCATCGTCACAAGGCCTTCCTGATTGCGCTCAAATCTAACCTGTGTGTGCGAGCCCTCCATTCCGGTAAGCTCGCTCTCGTCGTACGCGATAATAACGCGCTCGTCGGTTATATAGAGCTCACCCTCCGAGAACATTTCAATGGGACCTTCCGGCTCTTGTTCATCGGGAATCTCGTCCTCAAATTCATCAAATTCCTCGACCTCATCGCCAAGCATTTGACCAAAAAAGTGGTCATTAGTCGCCTCGCGTAAGGACGTAAGCTTTATTCTTATGTTCTTCTTAATCATAATCAGAAAAGTTCAATAAGCTCTTTAGTACTCTTTGTGAAATTGCGAATACCTTTATCGGTAATAGCCGCCATATCCTCAATACGGCAACCGTATTTTTCGGGAATATAGATACCGGGCTCGAAGGTAACAACGTTACCGGTCACGAGCTTTGCGCCTGTATTAGCGCCGGGAGCAAGACGGGGGCTTTCGTGAATGAACATACCAACGCCGTGACCGAGTGAGTGACCGAATCTACCCTCATAGCCCGCACCGTTGATAATATCACGCGCAATCTGGTCAAGGCGGAAGCATCCGCGCTCACCGTTTGCCGCAGCCTCAAGTGCCTTTGTCTGTGCCTCAAGAACAGTATAATAAACCTTTTTGATTTCCTCGTCCGCCTTACCAAGCACAACGGTTCTTGTCATATCTGAGCAATAGCCACCGTAAATGCAACCGAAGTCCATTGTCAAAAATCCGCGCTCAAGCTTAACGTTACGAGGAACACCGTGGGGCATTGATGAAGCAGTACCCGAAACGGCAATTGTTTCAAAGGATGTTCTCTCCGCACCGTTCTTGCGCATAAAGAATTCAATTTCAAGAGCAACGTCAATTTCAGTCATATCGGGACGAAGAACGCTTATAATGTGTGAGAATGCCGCGTCGGTGATTCTCTGCGCCTCTGCCATATTGTTAAGCTCGTCCTCGGTCTTAACCATTCTCATTTCGGTGAGAATAGCGGACGCGCCGCCCTTGTATTCAACCTTGCCCTCAGCGGCAGCTTCAAATCTTGAAAGGTCCTCAAGAGAGAGTGCGCTTTCCTCAACGAGCATTGTCTTGATGCCGTTTTCCTCGGCAATTTGCGCAACGTATTTGAGGTGTGAAATTTTGGGTGTAACAATCTCAAAATCATCGTGATTTACCTGCGCGTTTGCCGCCTCAATGTATCTGAAGTCAGTTTGAAGGAACGCCTTGTTCTGCAATACAACAACGTATCCGTCGTCGTAGTTAAAGTTTGTAACGTAGCGCTGATTGAGAGTCGAGCTAACCAAAATGCCCTCAATTCCCTTTTCCTTCATTATCTTTTGTAATCTCTTAACCTGTGTCATAATGATCTCCTTTATATGTTTTTCTGTTTCTTAAAATATTTCTTAATAATTGGCTTTTCGAGTGCTCGTTTAAAGCGAAAGAAAAGATTCTTCTTGTCCTTGATAGGCGGAACTAAAATTGCACGCATACCGTTAAATTTTCCGGCGCAAACGTCGGTAAAAATCTGATCACCGAGAAACGCGGAGCTTCCCTTTTCTCCGCCGAGCAACGCAAGAGCCTTGTTAATCGTCTTTTTGGCAAAGGGCTTTCCGCTTTTTGCAAAGGCGGGCGCGCCGATGTTTTCATTAAAGCGCTTAATCCTCGCATCACTTGAATTATTCGATATGAATGCAAAGGAAATTCCCGCATCAGTCAAGGAACGAAGCCACGCGAGGTTTTCCTCACTCGGATCTGCCTGTTCGTAAGGCGCGAGAGTGTTGTCCACATCCAAAAGGAGCGTTTTTATGCCATTTTCAGCCAAAAATTCGGGGGTAATATCACTATATTTTTCAAAATAGAAATCAGGATAAAAAATTTCAAGCATAAAAATCTCCTTTCAATAAACATTATTATTATAATATCAAAAAATCCGCCGACTTTCAAGGGTTTTATAAAATTTTAAGCAAAAAGATAAAAATTTAGTCTCCATACTTCAAATTTTGATTTATCAAATAGTTAGTTTTATTTGTAAGCGGGACGTGTGATGTCGCCGTCCCCTACAATGAATGTTAATTTTTATAGGAAAATAGTAGCCATATAA
>JAZLBH010000002.1:0-5691 GCA_045613605.1 Eubacteriales bacterium
TGCGAAAATATAGAAAATATCTCGTCATATCACGAGTGATAACAATAAAATCTCGCACTCTCCTCCACCGCTTCGCGGAGCCCCCTCTCGGAGGGAGCCTATTTTCGCGTTTCAAACTTACCTATAAATCAAAATTTGAAATCCTCGCCGTATGTATTTCGCATGGCGGCGGTGAAAAAATCGTTTACGTCGAATGACGATTCCTCACTGTCAACTGCGCTTGACGTGGACTTCTCCGTCATATCCGATACTGCATTTTCCTTCGCATCTATCTTTTTATATTTCAAAAATCCCTTTACCACTCCACCCAAAATGCACTTGCCGAGGTACGCCACGGGTGAGCGCACGGGCTCCTTTGAGGCAAGCAAAAACTCCACTGAGGACGCGAGAATTTCGGGCGTACACTTATCGCAAAGGAGTCCCCAAAGCTCGTTCTGAGTGTATTTTTGACCCTCATATTCGGCACCCCTTTTGAACCATAGGTGATCAAGCGCTTTATCCAAAAGAAGAATCTCTTCTTGATCCATACCCTTTTCTTGTTTGAGATTTTCAAACCAAAATCCCTTCAAATCAAGAAAAGATTTTCTTTCATTTTCACCCACCGCCTCTGCCGTAGTTATGGTGGATATAGTTATATTGTTTTTAGTTATATTGGGTTTAGTTTTATTTATTTCCCTATCGTGTGGCGATATGGGGGGGTGTCGTTTTATGATACGGGGGCTGTTGTGTGGCAATATCACCCCTATCGCGTGGTGGAATATAAATATTAATTTTGTAATTATTTGCAGTTTGTCGCATAAGCCCATTTTTGCTTTGTTGATATTTCGCTTGCTTTTCTATTATCCCTTGTTCTGCAAGGGATTTTATATTTTTTCCAACTGATGTTTTGCCCATCCCACACGCCCTTGCAATCCCCTTTTCACTTGGAAAGCAGGTGTGCGTTTCGTTGTCGGCGCGCATCATAAGATAGAATAGCACCGACAGCTCATAGGGATTCAAGTCAAGCTCGAACACCCTGCTCGGCACGATAAAGAACGGCTCCCGTTCAATTTTCACTTCGTCTTGTTTCATTTTTCACCTTCCTTTTTTGTTTTAACAGCTGTTGCCTGTATTCTAAAACAAAAAAAGGTGCCATAAGATGCCAAAAGGTGCCAATGGGTGCCATTTTTGAAAGTTTTTTATTAAATAAATTGGGATTTATAGGGGGAGTTAAAAAGTTAGTTTGCTTTGGAAACGGACGGCCGATGACCGCCCCTACGGAGTGGGTGCGAACAAGGTGCGATGAATTGAGGTATGGGTTTTATGTATCTGATGTAGGGGAGCATTCCATATGCTCCCGTATATGATTATCGGGCGGATATAGAATCCGCCCCTACGGAGTGGGCGCGAACAACGTGTGGTAAATTGGGATTTGTCGGTGAGTTGATATTTTTTCTTGCGGGACGTGTGATGTCGCCGTCCCCCTACGGGTTTGTACTGATTTTATTGGGATTGCCGCGAAGCTCTAGTAAAAGCTTTTTGGTGTCAGGGGTTCCCCGAAACGAGCAGGCGCAGTTTTGGGGGTTCACGGGGACTTTTTCTCGAAAAAGTGACCGATAAATCAAAATTTGAAATACAGTATATATTAACAAAAGCCACCGCGGAATGTCCGCGGTGGCAGTTTTTTATTAATTAATTTATTCAACGATTACAAATTCGGGAACGTCAACTACGGTTGAACCGATGTTAGTGACTTTTATTTCATAAGAATCTATTTCATATTCTGTTTCGCTATATGTAAAACGATCAATTATTAAAATGGTGTCCAAAACTCCATTGTTGAAAAACAACTGTAATGAATTTGAAATTGAGCAATCTGAGGTGATTTTGCTATAAGTCCAAACATATGCACCCAAGGATGAATCAAAAACAAAATCTGAATATTGAAGATCGATGCAAATTTCAGTGCCGATTGTATCTTGGCTTGCATCATAATACAATGCACGTCCTTCAAAACGCATTGTTTCGTTGTTATAAACAACCTGATACCAAACATCATTTATCAAGGTATAGTATACGTCGTTTAATGTTTCAGCATTGTATGTTCTATATTCGTAAGAGGCATTGGGTGAGATTTGCATACATAAATATGCTCCGTCCGTTTCTACTTCTTCTCCATTATGATCTTCGAAATATATATTAGCCTCAATGGTATAATTTGTGGAGTTCAGATTAGCATTCCACTGCTCCTCTGTAACTGTGGGAGAGTTTGCTACAATTGTATATTCTGGGATTTCAAAATCGGTCGTGCCGATGTTTGTTATTTCGCCGCTATATCTGTCTTCGGACGTTTGATCCGCTGAAACGAATGATACATGAACAAGCATTCCGTCTTCAAAACGGTATTCGCAGATGGCATTTTGACCTTTTCCCACATAAGTTTGTGTATTTTCGTCATAAGTGAGATCGGCAAACTCAATATCACCGAAGAAGGTATATGCATAATACGCCATAGTTAAATCAACGTCTACTGTTAATTTTTCGGCTATATAACCGTTTTCGTTTTCTTCAATTCGAAGTCCCGTGGTTAAATCAGCAATAACTGTTAATCCATTCTCGATGTCTATACATATTTTGGTGTCGGCAGCCATGACTACAAAGGTTGGTTCAGTATTAATGGCAGGATTAACTGTTAAGGTGTAATTCGTGTAATGTAAAACCTTAAGCCATTCTACTTCATTGATGGTGGTTCTAACATGCTTTTCAGGGGCTGTTGTTGCGATATTACCTATTAAACCACAGGATGCGAGTGAAATTGTGCTAAGCAACATAAGTATTGCAAGCGCAAGGGATAAATGCTTTTTCATAAAATTTCTCCTTTTTATGTTTGATGATATCAGTATAGCACATATATTTACATTTTTCAACCATATTAGAGAAAAATAAATAAACAAAAAAATAAACCCCTTGCCAAAAGGCAAGGGGATGGTCGAGATGACAGGACTCGAACCTGCGGCATCGTGCTCCCAAAGCACGCGCGCTACCAGCTGCGCCACATCTCGAAGCATAGCATCACTTATTATAACAAACAAATGATGCTTTGTCAAGGTTAGAATATTAAATTCTTCTTATTTTTTGATTTTCTTTGGTGGGGGTGTGATTTTTATAGCAGGATATAATATAGTCGACGTCCTTTGCGCTCTCGGTTGAGAAGATGAAGTGTCGGTTTTTGATTCCTGCGCGGGTCAAATCGTCCTCGCGATCAGCCATATAGGTTGGCGCACTGTTATAAATGACGTTTCTATGCTCAAATTCGCGCAAAATGGGGAAGCTGATGCCCTTTCGGTCGGTGATTTGAGTATATCCCAATTGACAGGCTTCGCAGGACGAGACCTCGGTTGCCACGCATTTTTCAAGGAGCATAAGTGGTATTCTGCCATAAACTATGACTGAGGAATCTCCCTTTATGTCACGTATTTGAGGAATTGTAAGCTCGGGGGAGAGAATTATGCTATTAACTCCGTGTGCTTCGAGCTTTGCGACACTCTCGTTGTTATAAACGTTGAAGCGGAAGTCACCGTGGGCTTCAAAATCATATTTTTTTACAAGCTCAAGCGCACCGAGATTGCCAATAAGGGCATATTTTGCGCCTTTTTTTCTTGCCCCTTGAAGCAGGGCTTCTATTTTTGGCAATTCACTGTCAAAAATTACGGGTGGGAGAATAATTCCCTCGCACTCTCCGTTGTAATTTTGCAGTGGCAGATAAATAATATCGAAATAATCCTTCGCCCCGGCACTTATTTGCTCTGCTTTGTAAAAGCGAGCAGTTTTTAGCGCCTTTTTAGAGGACTTAGGGGTCGATTGCGTATATTTTTCAAAGCCGATGCGCTTTGATTTGCCGTTCTCGAGCGCCGCTTCAAGCAAGAGCGTTGCTTCTCGACGAAGTGCATTTAGTGAAGAAATGGGCACGATAACGTTTTCGTCGATTTCGGCATCAAAATCAGTTAATTCAAAGCTCGTTGCACCGAATTTTGAAAGGCTTTTCTTAACGCTCTCGAATGAGAGTGGGGCGTTTATTGCCAAGGTGGGAACGTCACCCTGCGCGGTAACGGAAATGCCGTCGCAGCTTAGGGTAAGCTCCATTGGAAAATCAAGCTTGATTTTGGCAAATGCGGATATTTCCTGCTTTTTGGGGGTTATCTCGTCTATTTTTTCGCTTGAAAATAACGCCGTTTTTGAAACGTGCTTTTCCTCGTCACTGCGAATTCCAAGCATATTTGAGTTGATTGTCTTTTTATAATATGAATCGGTAAAGCCGCCGCGCGAAAATACGCGAGCAAGGGTTGCAAGCTCGTTGCTTGTCGCGTTTCTATTCTCGTCAAGCAGTGTTCTGAAGGCACGAACCACACCGAAAACGTATTCGGGTGATTTCATTCTGCCCTCTATTTTAAGCGAGTGAACGCCACACTCAATAAGCTCGGTCACGTGATTTGCAAGGGACAGATCCTTTAGCGAAAGGGGATAGCCTTGCTCTCCGCTTTCGTTTTTGTACGGAAGACGGCAGGGCTGTGCGCATTCACCTCGGTTGCCGCTTCTTCCACCCACCAGGGAGGAGAAAAGGCACTGTCCGGAATGGCACACGCATAGCGCACCGTGAGTGAACGTTTCTATTTCAATGGGAGAATTTTTCACAAGGTGCAAAAGATCCTCCTTGGGCAATTCGCGAGCACAAACCATTCTTGAAAATCCGTGATTTGCAAGTAATTTTGCCTGTGCGAGATTGTGTCCCGACATTTGAGTGGAGGCGTGAAGCTCAAGCTCGGGCAAATGACGGCGAATGGCTTCTGCGCCTCCGATATCCGCAACGATGAGCGCATCAGCTCCCGAAAGATAAACGAACTCGGCAAAGCGAAGATAATCATTCAGCTCGCGCTCGTGCACAAGGGTGTTGAGTGTGATATATGCCTTTTTTCCACACGAGTGTAGCATTTCGATCGCTTGCTTCAATTCTTCATTTGTGAAGTTTTTGGCATTTATTCGCGCATTAAAATCACCGCCGCCGAAATATACGGCATCGGCTCCGCCCGCTATTGCCGCCTTCAGAGCCTCAAACGATCCTGCAGGCGCAAGTAATTCGGGAAGTCTTTGATTCGTTATACTTCCGCTGCGAGAAATTATTTGTGCGATATCGGTTTTGTTTACCGTTTCTTGCCTTAAATTCAAAGCCCCACTGCTTCGTTGGGGCTTTGAATTATATTTTTGTCTTTGTGAATAGCTTTTGTTATTGTTTTTCATTATTAAATATCGTCAAATGAAATATTGTCGAACATTGCGCGAACCTTTTTCTTTTTGAGCTTAACGCGAGGAAGGTCGCTGTCGGAGTCGGTTTGCGGTGCAAGTGATTCTACTGCAATTTCTTCCTTAACGTCATCGGTGGGAACCTCTTCAATTTTGATATCGTCAAACGCGATTTGATTTTCAAGCACGTTTTTTGCCGCAGACTTGTGTGAGGGTGCGCTTGTGCTTATGGATTGACGAAGAGCCTCGAGCTCTGCTTCGAGCACCGCCTTTTCCTTTTGTGCTTCTTCGTTGACGGACATAAGGCGCTCTATTTCGGAATTAAGTGATTTAACCGTTTTTTGAAGCTCAAGCTTTTCAGCGCAATAATCAAGGCAAACGAGGATTGCCGCGTTCGTTCTTGAGCAATCAAGT
>JAZLBH010000003.1:0-5452 GCA_045613605.1 Eubacteriales bacterium
CCCCTACTCGCCCCGTACCCTCGGTTGCCTCTTTTCTTGCCCGACTCGCGTCGGTCATTTGCTTACGCAAAGTCGAAAAGTGAAAAAGCTCCGCAAAACTTTTTATAGAATTGGTTTGTGCTAACATCCCTACAAATCAAAATTTGAAGCAATGCAATCTCTACAAATTCCCCTTGACACGTATGAAATAATATATTATAATTATACTGAATAATAATGTAAATTGATAAAAAAGGAACATATAATAAAATGGTTGAACTTTTATCCCCTGCAGGGAATTTTGAAAAAATGAAATCCGCACTCAATTACGGCGCTGATGCGGTATATCTTGCGGGCAACGTTTTCGGTATGAGAAGCGCTGCTGACAACTTCACAAACGAAGAGCTTTATGAAGCGGTGGAATACGCGCACAACATGGGCAAAAAGGTATACTTAACAGTAAACACAATGCCCCACGAGCACGAATATTCCGTGCTTCGCGAATATCTCTTGGCGCTCAAAGATTGTCCAATTGACGCAATGATTGTTGCCGACCTCGGCGTTATGACCACGATTCAAGAAATCTTGCCTGAAATGGAGATCCATGTTTCCACGCAGGCATCAATCGTGAGCGTTGCGGCGGCGCAGGCATATATTCGTCTTGGTGCAAAGCGACTTGTTTTGGCGCGCGAGCTTACCCTTGGTGAAATCAAAAAAATAAGAGCAGGTATTCCTGAGGATATTGAACTTGAAGCATTCGTACACGGCTCAATGTGTGTTTCCTACAGTGGAAGATGCATGCTCTCTCACCACATTACAGGCCGAGATGCAAATCGCGGCGCGTGTGCCCAGCCCTGCCGTTGGAATTTTACACTTATCGAGGAAAAGCGCCCCGACTTCCCGATTCCGATCGAGCAAAATGACCTTGGAACGTTCATCATGTCCTCAAAGGATATGTGTACCATTGAGCACATTCCCGAGCTTATTGAAGCAGGAATCAAATCCTTCAAGATTGAGGGCAGAATGAAATCTGCATACTACACAGCGGTTGTTACAAACGCCTATAGAATGGCTATCGACTCATATTATATTGATAAAGAAAGCTACAAATTCAATCCCCTTTGGATGCGCGAGCTTGAAAGCGTTAGCCATAGAGAATACTGCACGGGATTCTATTTTGATTACCCGATGGACAACGCACAGCTCACAAGCAATACGGGTTACATTCGCGAAAAAGCATACTTTGCAATAGCTTGCGAAATGAACGAAAAAGAAAAAGAAGTACAAGGAAACCTCAATAATAATACAAATGACGGACAGTACTATCTCTTTATGCAAAAAAACAAATGTAAAATTGGCGATAGTGCCGAAATAATTTCTCCAAGTCAGGTTGGAAAGGCACTCAACATCACCGACCTTAGAGATGAAAATGGAAACGAAATTGAATCAGCACCCCACCCCTTTATGCATTTCTTTGTTAAGGTTCCCTTCTCTGTTAAGGTTGGAGATATCCTCAGAGCAGGTGAATAATATTTAAAGCCCCTATAAAAAGGAGAAATATGTTCATTTTCGAATTAATAAAATCAATAATTTTAGGGATTATTGAGGGTATTACCGAATGGCTTCCAATAAGCTCAACAGGACATTTGATATTGTTTGACGAATTCTTCCCTCTTACAGTTGGTAAAGAAATTCACCCCGACTTCCCATCGGAATTTATGTCAATGTTTGAGGTTGTTATTCAAATGGGTGCAATAATGGCTGTGGTTGTGCTTTTTTGGAGCAAGCTTTGGCCCTTTGCACTCAACAAAACCAAAAACGAACGAAAAGCAATTTGGCAAACTTGGTTTAAGGTGTGCGTTGCAAGTGTTCCCGCGGCTCTTGTTGGAATTGTGCTTGATAAGATTATAGAAAATGCGACGGGCAAGGATATCGACGGCTGGCTCTACAATGGCACGGTCGTTGCTATTATGCTCATTGTTTACGGTATCCTTTTCATAATTATTGAGAAAAGCAATGCAGAAAAAACGCCCAAAATCACCGAAATTTCTCAAATTTCTTATAAATACGCGCTTTTGATGGGTGTTTTTCAAATGCTTGCCATAATCCCGGGCACGTCGCGTTCGGGTGCAACTATACTTGGCGCAATTTTGATCGGATTTTCACGCACATGCGGTGCTGAATTTTCGTTCTTTATGGGAATTCCCGCAATGGTTGGCGGTTCACTTATCAAAACACTCGGATTTTTGCAATTTATCGGTGGTGAAAATTCCACAGGTACATCTCTCAGTGTTCCAACATATGCGTGGTTGATTCTCGGCATTGCAACGGTAGTTGCCTTTGCGGTATCTATGATAGCAATCAGATTCCTTATGAATTTCGTTAAAAAGCACTCCTTTGCACCGTTCGGAGTTTATAGAATTGTGTTGGGAGCAATCGTTTTAGTATATTTTTTAGTTAGATGAATTCCCTTTTGCTTGGAGAACAACATGAATAAATTGAAAATTGCTTACCCGATTATAGTTGAGGGTAAATATGACAAAATAAAGCTCCAAGCAGTCTGCGAGGGGCTGATAATTAAAACCGACGGCTTTGGCATATTCAAAAAAGAAGAAAAAGCGGCACTTGTGCGTGCTCTTGCCAAGGAAAATCCCATAATCGTACTGACCGACAGTGACGGTGGCGGCAGGGTGATTCGTTCACACGTTTCATCCCTAGTGCCTAAGGATAGATTGATACAACTCTACATTCCCAAAATTGAGGGCAAGGAAAAGCGCAAAAGTGAGCCCTCAAAGGAAGGCACCTTGGGTGTGGAAGGAATGGAAAACGAGCTTTTGTACAAGCTCCTTGAACCGTTTTCAGACACTTCGGGTAATGAGTCCATCAGTGAAAAGCTATCAAAAATAGCAAGCAATCCTCTTTCAAAGGTGGATTTTTATATTGACGGACTCACCGGCGGTGAAAATTCATCGCAAAAGCGCAACGAATTGGCAAAAAAATTCGACCTTCCCGGTGATATGACTCCCAACGCGCTTCTTGAGGCACTAAAGGTGGTTGCAACGTATGAGGATTACCTTATTGCCGTAGGAAGAAAATAATAACTTATATTGGAGGAAAAATTATGTACTCTAAAATATATAGCGCAGGCATCACGGGTATTGATGGATTTATAGTAACCGTTGAATGCTCCGCAAGAAATAAAATACCTGCATTTGACCTCGTCGGCTTGCCCGATATGGCGGTCAAAGAGGCAAAGGAGCGCGTGAGAAACGCGTGCGCAAACAGTGGAATTCAGTTTCCCGTTGCGGCACTCACCGTAAATCTTGCCCCTGCCGACAAGAAGAAGGAGGGCTCCGCGCTCGACTTACCCATTCTTTTGTCAATATTACACGCAGGGTGCGTAATTCACCCCGACACCGATCTTTCGCACAAATGCTTTGTCGGTGAGCTTTCACTCTCGGGTGAGGTAAGAGCAGTTCGCGGCGCGCTTTCAATGTGCGTTGCGGCAAGGGATGCAGGATTTACCGAATTTTACGTTCCCTCAGTTAACGCCGACGAGGCTGCGGCGGTTGAAGGAATCAGCGTTATCCCCGTAAACAACGTCTCAGACCTTGTTCATCACTTGAACGGTGGCTTCGAAATGCCTGCAATTCAATACGATACTGCAAAATTCAAGCAAAGTGTTCGTTCCTATCCAATAGATTTTTCCGACGTTAAGGGACAAGCACTCGCAAAAAGAGCAATGGAAATAGCCGCCGCAGGCGGTCATAACATTCTGCTCATCGGCCCTCCCGGCACAGGCAAATCAATGCTTGCAAAGCGCTTGCCCACTATTTTGCCCCCTCTTACCTTTGACGAAGCAATCGAAAGCACAAAAATATATTCAATAGCAGGCGGACTCAAAAACGGAGAATCCCTTCTCTATTCGCGTCCGTTCCGTTCACCGCACCACACAATGAGTGCAGTAAGCTTGGTCGGTGGCGGAGCAAATCCCGCACCCGGTGAGGTATCCCTTGCACACAACGGAGTTCTCTTCCTTGACGAGCTTCCCGAATTCCCCAAGCAGGTAACGGACACACTCCGTCAGCCACTTGAGGACGGTAAGGTAACTATCACAAGAGCGCTCGCAAAGGTGACCTTCCCCTGTAACTTTATGCTCGTTGCAGCAATGAACCCCTGCCGTTGCGGATATTTCGGTCATCCCACAAAGGAATGCACCTGCAAGCCCGACGACGTAAAGCGTTATATCTCAAGAATCAGTGGACCCTTGCTTGATAGAATTGATATTCAGATCGAGCTTCCCTCTCTTACATATACCGAAATTTCGTCAAACAGCGAGGTTGGTGAGCGCAGCGAGGTAATTCGCGAACGAGTAACCGAGGCAAGAAATTTTGCTATTGAAAGAATGAAAAAAGCGCGATATAAACCGCGTGCAAATGCCGATCTCGATGCCGCGCAGATCAAAAAGTTCTGCCCACTTGATGACGGTGCAAATATGATTTTGAAGAGCGCCTACGATAACCTTGGACTTTCCGCCCGCGGCTATGATAGAGTGCTCCGTGTGGCAAGAACGATAGCCGACCTCGATAAGAGCGAAATAATACAAGCACAGCATATAGCCGAAGCTATCCAGCTTCGCTCCCTCGATAAGAAGTATTGGGGGTAAATAATATAAAAACGGAGAAACGTCAGTTTTCTCCGTTTTTGTTTTTTATCATCTCATTCAACGTTTTAAGCGCATCGGAAAGTCCGCCTATTTCGTCGATGAGTCCGCACGCGACGGCTTCACCGCCCTCAAGCACCGTGCCAACGTCGGTCGCGAGCATGTCGGGGCGCATCATCATTTCGTTTACGCATTGTTCGGTTGCCTTAGAGTGTCGGCAAATAAACGATACGATCCTTCTTTGCATATCGGCAAAATAGTTATATGTTTGGGGCGCGCCGACCACCAATCCGTTAACGCGCACGGGGTGGATAGTCATCGTCGCGCTCGGCACAATAAAGGAGCGCTTCGCGCTCACCGCTATTGGAACCCCAATCGAATGCGAGCCACCGATAACAAGTGAAACCGTGGGTTTTGTCATTGAAGCAATCATCTCGGCAATGCCAAGTCCAGCCTCAACGTCACCGCCCATAGTGTTTAACACGATCAAAATCCCGCGAGCCCTTTCGTCCTGCTCCATAGCCACAAGTAGCGGAATTATATGCTCGTATTTTGTGGTTTTTTGATTTTGATCGCTGACGTAATGTCCTTCGATTTGCCCAATTATCGTCAATACCTGTATTCCGCTTTCCTTGACCGCCTCATTGCTCATTCCAAGCTCTTTTATTTCCTTTACTTCACTCATTTTTATCTCCTGAATTTGTTATGTAGATAAATTGGGATTTATCGAGGAGTTACAAAGTAAAAACCGCTCAAGCCGCTTGGGCTTCCGCTTTTGAAAAAGCGGAGCAAAACAATGGATTGGGTTTG
>JAZLBH010000004.1:0-2036 GCA_045613605.1 Eubacteriales bacterium
GCGAACTAAATTCGCCGAGGAGTTCCCACGCGAGCGCGGAACGTCCTTTCGTCGAATTTGCGAACTGGTTTTTGTGTGCAAGCACACAAAAGCGCAGGCTGAAGAGGGAGTGACTGCAAAAAAAGACAGGACCCCGATTGGTGTCCTTTCTTTTTTTGGAGGCGCCACCCAGATTCGGACTGGGGATAGAGGTGTTGCAGACCTTTGCCTTACCACTTGGCCATGGCGCCATATTCGATTAACAGGTGAATTATAGCACAAATATTATCGTTTGTCAAGTGCTTTTGCAAAGATATTTGAACATAAAATTAAAATCTATGCTTGAAACTTCAGAAAGTATGTGTTATAATAATTTTAACATCAAAAATAACGTTTGGAGGTTATTATGAAGAAGCTTTCTTTGCTTATGGCTGTTATATTTATTTTCTCTGCTTTGGCTATTTTTAGCTCTTGCACAAAGCAAGATGAAATCGTATATATGACGCCCCCGACAATCAACGGTACAAATTTATCCGAATTTACAATAGTTTATGACGAGCAGGGGCTTGATTACAACAAGCGCGCCGCTGAATACATAAAAGACACTGCAAAGTCAAGATATGGGGTTGATCTTGAAATCGTTGACGACGGTAGTGCAAAAAATGACCACGAAATCGTTATCGGTGAAACCTCAAGAGATATTTCGTCCTCTCTTAACATAGAAACAAAAGGAGTTGAGTTTTCAATTCTTGCAAACGGCGGAAGCATTGCGCTTGAGGGTGAATATTTTGTGATCGCGGCGGCGGCATACTATTTTATGGAAACGTATGCTTTGACCGATGCACAGGCTTCTTCTGTTCCTGAGGTCTCTGAGGTTCATATGCCAATAACCAAGGAGGCAAAGAATTTTATTTTGCTTATCGGTGACGGTATGGGTGTTTATCAAACACAGATATTTGATTATATGGAAAACAACGTGGAATATGGCGATAGTGAGGATCTCTTTTACGGATACATGCTTCCGTATATGGGGTATTCAAGAACAAATTCGCTCGAGGCACCCTTATATATTACTGACAGCGCGGCGGGAGGAACGGCTCTTTCTTGCGGATATAAAACATTTAATGGATACGTGGGGCTTAACAGAAGCCGTCAACCCATTAAAAATATGACCGAGCTTGCACACGAGCTTGGAAAATCGGCGGCGGTTATGTCTACCGAGGTGGAAACAGGAGCAACTCCTGCTTCGTTTGTGGTTCACGTTGGAAACCGTCACAGTGATTCTGATATTGCTAAAGAGGCAGTTGTCGCTGCGGAAAAATACGGTACAATTATTGAATGTGGATTTGATTATTATACCACCAGATATATGGGCGTTATTGAAAACAAGGTAACCGATGTTCTTGACGGTATTTCTCAAAACGAGAACGGATTTTTCCTTATGTATGAGGAGGCGTATATCGACAAGCATTGTCACAACAATGATATGGAGAATTTGGTTAAGGCGGTTGTCAGATTTAATCAGGTTATAGCAAGAGTTATGGAATTTGCCTTTTATAATCCCGAGACCTTTGTTTTGATTACTGCCGATCACGAAACGGGAAAGCTTATGCCCGATGAAAACGGTGTTCTTGGATTTAACAGTGATGACCACACGGATGCGGACGTTCATATCTTCGCCTATGGACAGGGTGCTGAATTGTTTGACGGTGTGAATATTGAGAATATTCAAATTGCTCACACCATTGCCGCTTTGATGGGCGATGAAAACTTTGGTGATCAAAGCGAATATCAAAGCTTGACAAAAGGGAATAAGTAAATAATAAAAAAGCACCGGGAATCTTTCTTGGTGCTTTTTGATATTTTAATGTATCTATTTTGCTCGAGATACAATGTTGCTTTGCAACATTGTACCAAGTTTTCTTAACGGCTTGCGCCGTTACCTCGCGAGCGAGGACGAAAAGCTTGCCCTTAGTTCGCTTTGCGAACGCGGGTTCTTCGCACCGGCATATAAATATTATGTGTGCAAACAATTCGGGCTCGACATAGTTTGCCAC
>JAZLBH010000005.1:0-20695 GCA_045613605.1 Eubacteriales bacterium
GAATAATGTTCTTTTTGAAAAAAGAACCAAAAACTTTTTAAAGGTGCTTCGCGGCAAAAATCTACGCAAATTGTGTTATTGTACTTAAAAGCACAATAACACATAACGATTTTTTCTGCATTTTAACAGGCGCAGAAAAAATCTTCAATTTGCTGCTCAAATAATAGACATATTCTTATCAAATGGCTATAATTTGTCAAAGTAAATTTTAGAAAAGCTCTCCAAAAGAGAGGTTTTCGTAGTTCGATTGATAAAATCCTTGTCGAAAACTTGTTTTCGTAAAAGGATTTTAACAAGTGAACTGATAATTCGTTTTCGAATTATCAAAAATTTACGTAAAATCAGTTCAAACCCAAGCGATTGTTTTGCTTTTTTTTTCAAAAGAAGAGCCCAAGCGGCTTGAGCGGTTTTTACTTTGTAACTCCTCGACAAATCCCAATTTACCGAACAATGTCCGCACAACCCCTCGCCTCCCTCTGTCGAGGGAGGTGGCTTTCGCTATACAAAAAAATAAAGCCGAGATAACTCGGCTTTGCACTATAGTGAATTATTCAAGAGTCGAAAGCTTTGCAAGACACTCGCGACACACCTTTTTATCTTCGAAATTCACAAGATTTTCCGAAGAGTCACAAAAGATGCAAGAGCTTGCGTGCTTTGTGAGTATGATTTGACTGCCGTTGATTGAAATATCAAGAAGATCATTGGCTTTTATATTGAGATTTTCGCGAATTTCCATGGGGATAACCACTCTTCCCAACGTGTCAACGTGTCTTGTTATACCGGTAGATTTCATTAGTAATGCTCCTTTGAGGGTTTTTAATTTTTCTTGCGAAGGACATTATACACTAACTGCGCGACTTTGTCAACAACAAAAATGAAAAAATGTCGAAGCACGGAATATATTGTCAATGCTTTTCTATTGACATCGCGTGCCTTTTGGGGTATAATAATAGGGATGAAATTGATCGTAAAAAATAAGTATTTCCGCCATTGTCGTATGCGGTGTGTTCGGTTTAGTCCGCGGAGCAATGAAAAAACGGATGCTTTATATTTTTGAAAGCCACGAAATGCCGTGGTTCTTTGGTTGCGCTTGATTGAGCTTAAAATTTTTGCTTATTCATACGGTTTGTCACATATTTACATACAAATCACACGCTGAAAGGAAGGTGTATTCTTTGAAGAAAAAAGAAAAAAATAATAAATCCGAAAACTCCGAAAAGGTTGTAGCGCCCGTCCATAAGAGAAATAAGGGCGGTAAAAAGAAGCAAATGTCAAAGCAGGCTGTTAAAGAAAAGCTTGCTAAGCTTCAAGAGGAGGTGCTTTTGAGCGAGGAGCCCGCGCAGGAGGGCAAAAAATCCAAAAAGCAAGGTAAACCCCAGGAAGCACATAAGCCCCAAAACCGCAAAAAATCCGACAAAAAGTCCGCAAAAGCCCCCGATAAAGACAAAAAATTCAGATCGGAACGTGACTTTGCGCCCGTGATCAAAAAGGATTTTGGCGCAAAGGTTAGAATAATTCCGCTTGGCGGTCTTAATGAGATCGGCAAAAACATTACTGCCATTGAGTGCGACGACGATATTATCGTTATCGACTGCGGATTTGGATTCCCCGATGAGGATATGCTTGGAATTGACCTCGTAATCCCCGATTTTACCTATCTGAAGGATAATATAGATAGGGTTCGCGCGGTTATTCTTACTCACGGTCACGAGGATCACATAGGTGGCATACCGTATTTTCTTCGAGAGATAAGCGTGCCCGTTTACGGAACGCTTTTGACACTTGGAATTATCAAAAACAAGCTCCTTGAGCATAAATTGCCCTTTGATGCCGATCTTAGAGTGGTTGCCGCGGGAGATACGATTAAGATCGGTACGAATTTTGCGGTTGAATTTATTCACGTTAATCACTCCATTGCCGATGCTTGCGCGCTTTGTATTGACACTCCGGTGGGCAAGATCTTCCACACGGGTGACTTTAAGCTTGACCTTACTCCGATCGACGGCGAGGTTATGGATATTACCCGTCTTGGCGAGCTTGGAAAAGAGGGAATCGAGCTTCTTATGTGTGAGAGCACTAACGCAGAGCGCGAGGGCTATACTCCAAGTGAGCGCAAGGTGGGTAAATCCCTTGAATACGTGTTTGCAACTCAAAAGGATAAAAGGATCATTATTGCAACGTTCTCATCAAACGTCCACAGGGTACAGCAAATAATTGATACAAGCGCTCGCCACGGAAGAAGAGTGGCAATTACGGGACGCAGCATGCTCAACGTTGTCGGCGCCGCCACCGAGCTTGGCTATATGGAGATTCCGGATGGCGTGTTGATCGATATTTCGGAAATAAAGAGATTTAAGCCCGAGGAAATTACCATTGTTACTACGGGTTCCCAAGGTGAGCCGATGAGTGCGCTTTACAGAATGGCGTTTTCCGACCACAATCAAGTCACGATTGGCAGAAATGACGTTGTAATTCTTTCGTCAAGTCCCATTCCCGGCAATGAAAAGCTGATAAGCCGAATTATCAACGAGCTTACCAAAAACGGAGTGAGTGTGCTTCACGATACGGTTGCAAGTGTTCACGTTTCGGGACACGCGTGCCGTGAGGAGCTTAAGCTTATGCAAGCACTTTTGAAGCCGAGATATTTTATGCCCGTGCACGGTGAATACAGACATCTCAATGCGAACAGAGAGCTTGCACTTGAGATGGGAATGGCTGAAAGGGACATATTCATTTCAGACGTCGGCAAGGTGCTTGAGCTTTCGGCGATCGGAGCAAAATTTGTGGGAAGCGTTCCTGCAGGCAAGGTGCTTGTTAGCGGAAACAGTGTGGGCGAGGTTGGAAATATCGTTCTTCGCGACAGACGTCATCTCTCACAGGATGGACTCGTTGTCGTTGTCGCAAGCGTTGACTTTGATGCAAGACTTCTTGTTTCCGGACCAGATGTGGTCTCCAGAGGATTCGTTTACGTTCGCGAGGCGGAGGATCTGATGGATGAGATCAAGGAGGCTGCTTATAGCTCGATCGAAAAATATCTCGACAACGCGCGCATGGTTGACAGGGTGGCTGTAAAGACCAAATTGAAGGAAGATCTGTCCAAATATATCTACTCAAAAACCAAACGCAGACCGATGATTTTGCCCATTATTATGAATATATAAATAAATATGGATAAAAAACAAGAATAATGGTACAATTCACAGTTTATTCATAATCAGTTAAAAATTTAGAAACATTAAAAAGCTATAATAACCCTATTAATGCCTAATAAAGGAGATAAACAAAAATGGCAAAGATCACTAATAAAAAGAAAATGAGTAAGCCCGCTCTTGCCGCTACAATAGTTTCTATTGTTATTTTGCTTGGCTTGGTGGTTTCACTCTTGGCGGGAAGTGGATTCTTCTTCCGCTCACAAGACGGTGCATCATCCGATAATTTTGAAATTAACGCTTCGATGCTCGAATACTATTCACAGTCTGTCTACCAGAATTGGTATAGTAACTGGTACTCTCAGTACTACTATTATATTCTTTACGGTCTTCAAAGCTACTTGGATTTCAATCCTGAGCTTCCTCTTAATGAACAGACAGAATCTGAAACAGGCAAGACCTATGACGTATATTTTGCTGATTTGACAAAGCAAACAGTTGAAACATACCTTAAGTATTGTGAAGCAGCTAAGGCTGATGCTAGCGTTGACTTCAACGGTCTTAAGAAGGATGCTAAGCAGTACGTTAAGGAACAGGTTAAGTCTATTAGAGAGTCTGCTAAGTCTGAGGGCGTAGATGCAACCACATTGATTCGTAGCCAGTACGGTGAGCACGTAAGCTTGAGCGACATTAAGAAGGCTCTTGAGCTTCAGCACATTGCTTCCAGCTACTATGATATTATGTACGAAAGAATTCACGACGGTATTAATTCCGAACGTGAAGACAAATTCTTCAATGAAAATCTTGAAGGCTTCGTTACTGCTAAATACCTTGTTTACACACTCAGCAGCACAAAGACAGTTGAGTTCCCCAAGGCTGAGGATTACGTAGGCGGTAAGGACAGTGCGGCTTATAAGAAGGCAATTGAAGGTCTTTCAGCTGAGAAGGCGGCAGCCATCAAGGTTGAAGATTATGAAGGCGGCACAGAAAGTGCGGCTTATAAGACAGCATTGAAGACAGCTGAAGATAACAAGAAGGCAAATGAAGCTACTATCGCAAGCGACAAGGCAATCATTGAAAAGCTTAATTCCGCAACAACAGTTGAAGAATTTAAGAAGCTTCTTCTTGAAGAAAAGTTTGACACAACATTCAGCACAACTCACAATTCCGCTACAAGTGGATTTGATGCTATAAACAAGCCCTCTAACGACTTCCTTAAGATCTACAAGACAGACGCTCTCGTTGCGGCAATCATTGACGCGGCATTGAACGATAAGGATGACGTTGACGATAACCTCGTTGATACAGATGCTATCAAGAAGGCTTACCTTGAGGATAGATATCTTGCACACCTTGAAAACGTTTACAAGGCAGCGATCACAGGCTTTACAGATGAAGAAAAGCCCTCTGACGATGCTGCTAAGGCATTCAAGACAGAAGAGCTTAAGAAGGCAGTTATCGATGCAGTTTTGAACGGTAAGGAAACAGTTGACGAAAGCCTCGTTGTTATTGCTGAAGGCTCATCCGAAAAGTGGGCAGAAGCTGCTAAGAAGCTTCCCGCAAGCCTTATCGAAAGCCTTAAGAAAGGTATGACAAAGTGGACAGATGCTGCAAAGACTCTTCCCGAATCAGTTGTTACAGCTCTTGAAAACGTAATTTCTACAGCAACAAAGAGCGCAACATACACACTTGCAAGTGAACTTGGCAACAAGCTCTTCGGCGGTGTTAAGGCACAGTACGGCGTTGATTACGAAAGCTACGAAACAAAGGGCACAAGTGCGGCTGTGGGCGACCACTGGATGAGAAACGTTTTGGAAATGAACGTTGAAAACATCAAGCTCACTCAGACTATAACAAACGGTAAGATCGCTGATCTCGAGACTGAAATCGCTGCTGAAACAGATGCAGAAAAGAAGATGGATCTTGAGGACGAAAAGAAGGCACTTGAAGAGTCTCTTGACGAATTGGCTAAGGACCTTGAGACTGCAGAGGCTAAGCTTGCTAACGTTGAAAACACAAGCGAATACTCTTACAGTGTATACTTCGTAACAGAAGCGGCTCACAGAGATGAATATAAGACACGTGACGTTAGCCACATCCTCTTCAAGGTTGACGATACAAAGGCTACAGACGCAGGCGTTTCCTATAAGACATTTGAAGAAGCTGAGGCTGCTGCAAAGATTCTCCTTGAACAGATCAAGGCTGAATCCTCTCTCACAAAGGAAAAATTCGAAGAATTCGGCAAGGTTACTCATGACTCCAACGTATCCTATGAGGACGTTGCAAAGGGTGACATGGTAGAAGAATTTGAGGATTGGCTCTTTGCTGCAGAAACAGTTGGTGAGGTTGGTCTTGTAAAGACAACATACGGCTGGCACATCATGTACTACGGCGGCGAAGCTGAAAAGGACCTTTGGAGAACATCTGCTCAGGCAAATGCGGCTTACGAAGACCTTGACACTTGGTTCAACGAGCTTCCTTACGAAATCACAGTAAACGAAGAAATCATTCGTAACGTTTACGGTGTTTCTGCAAGCCACGATCCCCACGCAGGTCACAATCATTAATTAAAATAATAAATGGCACGGCTAGTCCGTGCCATTTTGGTAGGTGCATTATTATGGTACTTGAAAACAAACAAACAACAATTGCATACCGTTGTCCGCGCTGTGGCGCGGGAATTATGAGCGCGCTTGATATTTTTACTCTCTCGGCGCCGATGATAAAGCTCAAATGCGATTGCGGTGGCAGTGAGATGACAGTTACAAAGCAATCTGACGGCAAGATACGTCTTACCGTGCCATGCATCTTTTGTCCCAAGCCACATAGCTTTTTAGTCAATTCAAAGGTGTTCTTTGAAAGTGAAGAATTCTTTCTTCAATGTCCTTATTCCGATATGGACGTTTGCTTTATTGGTGATATGGATCACGTGAAGGCAAATCTTGCCCGCGGTGAGTATGAGCTTATGAATTTGATGGAGGAGCACGGAATAAGTGATCTTTCATCATTTAGCAGGATGAATGAGGCAAATGAGGACGAGGCGCTTGATTCCGAGCTTACTCAAAGCGTGATTTTTGTTCTTTCGGAGCTTGAGGCTGAGGGAAAGATATTTTGCAAATGCGATGGAGCATCGGAATTTGACGAGGAAAAATACGGATTTGAGGTTTTTTCAGATCACGTTTTAGTCAAATGTCGCGACTGTGGTGCAGAGCGCAAAATTCCAACGGATAATTCACTAAACGCGCATGCGTTTTTGGATGCGGATGCACTTTATTTAGAATAAATACAAATAAAATAGGGATATGCCCGAGTGGGCATATCCCTATTTTAATATCAAATTATTTATTATCGCCTACAGAACTTGTGGTATTTGATTGCTTTTTTGCTCGGTTTCTCTTATTAATGAATATTAAGATCGATCCGGAAAGCAACAAAATAATTGCTCCAATAATGATAAATATGTAGCTCAAATCAGATGAGTCCTTATCTTTAACGATTCCGCGAAGCTGATCGTCGTCGATCTCGTACTCCTTGCCCCTTTCGGCAAATCGAGCGGCAAAGGTTTTAACCGAGTATTCCACGTCCTTTGTCTTGTCCAATTCGAACGGGGTCTTATAAAGCTGCCAATCATCAACCATAACTCCGTTTTCATAAACGGCGTAATATATCGCAGATCCGTTATTGGTTGAGCTTGCGTCAACGCCGTTGCTTGAATTGATTATTGACGAAAGATGAACGGTTATGCTTTCCTCTTCAATCTCAATCTCGGTTTCGATTTCAGGGGGGACGGTTACCTCATCCTCGACCAAGTATACTGCGGAGCCAACGAATTTACTGTTTTCGTTGTCTGCAGAGTAGTTTTCATCGTATGTATTAAGCCATGCAAGACAGATATCGAAATTGTGGAAGCTTAAAATGGTTGACGCGTTGTAAAGAAACGTTGCAAGGTGCACCTGTGTGGCAGAAACGTTGTCAAGACTTGGCTGCTCGTCGTTGTCCCTGCACACAAAGAGGAAGAGGAAGGTAAACAATGAATATATAGAGCTTTTGAATTCATCAAGGTCCTCGGGGGGTACAAGGTCTTCTATCGTTTCTACGGGAATAGCGCCGGCATATTCCATTTTGGTGTAGAAGCAGTCCCAAATATTATCCAACAATTCGGTCTGCTTTTCGGCTGAAAGCTCGTCCCACTTGTTGATAATATAGAAGTATAAGTCGAAAAGTGTGGTGAGTTTACTTACGTAGGATCCAATTCTTAATGAGAGTACACTCATAAGCTCCTCGCTTTCCTCGACATCGGCAAGCATATTCATAAAGAATTTGAATGCGTTTTCGATAGTAACGAGCTCCTGTCCTGCAAATTCGGAATTGGATGTATAGAAATCGCGGTAGTCGTTGTTATATCCACCGTTGTTTACGGCTCCGTCGGTATAGGTGCCGTTTCCTGACCAAGCTACAAGGTCGTTGATAAACGCCTCAAGCCATTCGCCTGCGGTGATAGTGGAGTCGGTTTCTATTTCGGAAACCAGATCCGAGCCGCCGATTATACCCAAATAATCTATATTAGCCAAAGCAAAATGATCGTAGAATATAACTGATCCGTTTATGGCGGCAAGATAGCGCTTCATTTCGGTGCGCATTGCGACATAATCGCTATTATTTGCTCCGTATGGAGAGTTATCCGCGTGTGTGGTGACCGTAAGTCCCGTGGGCGTTTCATAAACCGTGCTTACGATCTCGCCCGCGTCCGTACCGGGAGTATAGTGATCGACACCGTATCTCTTGAAGCCCATTTCCTTGGGAGCGATTTGGGTAACGATGTCGGCATCGTTTATTACGTTATGAATGTTTGCGTAAACTCCGTTGTAGGTCCAAGCTTCCTTTATTTCACTTGCATCGGTGCCTCCCTTTGGAGCCTCAAATGAATATCCGTATATCGCGTTTCCGCTTTCTCCATAGATGTCGGTCAAGCGCTTGGCGGTGATGTTTGCCACGGCGCCTCCGCGTGAGAATCCGACCACCCAGAATTTCACCTTGCCGTTTTCAAGCGCGGTGGAAATATCGAACGAGGTGTTGGAGTCTATAAATTTTTCGACCTCCTCAACAACCTGGTCAGAGGCGCTTGAAAATCCGTATGCCTCACCCTCTGTACCAAGGGTAACGTTGCTTGCCCATTCGGCTCCGTAGCCACTGCCTCTTACCGCTATGGGGATCAGTATATATTCTTCTCCGTCAAGTGAAATTTCCTTTGCGCCCATCGCAACTCCAATGGTATCCTCGGTGGGCTCGATTTTGAAGTCTTCATTTACCGTCATATTTTGGTCCTCAATACCGATATCCGAAAGCATCATCAAGGCGTCTCTGAACGAATTTGCATATGAGTCGTTTGGTATATGAACACCGAAATCCGAGCCTCCCGAATTGAAGGCAGAGATGGCAAGCACCATTGACATGGTGGAAAGGCTTGGGTTGTAGACGTCGGGGGCGCCTGCAAAATAGCCGTCGGAATAGAAGTATACGGTTGCTTCACTCGTTAAGCTTGATGATTTTGAGCCTAGTAATCCCTCTTGAAGATCGTATTTTCCCAAATATCCGTTTTTGATGACGTGATAGCGCTCGCTAACGGGCACTTCCATTACGTCGGGCTCAATCTCGGTGCTGTAATCGGTTGTATCAGCCCAAATATATTTATCGTTTTTGCCGTCCTCGGTGTCCCAAGACCAATAGAAATGGTAGCCCTCAACGTCGCAGATCAAAAATCTTGTGCTATAGATTCCGTCCGAATCCGAAAGCTTGAAGGACGTGCTTTCTTGCAGGGCGCTGTCCCAACCTATACGGACCTCTCCTGAGGAGGGGTAATCGGATATTTTTGCAGTTTCACCGTCGTCGGTGTGAAGATATACGTTGTCTGCCACTATGCTTTCTTCTGCGGAATCGGTATTTTCATTTACGGTCAAATTGCCCGATAAGCCTATCGTGCCTTCGGCGTTGACGTATGCGCCACCGCCAAGCAAGCCTGCTGTGTTGCCTTGAACGATTCCGTCGGAGAGGGAAGCCTTGCCGTCAACGTAAAGTCCGCCGCCGTTTTTTCCGGATTCATTGTTTTCGATAATACAATTTGAAAGGGAAATAGATGAATCCTCATCTGCATAAACGGCACCGCCGTGGCCATCCGCATTGTTTTCTGTGATAATAGCTTTTCCTACGGAAACACTGCCGTCAAAAGCTGCAATTGCGCCACCGTTTTTGTTGGCTTCGTTATTGCAAATGTTTCCTCCGATAATTATGCAGCCCGTTTCAATAACCGAGATACCGCCGCCGGAGGTACCAATGGCGTAGTTATTTGTTATATAAGTGTGAGAATTCATTTCAAGACGGCTGCTCTCACCGTGAAAACGAATGGCGCCGCCACCTCTTGAATCGATTGTTCTGTTTTCTGTTACCGTAACGCCGTAAAGATAAACTGCGGCATTGTCTCGAATGTGAATGGCACCCGCGCCGTTTACGTTATAGCCGCCCGTGATCCTTGCGGTTTCTGATTTCGCGTCAATATCGGCGGTGTCAGTGCCGTAAATTTTAAGCTTAGCGCGATTGCTGACAATGAAAACCTCTCCGTTTTTCTTGGCACTGCTTAGACCGCGGTCCATCGTATGACCGTCCATATATACGCTTACGGTCTTGTTCTTTGGAACCGTTAAGACCTGCGTGGGATTCCAATCTGCCAGCATGAGAACGTTACCCTGCTCGCAGGCGGCATTCCAGGCGTTCGTTACGTCGGAATAATATTCTCCGTCATCGAAATCGCCGTCGCTCCAAACGTACGCTATCATTCCGTCAGCCAATACGGTATCAAGTGCAAGCGCGGTTACGGGCGAAGCCTCCATAAATATCATTACGGTTAATAAAAGCAAAACAATAATTTTTTCTATTCTTCTTTTCATGATTTAACGTCCTCTTTCGAAAAATTTATACTTTAAAGCAAATTAAGAATAGCGGCAAGTTGATTTTAAGTCTGTTAATATCTGATAATTTATGTTTTTTCTATATGCCGTACTTTATATTATACCATTTTTCCCCTCAGCTTGTCAAGAGCACTCTTTTCGATTCTGCTTACGTAGGAGCGAGAGATGTGCAGCTTTTCGGCAATTTCCTTTTGCGTGTAGCTTTTTGTCATTCCGAAAAGACCGTATCGCATTGTTAGTATTTGCCTCTCTCTGTCGTCAAGTGTGTTTTTCACAAGACGCAAAAGGCGTTCGATCTGCGCTTTTTTATCAAAATCCTCGCCTAAATTTTCATTGGTGCAAATAACGTCCATGTAGGTTAAGGGGTTGCCGTCGCGGTCTATGTCTATGGTCTCACCCAGAGAAACGTCCGAGCACCGCTTCCTTTGTGCGCGAAAATGCATTAGGATCTCGTTCGCTATCCTCACATAACGGATTTTTACCGTCCGCCTCGTTTACGTCGGGATTTTCATATGTTCCGTCTTCACCGAACCAATGCACTCTTGCTTCTTCACCGTTCCAAACGATTTTCTTAACGTGCTTCTTTATGATAGAACGTTTTTCCTCTAAAGGCAGATCGTCAGCGGTGAGTTGGAGCAGGGCATTCTTAACCTCATCAAGCTGCTCTTCGGAGAGACGCTTGTCTTTGATTGATGCTTCCAAAAGCAACTTGTTGCATTTATGATTTTCAATTTCCTGGTTTATTTCTTTTATCTTGACATAAATACTTTTTCTGATTTCTTCATCATCTTGAATTTCCAAATCTTTATAGAAGCGTTTAATTGATTTTTCACAAGCGGTAATTTGTTTTTCTATTTCCTTGATGTCTGCTTGATACTTGGTTTGGGATTTGCGAAGTTCTCTCTTTATTTTGTTTATGTCGGAGTTGGGTAAATCCGCTTCATCGTAAAAACGCTTGAATTCCGCCATAATGATTTTGTCAAGCATATTGCCGTTGGGGTTGTCCATTTGACACATTTCACCATTTGTCAAAAGCTTTTTGCGGCACACGTAGGAGTAGATTTTTTCACCATCGGCATTCAATCTTTTGCTGAGTTTGGGGCGCATATAATCTCCGCATTGACCACAAACCATTATACCTGAAAGTAGAGCAACGTGTGTGCGAGGCTTATTGTAATTTTTTGACGAATTTTCGGACAAAAGCTCTTGAACCGCGCACCAATCCGCGCCTGAAATTACACCCTTGTGCTTGCCAATTGCGGCAATCCACTCGTTCTTGGGACGCATCTTCGTGGCTTTTTTCTCTATTTGAAGTGTACGATTGTAAATCATTACTCCGTGCTTGCCATCAAACTCGCTTTCATCTGCAAACAAGGGGATTTCGTTTTTGCTAATATAGGCATAAGCGTCCTTGTCGGATATCATATACACGGGATTTGTCAAAATCGCCCTAATGGCAAAGCGAGAAAAATCATTGCCCTCCTTGGTTTTGTACCCGTTTACCATCATAAATTTTTCGGTTTTGGTAAGTGAACGCAACTCTAAGAATTTCTCATAAATGAGCTTCACGGTCTTTATTTCGGTTGCAATTTGAGTTAGTTTGAACTCAATTTTGTTGTTTTTGTGAGTAATTTTTTCAGAATTATACCCTGTTGGAGTGTTTCCACCAAGCCAACGTCCCGATTTGGCAAGCTCGTGCAGGTTGTCGCGGATACGTTCAGCAGTTGTTTCTCTTTCCAACGCAGCAAAAACCGAAGCCATTAACAACATAGCTCTGCCTGATGGGGTTGCAGTGTTGTAGTTTCCCTCAACAAATAACATTTTCACGTTTTTCTTGTCCAATTCATTGAAAAGAGTGGCAAACTCTGCAACGTTACGGCTAATTCGGTCAAGACGATAGGCGCAAATGCCCTGAATTATACCCTTGTCAACCAAATCCATCATTTTCTTAAACTCCGGGCGGTTCATATTTTTACCACTTTTGCCGTCATCGGTGAAAATACGTGCATTTTCGGCCTCTTCTTGAGAAAATTCTTTTGCAATTGCCTGGCGGCACATCTCCGCTTGGTTACCCAAGCTGTCTCCAACGATTGATGATTTTGATTTTCTGCAGTAAATTGCAAATTGCATAGTTCACACTCCTTTTTCATTATTGATGTGTATTTATTCTATCACACAAAATGCGAATATTCAATAGAATATCATCGTAAAATGTATTTCGGATAAAAATAATAATCGTTTTAAGTCAAGCCAAAGTTTGACTTTTTTATTTTTCTTGTGTAAGAAAAGTTTTTTGGGTGTCATTTTGCATACTTAAGGTAGAGCAAAAAAGTTGCCACGGAAAATGGCAACTCATCTTGCATACTTATATTGAAACGAAAAATCTACCGTTTAGGACGTATAAACGGAGTGCCGGCGCTACCACCGGAGAGGGAGGGTATGTGTTCACCAGCAAGCTTGTACGCTCCTGATGTCCGCGAATGCGAAAAGCGGGATAGAAGTACGCGGAAGGAGAACCGATAATTGCAGAAATACTCCCGGACAAGCTGAATATGCTACTCCTCATTCAACTTGCCCGTCAATGGTTAAAGAGCCGATGGACCATTGCCTAAACGCTCGTCAGAGCGCATGGTTAAACATAAGGCGGGGGCTAACTTATTGTCTTGGCAATAAGGCATCAACGGGCGGTGTCGTTGAGGATAGGATCTAAGCGTTGGAAACGACGTGCAGTGTGATTGAGGCTATGGACCACTGTTAAAGGATTGCAGCAGCAATGTTGCCTGAGGAGCTGTGATGGGGGCGACGAAGTGACGGCCAGTCATAGAGCATAGTGTCCGTTCTATTGCGATAGGATAACTATGCCTACTTCAAAAAGCTCCTCAGCTCTGGCCAATCGAGTTGACGCATTTTTGAATTGATATACCTACATTCAACACAATATTTTACCTTATAAAAAGAAATGTGCTGGGATTTCTATTTATAATATACTCACATCTAAGCCCGATTTCTTCCTTACAAGGTTGAAGTCGGGCTTCTTGTAGGCATATAGAACATACAAAAAAACGACAAAGCCCGAACAAATCGGGCTTTTATTTGTTGTTATTAGTTTAAGGAAATAGTTGCATCGGAACATTTTATCGCTTTGGCAGGAGTATAAGCATTCCATTTTGAACCCAAAAAGATTTTGTTCCAATCATCTTTGGTACCTTCAAAAGAGATATTATTAAGAGCCTTGCACTCATAAAACGCTTCTTCGCCAATAGCTTCCACATTAGAAGGTATTGTAATAGCTGTAAGCGCTTCACAGTGATAAAACGCCCAAGTTCCAATATATTGCAATTGAGATCCGGAAGAAAATGTTACACTCCTTAGAGCTTTACACCAGCTGAATGCATAGTCGTCAATTTCGGTTACTGTTGATGGGATTGTGATTTTAGTCAGTTTTTCACAACCGCCGAAAGCTTGCTCCCCTATTGTTGTTACACCTTCAGAAATTACAATTTGTGTAAGTTCGATACAATAACTAAATGCCCAACCATCAATTGTTTTCAAGTTTTTAGGGAGAGTAACGTTCTTAAGTGCTTGGCAATATGAAAATGCACCATATTCAATTCTTTTAAGATTACTACCTTCAGCAAAATTCAGAGTTTCAATGTTGCTACAACCTTGAAATGCCTCATTACCAATTACTTGTACAGTTTTAGGAATAGAAACAATTTTCAACTTACCGCAACTGTGAAATGCATTAGCGCCAATTTGGATTAGTCCCGAAGGAAGGCTTACACTATTAAGTGAATAACAATGAGCCAAAGCTCCATCTCCAATAATTTTTGTGGTGCTATGAACGGTATAGCTTGTGATGTTTTTATCGTTTGTTTTTATCAATATTAAATAGGGATTGCTTGTGTTTCCTATATAAGACGAATTGTTATATGTATTGTATGTTAGTTTGCTGCAATTTTCAAAAACAGCAACACCAATTTCCGTTACCGTGTTGGGAATTGTGATTTTCGTTATTTGATTACAACCGTGGAATGCGTTGTTGCCAAGCGCAGTTACACTTCCATCTACAATCAACTCACCTGACAGGACATTTGCACTTTCGTTTTTATTGGAACTTGTGTTGTAATTAGTAGTTAACACGCCATTTATCACATATATAACTTCTTCATCAAGAAGTTCTTGCCAAGTTTTAATACGTGTGCCGTTTTTATACAACCCCGCATTGCTATTAGCAAGTGGAGGTGTGTTTTCAAGTGGTATATCATCTTCACTTGAGTTGTTTTTTAAAGTAGATGAGGTTACATCAGTATTCTTTTTGTTTTCTTGAGATTGTGTAGGCGTTCCACCTTGAATATTACACGCTGTAAACGTGTTTAGTATCAATAATGCAGTAAGAATTATTGATATAATCATTGATGAAATGGAACAGCGATCTGTTTTTGGGATTTTCATAATCATACTCTTTCTCCGTTGCCCCGGCGGGTATTTAACAACGCGCACAAATAAAAAAGTGCGCCAACAAAGTCAGCGCACCGAAAACGCAGACCTCATTGTCGCCAAACAATCTCAAGAAAAGACAAGTATACAACCATAACCTTAATCTCGCGAGATCTACGGTTTTACCATATTCTATCGAAATTAAGGTATGCAAAAAAGAGCATAATTATCCTAATTACACTTGAAACTTTTATTGAGATTATTTGGCAAGTTAATTATATCACTTTAAGTACATATTTTCAAGAGGTAGGGACAAATTTAGTTAAATTATTTTTACGACACATAGTCATCTTGCATATTTGTATTGAACCTAAATACAGAGTTGGAGAACAAAAGTATAAGGTAATCAATAACAAACAAGAAAGGAAAACAACACTATGGATCAAAAAACAAAACAACTTTGGTTGGAGAAATACCGACTTCTAATCAATCCTTGTGCTCGTTGTGGCTCTCTTAAGCCAGAGCTTGTGGAATTACCCAATAAGGAAGGATTTGAACTCAGATGCAAATGTGGATTTCATATCCCGTTTGTAGGAACTACGCTTGGAGATAGCGAATTAAGCTTTCTCACGACGTTTTACAATATGTTGTCCGTTCAGGATCAATTGTGCGAGAAAACGAAAAATGTTCTCGGCATCAAGAACGGCTCTCTTGTTGTGTGCGACATACGAAATTATCAAATAATTCGTGTGTTCGAGGACAAGAGAATGCTCCCCGAAGCAATGGACTTTATGCGCCGACGTTTCAATCAAGATATGGAACTCAGAACCGCTTTGTTCCAACTGGACAAGAATGACATCTTAGACTGGGTAATGCTCAGCGATGACCTCTATGACACTTATTAAACCAGAAAGGAAATAACAAAATGAAAGTGAAAATCAATCTTAGCACGCAAACGCCTCAACCCGTAATACCGAGGCATTGGGAAAACCCTTGTCCGATTTGCGCATCACACCCTCGTTTTTCAAAAAGTGATTGTGGGGAAAATCGCTACCACTTGGGCTGCACCTGTGGGTTGCGAACAACTTGTGTTGAAGGACTAAACACGAACGCTATCGCGCAGCTTGTTAAGGAATGGAACGACCTTGTGATCGACGAAGTTTTCAGTCCTGCGATGATGAAAAAGCACAATTTCAACACCTTGGACGTGTTTATCGTGAACGCAAGCTCTTCAAACATAGTTGCCAACTACGATTGCGAGGAAATGGACAAAGTCTTCAAGTTTATTGAAGAGAAATGCTCTAAAAACCCTTACGAGGATTACGACGTGTGTCAGCTCGTGCCCACACCGAAAGGCCAACGTTTGCAACACCTTGCGACCTCTCGCATCTTGCTTTATGCAATGAAAAGCCCCACTTTTGATATCGAAAACATTCGAGAAAAATGACCTTACAACGTAAGTAAATAAAACAAACATTCAGACCTCAACGAAAGCAATAAGCTTTCGCGCCAAACAATCAAATAATAAGTGTGTATAGGCAATATGCTTATCCATATAGTATTTCTCTCTATCTTTTTTTGTTTTCCCTCAGTTCTTAGGAGCTGGGGGAATTTGTTTTAATAAAATTAGTGTTATTATAAATCGCAAAAACACATTGTTATTTTATTCTCGACAAAAAACACCGCACAAATGATTGCGGTGTTTTTATGATGTTGATTTTTGAAAATATAAAATCGCAGTTTTAATTTTGTAATTATTTCGTTCTATATTGCCCTGCTATAACCTTGCCGAGAATACGAACGGAATCAAGTGTGTGTCCCGTATATCTCATAGGTCTGTACATGGGGTTCTCGGGAATAAGAGTAAGCATAGAAACTGTATTGTCAGCATTGTAGTCAATATATACTCTTTTAACTGTTGCTTCGTCGTCAATAAGAACTACTGCAATATCACCATTATCAACTGTGGACTGAGATTTAACAAAAAGAAGATCTCCATCAAAGATACGCGCGTTTATCATACTATCACCTTGAGCTAAAAGACAAAAGTCTGCATCTATATCGTTTCCTGCTTCAACATAACTTTCGTGATGCTCATCTGCAAATATGGGTTCTCCACAAGCCACGTTACCAAGAATAGGTAATCTCTGCTTTGATAAGGGTTTTATTACACCAATGAGCTTACTTACGTATGGTGTATCCATTCCATATCCCATAAGATATCCGGGTGTTACGCCAAGAGCTTTAGCTATACTCTCAAGCTTGCCTACGGGGATTTCTGTATCAGTAGTAAGATATCTATTCATTGTGGTTTGGGCTATATCGGAACGTCTTGCAAGTTCTCTAACTGACATTCTATTTTCTTTGAGTGTTTCTTTTATCTTAGTTACAACTGTACTCATAATAGTACTCCTTTGTGCTATGTTTTTATTATTATACCACAAACGGTTCACAAAATCAATGTACAATGTTACCAAAAATGGAACACAATAATTGTGCAATAGGTAGAATGTTCCAAATATGGCTAATTGTGTGTTGACAATGAACCGAATATGGTGTAATATTTATGTACAGGATGCCCGATGAATTGAATATTCTTTGTTTTTTACAACAAATGAACCGAAAACGGTACAAGGAAGGATGTGATTTTATATGGAAGAAATATTTGATTTTATCAAGCCTGAGCTACTTGTTCTTGTTCCTGTTCTTTATTTTATTGGGCTGGGCATCAAGAAAAGTAGTATTCCCAACAAGAATATACCGTTATTCTTGGGGATCATATCTATATTTTTATCAACCTTGTGGGTGTTTTCCACAAGCGAGATAAACAACTGGCAGGACATAGCTAATGCAGCATTCGTATCTATTACGCAGGGCATTCTTGCTGCTGGCACTGCCGTTTATGCTAATCAGCTGTATATTCAATTAAAGACGAAATGAATATTGCAGCAATCAGAAAAGGAGGTGGTTAATATGATTGTTTTAAAAAAGGGCTATTATTGGCACGGATAATATACTCTTAACCCAATCGTCGTGCAAACACAAGAAAAACATAAAAATATATAATTTAAAGGAGGAATAAAAATGTCAAATAATTATGTTAAAAAATACGACGTGGGGCAGATAAAGCTCGATTTGCCCTATGCCAACTATATTCACGAGCTACCCTTACTCTCTTTTAGTGATATTCAAAACACTTTTTCGTTGTCTTTGATTTTCCAATCAAAACTCGCTAATAATCCGTTTTCGATAGCAAACGGATACAAATTGAGTATTCAAAAAAGAATTATCTTTTCAAACGGCACACCGCAAAGCTACGAAGACGGAAACGGCACGTTGGTAAAATTGAATCATTGCTACGGGAATAAATATGCGTTTGATGATGCATCTCAACGATTCATCAGACTTATAAACGGAGAATATGTTCTTGAAAATCCAGACTACAGTACTGAATTTTTTGATACCAATGGAAACATTTCGTTTGTTATGGATAAATATGGCAATTCTATTTTGCGATATGAGTATTCTTCTGAAAAGTTAACTTCTGTAACATTTAAGGAAAACAAAACTATTAACTTTAATTATGCAGGAGATGTTTTAGATGAAATCGAGTATACGCACTCCAACAATACCTATCTTACTACTTTGGAGTGTTCCGGTAACAATGTAACTGTACATCATTATTCCGGTGTTGATTATTACTTGAATTATGCATCAGGTGATTTTGAAGTATATTCACAGGATTACGTCGAAAGGCTCACTGTTAATGCAAACGGTAATACCATTACTGTCAATAAATATGTTGATAGTAATAATACTGATAGAACGATTTATAATTACGTTGATTTGCTTGAAACCGGAGAGGCGAATATTATTGATATTACAAATTTCAATAATGTTACAACGAGAGTGCAGTTTGCAAATGGCAAGCCCTCATATTCTTACGAACTATTGGAGAATATGTTTGTTGACTGTCCCGAGACTGATAATTGCTATTATCCCGGCAAGGTAACTTTTTATAACAATGAAAAAGCTATAGGCTCTCAGGGTTACGGTGATGATTTGAAATTGAAAGATGTATCTATCCCTAATACCAGCTATCCATATTCCTTTAATCTTGAACGAAATCTTACAGGATTAATGACCGTATCGGGATGGATTAAATCAGCACACGATAATACCACCGAATGTGATATAATCGTCTATAGTGGTAGCACCGGCAATACCGTAATAGCCGCGAAAACAATAAAAGGTCTTAAACTGGGAATTTGGACATATTTCAGTATGTCTTTTTACGCAGAAAATGTGGCATCTATTAGAGTTGTTACAAGCGAAATCAAAGCCTCAATTGTTGCAAATGACTTTAGACTATCTTTCCAAACTGATTCGGATACCACTTTAGAGGAATATAAGGACAATTTGATAAAATCCTCTGGTGTCTTGATTCACACCGACAACAACGGCAATGAAACTGTAATTCCTATTACTGATACCGTTGAATACATCAATGGCGCAAGTCCCATCGGTCAGATTAATTATCCTATGACATTCAACGATCTTTTGAGATTTAAAATTAATCAAACATTTGGTAGCAATAGGGGAGAAATTTACTATAACGACTGCCGTGGTGCTTTTGCTATGGCAGGGGCATTTTACATTAAATACCGTACACCCGATGGTGTATCAATCACCGCGTCACTTAACAATCTTGATATCGGCAAGATGTATACAATTAAGAGTGATGTATACGTTACCAAAACAAGTTTTTATACTGAAAATGGGGCAATAAGACTTAAAACCGAGTCTTCAAAAAACTCTAACGCAATAGAATCAAAGATTTATGACGAAAAATTTGATCTTATAGAGTCCACCATTGACCGCACAACTACCGAATATACAAGAAACGATAAAGGATTGATCGAAAGCCAAAATATCCAAAACAGTCAAAACATAGGTAGCTCTATTCAAAGAGAGGCAATTTATGATGATAGCTGCACGAAGCTTTTGAAAACGATTAACGAATTTGGTGTGGTTACTACTTACACCACCGATGATACTTGGGGTGTTATTACCGCATCGACTGTTGACGGTACAACTGTTACAGACACGTTTGACGGTGATTACAGTACCTTAAAATCCAAAACCTTTTCCAAAAATGAAGATAGCAGAACGCATCTTTTGGGTTATGCAGATGGTATGCTTTCGGGTTTGTCAGACGGTACAATCAATTATGAATTTAATTATAGCGGCGGTGACCTTTCATCAATTGCGAAAAACGGCACAAATATCGAAACGCATACAATTTCTAATGACCGCAAAACCTACACATCAACATATGGCTCTCATTCGGTAACAGAAATTTATGACGCATACGGTAGATTGAGCGAAATCGAAAATGTTCTCAAAAACACCTATGATGTTAACCCGATATATAATTTGGGTTATGAAATTGCAGGGATGGATAATAGCAACGCAAAGCTTGCTGTAAGCGAGGATAAAATCACTGGCAATAAAACAAAATTTGCCTATACAAACGGAAAATTATCCAAAGTCGGTGTGTTTAATACAGACGACGCAAGAATAAATGATGAGGTTTATTCTTATGACAACTCCGGTAGATTGGTAAAAGATGTATATAATAAATATCTCACCGATATATTTGAACTTGAAAGTATTATTGGGTATGTTTCCGATAATTCTTCTAATGATACCAATCTTGTAAGCGCGTATTCATACAGTATAGATGGAAACATAATAGCTCACACAGGAAACACTTATGATGATTACAAAAGAATTGAAAGTAAGACGCATACGCTTGGCAGCAGGACATTCACCAAGGAAATTGAATATAATAAGACAAGGCCTTCAAAGCTTATCGAGGGATTTGGCAATACCACATACGATTATGATGAAATGGGCAGAATAAAATCTATCAACAATGGCAAACCCATTACGTATGAATATGACTCCTTTGGTCAGCTTGTTCGAGAGAACAACAAAACCCTTGACAAAACCTTTAAGTACGAGTATAATGAAATTGGAAATATTATGTATGTTCGTGAGTATCCATATACCCCTGCGGGTACGGAGCTGAGTGGCACTCCAACTACTATCCCTTTCACCTACAATACTTCAAAGCCCGAT
>JAZLBH010000006.1:0-6757 GCA_045613605.1 Eubacteriales bacterium
AATACCGTTCCGAGGGTTCGAATCCCTCTCTCTCCGCCACAAAAAGAGATAGCACCCAACAGGGTGCTATCTCTTTTTTGCTCCGGGTGTGGGATTCGAACCCGAGGAGTTCCGGGCTTCGAGTTTGACCGCTGCCGGTGGCAGAAAAAGGGAGAACGAGAAGGGAGAAAATAAGGAGTGTCGGGTGTATGCTTTAGCGTGCGCCCGAGACGACTATATTTTCGAGTGGGGGAATCCCTCTCTCTGCTAGAATATATTAAAATCATCCCAATGACATTATGTATAAATCGCAACCAAAAGTAGCACATTTTGTAAAATTGTCCACTAAAATATATTGAATTATCTAATATTTCTTGATATAATTATGTTAATTATTTCATAAGGAGAGATTTTGATAGTGGTGAATAAATTAAAATGTAATGGGGAATTGATAGCAGTCAACGGTCATAAAATTCACATATATAGACAGGGTGATGAAAGTGCTCCAAAAATCGTTTTTATGTCGGGGCATTGTACGGTAGCTCCGGTTTATGACTTCAAAGTTCTATATGAAAAATTGTTACATAATTTTAAAATTATAGTTATTGAAAAATACGGGTATGGTTATTCGGATATTTTTGATTCTCCTTGCGATATAGACACGCTTGTTTCTTTGCAAAGGCAGGCATTGGCGGCGCTTGGAGAAGAAGGACCGTATATTTTGGCAGCGCATTCTATGTCGGGAATTGAAGCGATTAGATGGAAACAAAAATTTCCCGATGAGGTATCTGCCATTATTGGAATTGATATGGCAACTCCCCTGTCATTCAGTGTTTGGACGGATAAACAAATTAAAGAAATAGTTCGAGTTATGAAGGTGTTAAGAGGGCTTAAGCTTGCGAGTGTATTGTCTTCTGTAACCGACCTTTCCTTGACGGAGTATGAATTCAACCAGCATAAGCTTTTGAAGAAAAGAAATACGTTTAATATATGCTGTATTAATGAAGCGCGAGAGGTTTTGAAGAATGCAAAAATAGTGGGCGAAGGCGGAAGCATCCAATGCCCGACCTTGTTATTTTCATCCAATGGCGAGGATCAAGAAAAGGATTGGGTTATAAATCAACAGAGGTTTGCTTCAATTATAGGAGCAAAGCTGATTAATTATGATTGTGGCCATTATATCCATCATTTCAAAGGTGATGAAATGGCTAAGGAAATCATTGAGTTTGTCAATTCATTAAATTAACAAATTATGGGTGGAAACTTTTCTTCCACCCATAATTATATTTTATCTTTTTCTATTGAAAATCTTGTAAAAATATAGTATAATAACTATGTATTTGGTTTTGACCATTTCTATTAATTTAATTGGAGAAATTTTATGGAAATCAAGAAGATAGTTATCACAGGTGGTCCTTGCGCGGGCAAGACGACTGCTATGAACAGAATACAGGGTGTTTTTACAAAGCTTGGCTATACGGTGCTTTTCGTTCCTGAAACTGCGACTGAGCTCATCACGGGTGGTGTTGCTCCTTGGACCTGCGGCACGAACGTTGAATATCAGGTTTGCCAGATGCAGCTCCAGCTTGAAAAGGAGAGAATTTTTACACAGGGTGCACTGACTATGCCCAAGGACAAGATCTTGCTCGTTTGCGATCGCGGTGCGCTTGACAACAAGGCTTATATGACTCAAGAGGATTTTGACAAGGTGCTTGATATCGTGGGACACAACGAGGTCGAGCTTCGTGACAGCTATGAGGCGGTCTTCCATCTTGTGACCTGTGCAAAGGGCGCGCAGGAGTTTTATACGCTTGAAAATAACGGTGCCCGAACTGAGACTGTTGAGCAGGCAAGTGCGCTTGATGATAGAATTATCGCATCGTGGACGGGACATCCCCACCTTCGCATTATTGACAACGATACCGATTTTGAATTGAAGATGAAGCGCTTGCTTGACGAGATGACCGCTTTCCTTGGTGAAGAGGCTCCAAGAGATATTAAGAGAAGATTTCTTATTGATTATCCTGATATTATGCTTCTCGAGAGCTTGGCTAACTGCCAAAGACTTGAAATAAGCCAAACCTATCTCGTTGCTCCCGAGGGAGAAGAGAACCGCGTTCGTCAAAGAGGTATTGACGGAAATTATATCTATTTCCAAACTAAAAAGAGAAATGCCGCAGACGGACAGAGAATTCGTCTTGAGCGTCGACTTTCAAAGGACGAATACATTCGTCTTCTTATGGATGCAGACCCCTCTTGCCGTCCTATCAGAAAGACAAGATACTGTCTTACATATATGAATCAGTATTTTGAAATTGACGTTTATCCGTTCTGGAACGACAAGGCGATTATTGAGATAGAGCAGAGTGACGAGAGTGCGGAGATCGTTTTCCCCGATTTCGTAAAGGTTGTTCGCGAGGTAACCGAGGACGAGGATTATAAAAACCTTACGCTTGCGAAAATATAATCAAAATCGATATTTCTTAAAGCAATAAATAATCATAAAAACATGAAAAGTGGCAAGCCTTGGCTTGCCACTTAATTTATTTTTGCTTTTTGGGCTTTAATGCAATTGTAAACGTGGTGCCGTCATCTGCGTTGGATTCAACGGAGAGCTTGCACCCTAACATATCACATTTTTTCTTTGCAATGGAGAGCCCCAATCCGTGTCCGCCGACCTTTCGCTCCTTGTTCGTTCTATAAAAACGCTCAAACACGTGGGGAAGATCCTCCTCGGGTATTATTTCACCGCGATTATTTATGGTGAAGTATATTTTTTTGCCGGATTGATAAAGCGCTACACTGATCTTGCCACCCTCGGGGCTATATTTTATTGCGTTATCAAATAATATTTCCAAAACCTTTGAAAAGGTTTGTGGGTGTGTTCTTACAAAAATATCGGGCTGAATTCCGCTTTCTATCGTTATATTCTTATCAAAAGCAACCACCTCAAATTGCAAAATTGAGTGTTCAACCAGCTCACCAAGGTCATATTCACCGATCTTAAGCTCATCCCTTGCCGCCTCACTTTTGGCAAGCTCGAGCATCTTGTTTACAAGGTCGGTCATTCTTGACGCCTCTTCGCGGGTGCTCTCCATCCATTTCATTTGTGACTCTACGGTTTGGTCGGGGTGGCTTGAGATAATATTAGTGTTTGCTAAAATTACCGTGAGGGGAGTTTTTAGGTCGTGCGATGCGTCCGCTAAGAATTGCTTTTGCTGCTCCCACGCTTTTTCAACGGGGGCAAGCGCCATATTGGCAAAGCGGATGCTGATGGCTCCGAAAACAGCCAAAAACAGTAATCCTGCAAGAGCGCAGTAGGAAAGATTTTCACCTATACGCTCCTTAAGATGCTCGCGCGAGATGAAGGAAATGATAAAGCCGTTGCTGGTTTCCTTACACAAAAAGCTTATATTAAGCTCTTTATTGTTTCCGCGCTCGGAGGTTTGATTCAGGGCAAAATCAATGGCGTTGTTGACAAATTCCTTATCATAGTTATTTTCAGTGGATTTTAAGATGTTTCCGCTCTTATCTACCGATACTGTAAAGGAAACCTTATATATCTTTCCATTGGTTTCAACGTCGATTGGCTCTTGCTGAGAAAATATTTGCTTGGCGGAGTCCATGTTATCCTGAAGCAGATTGGTTATTCGTGTCTCCTCTTGAATATAGATCAAAAAAGAGAATGCACTAAATAAAATCAAGGATACAAGTCCCAAGACAAGCATATTATGAAGAATTAATCTAATTTTTAATTTTTTTAACATATATTACATCCTTGAAGTCAATTTATATCCAAGCTTTTTGATGGAGATGATCTCAACGCTTGATTCAATAAAGGTTAATTTTTTTCTTAGAAATGATATGTAAGCTTCAACGTTATTGTCACTGGCATCGGAGTCATATCCCCATATTTTTGTGATGATATCCTGCTTTGAAATTATCACCTCTGGCTTGGACATAAACATTTTAAGAAGCTCTGATTCCTTGAAATTAAGGTGAATGCTTTTTGAGCTGTGAGTGCACGATATTATTGATTGATCCAAATGAAGAACGATGTCCTTGTACTTCATTTCGTCAAGAATCACCTCGCCCCTGCGTCTTGTAAGCACTCTCACGCGAGCCATAAGCTCCTCGGGGGAGAAGGGCTTTGTCATATAGTCGTCGGCTCCTGCGTCAAGCCCCTTTACCTTATCGGGAATGGTATCCTTAGCGGTCAGCATAATTACGGGAGTTGTGATTTTTTTGTTGCGAAGCCTTGTGCAAACTTCAAAGCCATCCATTGACGGGAGCATTATATCGAGTATTATGCAGTCGTATATTCCGCTTTCACCGTAAGCCAAGCCGTCAGCTCCGTCATAAACCACGTCGACCATATATTTATTTTCAAGAAAAATATGTGAAAGCGCATCAGCCAGGCGCTTTTCATCCTCTACTATAAGTATATTCATAACTCCTCCGTCTAAAATTGAATGATAATCAACTTTATTATAGTACATATTTTTAATTTGCACAAGGTGTTTTGAGTGAAAAAGTATAAAAAATGCAAAAAAATCACTATAAATATAAATTTATTTGATAAAATATGCAAAATTTTAGGTTTTTTTAAGTTTTTGGATTTACAATAATATATAATTGTGTTATAATAATATAATATGGGAGAGGAGGGCAATAAATATGTCGGATATTATGATATTTAAGAGATATGAGAAAAAATATCTTATAAGCGTTGATCAGTACAAAAAAATAATGTCCGTCATAGCCGATAGACTTGTTCCCGATGCTCACGGTAAAGGAACTATTTGCTCACTCTATCTTGACACTCCCGACTTTTTGTTGATCAGAAATTCGATTGACGCTATTTCTTATAAAGAAAAATTGAGGCTTAGAAGCTACGGCGCTCCCGGACAGGAGAAAAATTTGTATTTTGAAATAAAAAAGAAATACAATGGCGTGGTTTATAAGCGCAGAGTTTCAATGATTCCCGAGATGGCTGCATCTTATATTGAAAACGGTGAGATGCCGTTTGATTCACAGGTCATGAGAGAAATAGATTATCTAATGCATTTCTATCACAGTCCCAAGCCGGGTGTTTGTATTCTTTGTGAAAGAGAAGCGTTTTTTGACAATGAAAATCCCGACGTCAGGTTGACATTTGATGAAAATCTTCGCTACAGATACGGGTTTCCAACGGTGGAAAATATAAATGACGGAACATATCTGACTGATAAAAACGAATATGTTCTTGAAATCAAAACACCCGGTGCTATGCCGTTATGGTTGGCTCGTACGCTTTCGGAGTGTGAAATATATCCAAGATCATTTTCAAAATATGCACACGCATATTACGATATTATGAAACAAGAGAGGGAATAGGTATGAACGGTATTTTTTACAACGTATTTTTTGAAGGATTGAATCTCAGTGCTTATCTTTTGAGCGCGGGTGCCGCCATTTTGTGCGGTGCTTTGGTTGCGCTTGTAAGCACGTTTCGTTCCAGTATAACGAAGAGCTTTTTTACGGCGCTCGTGCTTTTGCCATTTGCCGTACAAACCGTTATTATTATGGTTAACGGAAGCGTTGGAACAGGTATTGCGGTTGCGGGTGCTTTTTCACTCGTTAGATTCCGTTCTCTTCCCGCAAAGGCAAGAGATATTATTTCTATATTTATTTCAATGACGGCGGGTCTTGCTTGTGCTGCGGGTTACATTGCGATCGGTATTTTGTTCACTGTGATTGCTTGCGTATTCTTTATTTTGCTTTCAAGCATTAATATGAGAAGCGATAAGGCGCAGGAGCTTCGCATCACGATTCCCGAAAACATCAATTTTGTGGGCGCTTTTGACGACCTTTTTGAAAAATACACGTCAAAGTGTGAGCTTCTTACTGTAAAGAGCGCTAATATGGGCAGTCTTTATAAGCTTACATACCGGATCGAAATGAAGAATGACAACGAGCTTAGAGATTTTATTGACGAGCTTCGTGTTCGTAACGGTAATCTCGAAATAGCAATTTTCAAAATTCAAGGAAACGCTGAGGAATTATAATGAAAAACAGAAGCTTTTTGGTTGCGGTTTGCCTTTTGCTTGTTGCTACAACATTGTTTTCGTGCACTACAGAAGGTAATGCTACGACTACTGTTACAAAGCCCGATATTAAAGACGTGATAGGTGATATTGACACAAGCATTGATAGCGATGACACAAATGCCGATTACACAGATGACGGGGCAACGAGAATCGTTTTTTCTGAAAACGAGGTTAGCGTTAAAGGACTTGGTGCTGCCGCACAGGGCTCTACCGTTAAAATCGGCAGTGAAGGAACTTATATTTTTTCGGGTAGCTCAAGTGACGGTTATATCATCGTTGATGCTAACAAGGTTGAAGTGAAGATCGTTCTTGAGGGACTTTCTCTTTCTAACGATGACGGCCCTGCTATTATCGTTAAGAATGCAAAAAAGGTTACCATCACTCTTGCAAACGGGACTGACAACTATCTGTCGGACGGCTCCTCTTATCAGCTTACCGAGGGTAATGCGACAGTTGACGGTGCTATATTTTCAAAGTCCGAGCTTGTTATTAACGGAGAGGGAAGCCTCAATGTAAACGGAAATAACGCTCACGGAATAGTAAGCAAAAAAGGACTTACCATAGCAGCTGGAGATATATCAGTTAAATCCAAGGGCGCAGGTATTTGCGGCAAGAATTATCTTAAAATAACAAATTCAAATATCACTGTAAACTCAGGTACCGACGGACTTAAATCCGATAATATGGAG
>JAZLBH010000007.1:0-1999 GCA_045613605.1 Eubacteriales bacterium
CGCGCGGGCGCCACCTTTGAAAAGGTGGACGAAACAATCGCGCAAGGTCAGTGCGAACAACTCTATAACCCCAACTTAATTAGGAGAAAAATATGAAAATAGTATTTCTTGACTCCCTTGCTTTAGGCGAAGGACTTGACCTTGATAGCTTTCGCGAGCTTGGGGAGGTCGAAATCTACGGCTCAAGCACTAATGAAGAAATTATTGAGCGCGTGGCTGATTGCGACGTGGCAATCACAAACAAATTGAAATTAAATAAGAGCAATCTTGACGGTGCGAAGAATCTAAAGCTTATTTGCGTTACCGCAACCGGATTTGACAATATCGACGTTGCCTATGCCAAGGAGCGCGGAATCGGAGTTTGCAACGTTGTTGGGTATTCAACAACAAACGTTGCCCAAATAACCGCCGGCTTTGTTCTTCAGCTTATAAATCGTAGCACGGAATATCAAAGAAGTGTTTCGAGCGGATATTATTCCGAATGCGGAGTTGCCAATATTCTTTCTCCCATATATCGCGAGATCGACGGACTCAAATGGGGAATTGTTGGCTTTGGAAATATAGGTCGAAGAGTGGCAGGAATAGCCGAGGCGCTCGGATGCTCCGTTCTTGTTAACAAAAGGGAAGCAGTTAACGATTACGAATGCGTGGATATTGAAACTATTTGCCGTGAATGTGATATCATTACCATCCATACTCCTCTTAATGACGGAACGCGCGGATTCATCAATGCCGAGAAAATTGCGATGATGAAGGACGGGGTTATCCTCGTTAACGTGGCGCGCGGTGCCGTTACTGACGAGCAAGCCGTGGCTGATGCAATCAAATCGGGAAAGATAGGTGGCTTCGGTTGTGACGTTTATTCTATTGAGCCCTTTGGAAAGAATCACCCATTCTATGAAATCAAGGATAGGGAAAACGTCCTTTTGACACCGCATATGGCTTGGGGCTCACTTGATGCAAGAGTTCGTCTTTTGAACGACGTCAAGGGAAATATCATTTCCTTCTTCAACGGAGAAATTAAAAATCGAGTAGATTTGAAATAAAGGAGAAAAATTATGGCAAAGAAAACTAAATTTTTAAGTGAATTTAAGACGTTTATTACTCGTGGAAACGTGATAGATATGGCTGTCGGTGTTATTGTCGGCGGTGCATTTACTGCCATCGTTAATTCACTTAGTAATAATATTCTTCGCCCTTTGATAAATTGGCTTTTAGTTATAATTTTAGGCAAAGACAGTCTTTCAGAGGTGTATACGTTTTTGCAGGTAGCGTATAAGACCGACGAAAACGGCTTGCAGGTGGTTGACCTTGCGGAATCCATATATATAGATTGGGGCGCATTTGTTAATGCAATCATCAATTTCTTTATTATAGCAATAGTTCTTTTCACTATCGTTCGCGTAATTAATAATATCCGCAATTTGAATGATGATATCAAAGAGGGCGCAAGTAAGGTGATTCTTAATAGAAACGAGATTGCTGAGCTTAAGTCACACGGAGTGAACGTGATGGATAGAAAAGCAGTTGATGAGTATTTTGAAGAAAAGGCGCGTCTTGCCAAGGAGGCAGAGGATAAGGCAAAGGCTGAAGCTGAGGCTAAAATTGCAGCCAAAAATGCTCAAATGACTGCTGAAGAGCTTCTTGTTGAAATTCGCGACCTCTTAAAAAGTAAATAACAAATAAAGAACTTAGCAGCTGCCAAAATTGGTGGCTGCTTTTTTGCACTAAATTGGGATTTAGCGAGTTGTTCGCACAGACCCATCCATAAAAAGTTTTGCGGAGCTTTTTCACTTTTCGACTTTGCGTAAGCAAATGACCGACGCGAGTCGGGCAAGAAAAGAGGCAACCGAGGGTGCGGGGCGAGTAGCCCTGTATTCGGCATTTCTTTTGTTAGCTTTTCTTTGTGCCTATTTTGGCAAAGAAAAGCGGCTAAACCTTTTTGCTAGCAAGACTTGTTAGACGCTTTTTCTTTTGAGGTAAAAGGCCCAAAAGAAAA
>JAZLBH010000008.1:0-6739 GCA_045613605.1 Eubacteriales bacterium
CGTTCTTCGTAGAATCATCCGTCGCGCTTGCCGTCACGGAAAGCTTCTCGGTATCAACCACGCGTTCCTTGTTGACATGGTTAACGTTGCAATTGCTGAAAGCTGTGCGGCTTATCCTGAGCTTTCTGAAAAGGGTGATTACATTCGTAAGGTTCTCTCTATGGAAGAAGAAAGATTTGACGCAACTATCGATGCAGGCCTTTCAATCCTTTCCGACCTTATCCGTGGCGCGATTAAGGAAAACAGCGACACAATTTCCGGTGAGGAAGTGTTCAAGCTTTACGATACATTCGGTTTCCCCATCGATTTGACACGCGAGATTGCTGAAGAAAACAATCTTAAGATTGATGAGGAAGCATTTAAGGCGCTCATGCTCGACCAGAGAACAAGAGCAAGAGAGGCAAGAGCTAATATTAGCGGTTGGTCCGACAACTCCAAGAATATTCTTGCTGATCTTCCTAAGACTGAATTCACAGGCTACACAGATTACAGAACTGAAGCTAAGGTCGTTGCAATTCTCGTTAACGACGAAAGCGTTGACTCCGTGAACGAGGGCGACTGCACGGTTGTTCTTGATAAGACTCCTTTCTATGGAGAAGGTGGCGGTCAGGTGGGTGACACAGGTACAATTTATGCTGACAATTTGCTTCTTACGGTTTACGATACAAAGAAAACTGACGGTGTTTATATTCACCTTTGTACAGTTGCAAACGGAAGCTTGAGCGTTGGTGATACAGTAACTGCTGATATTACTGACGCGCGTCGTGATGCTATCAAGAGAAACCACTCTGCGGCACACTTGCTTCAGGCGGCTCTTCGTACAGTTCTTGGTACACACGTTGAGCAGGCGGGCTCTTACGTTGATGAAAGCGTTTGCCGTTTCGACTTTACACACTTTGTTGCTCTTACCGAAAGCGAGCTTAAGCAGGTTGAAGCACTTGTTAATGCTCATATTCTTGCGGCTAACGATATCGTTACAAGAGAAATGGATATCGAAAGTGCAAGAAAAGAAGGCGCTATGGCACTCTTTGGTGAAAAGTACGGCAAGACCGTTCGCGTTGTTAAGATGGGTAGCTTCTCAACTGAGCTTTGCGGTGGTACACACTGTGATAATACAGGCAAGATTGGTCTTTTCAAGATTACAAGTGAGTCCTCAGTTGCCGCAGGTGTAAGAAGAATTGAAGCTGTAACAGGTCTCGGTGTTCTTCATCTTCTTGCAACAAAGGATGCTCTTATCAATCAGGCAGCTGCTGAGCTTAAGGTTCCCAATGCAAACGACCTTGCAAAGAGAGCAAATGCGGTTATGGGTGAAATTGCTTCCTTAAAGAAGGAAATTGAAGCACTCAATAATAAGATTGCGGCATCAAAGCTTGATGGTGTTCTTAACTCCGCAAAGCAGATTAAATCAGTTAAGCTTATCGCGTTCAATGCTGAGGGTATGGATGTTGATAGTGCAAGAACTCTTGGTGACAAGATTAAGGCAGAGCATTCCGATACAGTTGCAGTGCTTGCGGTAAATGCTCACGGTAAGCTTAACTTTATCGCAGTTGCAGGTAAGGACGCAGTTGCAAACGGCGTTCACGCAGGCAAGCTTGTTGGTGCTGTTGCGGCTGTAACAGGTGGCAAGGGCGGCGGACGTCCTGACTCTGCTATGGCAGGCGGCGTTGACGCAACCAAGATTGACGAAGCTTTGACAAAAGCAGAAGAAATTGTTGAAACAATGTCAAAATAATTGGATAAAACTATTATAAAATAATAAAGAAAACGGCAGGGAAACCTGCCGTTTTTTCTAGCTATTGACAATTTTTGTTTGTTGTGTTATAATCATTAAAACATTTTTAAGGTGGTGAGAGTGTGAAGCTTGTAATAATTGTTGGCTCGGGTGCGGTTGGAAAGATGACTGTTGGGCAGGAGCTTATGAAAGTGACGGACCTGCGCTTGTTTCACAATCACATGATGATTGAGCCTGTTATTGACATTTTTGGCTATTTTCACGGCGGAGTGACACAAAGGTTGCGAGAGGTTATATTTGAGGAGTTCTTAAAAAGTGACAACGAGGGTATGATTTTCACTTTTATGTGGGCTTTCGATATGCCGACGGACAGGGAATACATAATGAACGTTGCTTCAAAATTTGACGAGGTATATTGTGTTGAATTGATTGCTGACCAAAATGTTCGACTTGAGCGAAATAAGACCGAAAACCGTCTTAAAAACAAGGCATCAAAGCGCGATTTGGCGGCTTCGGAGCAGAGATTATTTAACGAGGAAAGATACCGTCTTGTCAGTGATGAGGGCGAAATCCCGTTTGAGAATTATTTAAGAATTGATAACACAAGCCTCGCGCCCGACGTGGTTGCCAAAATGATAAAAGAAAAATTTGATTTGTAAACAAAGAAAACGGCAGGGAAACCTGCCGTTTTTTGATGGGAGTTAGAGCGATAAATTTGGATTTGTCGGGGAGTTTATAAAAGTTAGTTTGCTTTGGAAACGGACGGCCGATGACCGCCCCTACAACGATAGAGCTAATTTTATAGCAAGATAATAGCCCTTTTGAAAGCAAAACGGCTATTATTTAGCAAAATATATCTTGAAAACTCGTAGGGGCGCGCATTGCGCGTCCGATATTAAATAAAACTAACTCCCTCCCCCTCAAATCTCCACTAAAATCAACAAGGTGTAACCATATCACTACACCTCAAATTTGGGTATTGACATAATCAAAATTCTTTGCTATACTGTCACTAGAGTACATGTAGAACCGAATTCGGACGTTGCATCAAGGCAACATAAACTGTCTGCATTGATGAGCTACAGACTCATTTAAAATTTGTTATAGCGTTGGGAATTTATATCCCAAGGCTCACTGGCAAATCCTACAATACCGTTTGTTAGAGCGTAGCCCTCGTTTGGTTTGGGGCGCTCCAGGCCGTTAATTCGGTCGGCGGTATTGTAAAATTACTGCCCGAGTCTTTAAGAAGAGCTTGTCCTCTTTGTTTCGGGGGTAAAAAGATTTGCTATAATGTCGGGAAATTGTATCCCGGGGTTCACTGGCAAATCTTTAATATTCTTTTTCAAGTGATTCGACCTTGAAAGTCGGTTACGCTTGAAAAAGAATGATTTTGTCTTGGCATTATACTTATAAGTTTGAAATGCCACAATCATTTAGACAAACTTGTGACTGGTATTGACAGGGATGATTATTCGGAACCGTCCACCGGCAAGTTTAGGCTCATTTTAATTGGTATAATACCTATTTGTATGAGCAAACAACTGAGTGCGACTCGGTTAATCCTCGCAATGAGAGAACACCGTTATCAAACTCAGTTGTTTTTTTATTAATCAAATATTAACCAAAAAAGAGAGGCGCGCGCCTCTCTTTTTAAATTTTATATTATTTTTCACTAAATTCCTTAAGCACAAGATCTTTATTCTTTTCAAGTGCCCAGCGGATACTCCATTCTCTTGGGAAGATGAGCAAGTTATTGCCTCTATAGTCCTGAACCCATTTTGTATCAGTATCAAGCGTGAGCTTGGTTATATCAATATTCTCGTTTTCAATCCAACGAACGTATGCCTGTGGCATCGGACGACGGATGATGTCAACACCGTATTCGTGCTTGAGTCTATATTCAAGAACCTCGAACTGAAGAACACCAACAACGCCGACAATTACTCTTTCCATACCGGAGTTTGGCTCGAAGAACATCTGAATTGCACCCTCTTGCGCAATCTGATTCATACCCTTTGCGAACTGCTTACGCTTCATTGAATCTTTTTGTTCAACGAGAGCAAAATGCTCGGGTGCAAAGGTTGGGATTCTATCAAATTTGAATTTGAGTGACGGATCACAAATTGTGTCACCGATTGAGAAAATACCCGGGTCAAAGACACCGATAATATCACCTGCATATGCGGAATCAATGATTTCGCGCTCCTGTGCCATCATTTGCTGTGGCTGGCTGAGCTTTGCAACCTTGTTGTTTTGAACGTGGAGATATTCCTTATTTCTATCGAATTTACCCGAGCAAATTCTCATAAACGCAATTCTGTCGCGATGCGCCTTGTTCATATTTGCTTGAATTTTGAATACGAAGGCTGAGAATTTCTCATCGAAGGGGTCAACAATTCTATCTTCTGCTTTACGGGGAAGAGGAGAGGTCGTCATCTCAAGGAAGCATTTTAAGAAGGGTTCAACACCGAAGTTATTTAGCGCTGAGCCAAAGAATACGGGAGAAAGCTTGCCGTGGCGCACTCTTTCAAGGTCGAATTCATAGCTTGCAACGTCCAAAAGCTCAATTTGGTCAACGAGTGCCTTGCGGTCATATTCGCCAATAAGCTCGTCCATTTTTTCAATGTCGGTAATGTCGCACTTTATACCCTCAATACGGTTTCTGCCGCTATGAAATTCGTCAAAAGCAAGAATTGAACGGTTTTCACGGTCAAAAACACCCTTAAAGTTTACACCGCAACCGATTGGCCAGTTCATAGGATAAGTGCCGATACCAAACTCGCGCTCAAGCTCGTCAAGAAGGTCGAATGGATCCTGTGCCTCGCGGTCGAGCTTGTTGATGAACGTGAAAATCGGAATGTCACGCATTGCACAAACCTTAAAGAGCTTTCTTGTCTGTGGCTCAATACCCTTTGCCGCGTCGATTACCATTACGGCTGAGTCCGCCGCCATAAGTGTTCTGTATGTGTCCTCTGAGAAGTCCTGGTGACCGGGAGTATCGAGGATGTTAATGCAATAATTGTCATATTCAAACTGCATAACTGAAGAAGTGATTGAAATACCTCTTTGCTTTTCAAGGTCCATCCAGTCACTGGTTGCGTGGCGGTCTGATGCCTTTCCCTTAACGGTACCTGCGGACTGAATTGCACCGCCGTAAAGGAGGAATTTTTCAGTTAATGTGGTCTTACCTGCGTCAGGGTGGGAGATTATCGCAAACGTTCTTCTTCTTTTTACTTCTTGATTAAAATCTGCCATTTTTCTTTCCTTTATAACAAAATTGGTTAATTTTATATGTTCACAACATTTCTATTATACTATTTTTCAAACTATTTTTCAAGATGTTTGGAAAAAATAATGAAAAAAACCGGTGTTGCCACCGGCTTTTTTCATATTTCCTATTCGTAATCAACTACGTCGGTCCATGAAAGAAGGAACTCGCGTTCTTCTTCATTGCCCTTTACAGATTGGGAAGCCGCAACGATGGGCATCCATTTCTGAACGTATTGCTTTGCTGTATCACTCTTCTTGCAGAAGGTATTGAGGTACTTTTCAGCGCCATCCTTATCACCGTGGAGGCAGAAGATAAGATATGTTCTCGCAACGTCGGCGGAAGCATTACCCTGTGTCGCGTGTGACCAGTCGAGGATATATGCCTTGCCGTCATCGGTAATGATAACGTTTGAGGGGTTGAAATCTCCGTGACAAACCTTGTTGTGCTTGGGCATACCCTCAAGGCGTGTGTGAAGCTCATATCTTGTTGTTGCATCAAGGCTGGAAAGAGAAATCTTTCTATTCATCTTGTCCTTGAGCTTTGTGAGAAGGGGAGATTTCTTAGAGTGAACCTCCATTTGAAGATCAACGAGGAGCTCGATGTATTCATCCTTCTTTTCGGGATTCTTTTCCATAAGCTCGGCAAGTGTTGTGCCCTCGATATATTCGTTAACGATTGCCCATTTGCCGTCGATCATATTAACTCCGAGGAGCTTGGGGATATTAAGTCCTGTTTCCTCAATTCTTGCCTGGTTGAGAGCCTCGTTAAGAACGTCGGATTTGGAATATTCAGCATCAAAAACCTTAACTGTTTTGTCGCCGTCGCGGTAGATTGTTTTATGCTTTCTTTGTGCAATAACTGTCATAGCTTTATTCTCCTTTACACGTTAGTGGGCATTTCGGGTTCAACGAAATGCTTGCCGTAGTAAGCGTTGAGGTACATCTGCTTAATCTCACTCATAAGGGGATAACGGGGGTTAGCGCCTGTGCACTGGTCGTCGAATGCTTGCTCAACCATATCGTCAAGGCGGTTGAGGAAGTCTTCTTCGTCGATGCCGTAGTCCTTAATGGATTCCTTGATACCAACCTTTGCCTTAAGCTCATTGATCTTTGCGATAAGTCCCTCGAGCTTTTCTTCATCAGTGTTGCCCTTAACACCAAGATAATCAGCAATTTCAGCATATCTTGCAAGTGTGTGGGGGTGATCATACTGTGAGAATGTACCCATTTTAACAGGGGATTCGGATGCGTTGAAGCGGATAACCTCTTCAATCATAAGCGCGTTAGCAACGCCGTGGGGAAGGTGGTGGAATGCACCGAGCTTATGAGCCATGGAGTGACAAATTCCAAGGAATGCATTTGCAAATGCCATACCTGCCATTGTAGCGGCGTTTGCCATCTTTTCACGGGCAACTACGTCGGTCTGACCGTTTTCGTATGCTCTAGGAAGGTATTCAAATACCATCTTGAGTGAACGGAGTGCAAGTGAATCTGTATAGTCGGTTGCAAGCATTGCCGCATATGCTTCAAGTGAGTGAGTTACTGCGTCGATACCGGATGCCGCTGTAAGTCCCTTGGGCGCTGACATATGGAAGTCAGTATCGATAATTGCCATATTGGGAAGAAGCTCGTAGTCGGCAAGGGGATACTTGACACCGGTAGCCTCGTCAGTGATTACCGCGAAGGGGGTAACCTCGGAGCCCGTACCGGCCGAGGTAGGAACTGCCACGAAGTACG
>JAZLBH010000009.1:0-3705 GCA_045613605.1 Eubacteriales bacterium
TTAGACGCTTTTTCTTTTGAGGTAAAAGGCCCAAAAGAAAAAGCTTTGCAAAAAGAAAATGCCGTTTTTGCGCTAGCGCCGCGCGGGCGCCACCTTTGAAAAGGTGGACGAAACAATAGCGCGAAGTCTGTGCTAACATCCTGATAAATCAAAATTTGAAATACTAATCCAAATAGGAGGTGTCAAAATGACGGAGACAAAGAATAAGAAAAAAATAAGAAACGATATAATATTTATCACGGCTCTTCTTTTGGTGCTTGCTATTATAGGCGGTTGCTTGCTTCTTTTCAGAAAAGAAGGGAATACGGTTAAAATAACTGTTGACGGTCAACTTTTTGGCACATACTCACTTGATAAAAATCAAACTATTGAGATAAAAACCGAAAAGGGATATAATATCGTAATTATTGAAAACGGAACGGTACGCGTGGAAGAAGCGAGCTGTCCTGACGGTGTTTGCTCGTCACACAGACCGATACGCTTTAGCGGTTCAAGTATAATTTGTTTGCCCAATAAGGTTGTTGTGTCGATTGATACTGAGCAACAGGAAGAGGGCGGACTTGATATTACCTCGAAATAGGAGAAATTATCGTGAGAAAAAATGCTTTAAGAACTAAAAAAATTACGTTTTTGGCGCTTTTTGCCTCTCTTGCGCTTCTTTTGTCCTACGTTGAGATGCTTTTGCCGCCGATTTTTACAGGAGTCCCAGGTATAAAAATGGGGCTTCCCAACATAGTTATTATACTTATTTTATATCGCTTTGGCATTAAAGAAGCGGCTATCGTTTCGTTGGTCAGACTTTTGATTGTGTCAATTCTTTTTGGTAATATTACCATGCTTTGGTATAGCCTTGCGGGGGCAGTGTTGAGCCTTGCGGTTATGGGAATGCTTAAAAAGCTTGATATACTTTCAACAGTCGGTGTCAGTGTTGCCGGTGCAATTATGCACAATGTGGGACAAATGATAGTTGCGGTTTTGCTTATGCAAACGTCCGAAATCGGATATTATATGATAGTTTTATCAATAACGGGAACTGTCGCAGGAATATTTATAGGACTTTGCGGAGCGCTTTTGCACAAGCGATTGGCAAAAATTAAGATGTAAAAAACAGTAAAATGGCAACATTTTACTGTTTTTTTGATGAACATTTCAAAAAAGCATTGACAAATTGCGAAAATTTGGTATAATAATGAATGGCTAAAAGCCAAAATATTAATATTTTAAGGAGTCTAGACAAAATGAAAAACAAAAAGTTATTAATTATCGTAGCTGCAGTTGTTGTAGTTCTTGCGGTAGTTCTTGCTGTAGTTCTTCTTGGTGGAAATAAGGCACCTGAAGTTACAGAAAAAGAGTACAAGCTCGGTATGGGCGTTGAAATTGGACTTGTGGGCTTGAATGTGAGTGATTATGGTTCTAACGCTCAGGTAGATGCTACAGTTGCTACGGTAGTTCTTGACGATGCAGGTGAAATCGTTATGTGTCGTATCGATGCTATCCAAAACAAAGCTAACTTTACAAATGGTACATTTACAGTTACACACCTTGAATCAAAGATGGAACTTGGCACTCGTTATGGAATGGCAGGCAAGGTTGACGGTAATGGTGACGGCATTAAGCTTGAATGGGATGAACAGGTAAAAGCATTTGAAAAACATGTCATTGGTATGACTGCGGCTGAAGTAGCAGCTATGGAAACAGCGCCTAACTTTATGAACTATGAGATGTCTACTGATGAAGAGCTTCTCAAGGCAGGATGCACAATCCAGATTACAGATCTTAAGAAAGCGGTTGTTAAAGCTTGTAACGACGATCAAGCTATGACATTTAAGACATCAGAAACATTTACACTTGGTCTTGCAATTGAGTCGTTTGTAGATGAATATTCTCCTGCGGCTACAGAAACAAATCCTGGTGTTATTAATATGTACTCTGATATGGCGGCAAGCGTTGTGGCTAACGGCAAAATTCTTGCTTCTCTTAATGATGCTATTCAGCCTCACATTGTTCTCACTATGGAAGGTCCTAGCACAACAGAGTCACACACACACAAGGATGGCTATCCCGTGTTTACTGGTTGCAAGGCTACAAAGAGAGAGCTTAAGGAAGAGTATGGTATGGCAGGCAAGGTTGACGGCAACGGCGATGGCGTTAAACTTGAATGGTATCTTCAGTCCGAGGCATTCTCTAAGTATGTTGTTGGCATGACAGGTGCTGAAGTAGCAGCTATGAAAACAGCGCCTAACTTTATGAACTACCAGATGTCTACAGATGAAGAACTTCTCAAGGCAGGATGCACAATCCAGATTACAGCTATTAAGGCAGTAGTTGCTGAATCTGTTACAAACGCAAGATAATTCAATTTTGCATAAATGAAAAGGGAGGATATCCTCCCTTTTCTTAAATTTAGAGGTTATAATGAAAAAGAAACAACTTATAATATCCGCGGTTCTGTTGATTTTGGTTGTGGCGGTGATTATCCTTGTGTCTTGCAAGGATAAACCCATCGAAGAGCAACCGCAAAAGGTGCAATATAAATCATTTGCCTTTGATTATTTCGACACCGTTACCACTATTCAGGGATATGAATATACGGGTGAGGAATTTGACGCGGTAACAAAGGATATATTTGCATTGCTTGAAGAATATCACAAGCTTTTTGATATTTATAATTCATACGAGGGTGTTAACAACCTTCGCAAAATTAATAAGCTTTACGACGGCGAGCACAGGGAGTTTGTCGTTGATCAAAAGATTATAGATATGCTTCTTTATGCAAAGAAGATGTATGAGATTACGGGCGGTGAAATGAATATCGCAATGGGCAGTGTTTTGTCAATTTGGCACGATTACAGAAGCGATGCAATCGATAATAATTACGGTGTTGGTGAGCTTCCTCCTATGGATGAGCTTATAGAAGCCTCAAAGCACACCAATATCGATGATTTGATTATCGACGAGGAGAATAGCACAGTTTATATTGCCGACCCACAAATGACACTCGACGTTGGCGCTATTGCAAAGGGCTATGCCGTTGAAATGGTGGCTAGGATGCTTGAGGAAAGAGGAATTACCGGTTACGTTATCAACGTTGGCGGTAATATTCGCACGGTTGGTACTAAGGCTAACGGTGACAAGTGGCTTGCGGGCATAGAGGCGCCCTCCGATGATTTTGAGGAGGATTATCTTGCCTATATCGGCTTGGCAGGACAAACAATAGTTACAAGTGGCTCATATCAAAGATATTATATTGTTGACGGCAAGGAATATCACCACATTATTGATAAGGATACGCTTATGCCTGCAAGGGGATTTGTGTCCGTTTCGATAATTTGTAAGAATTCAGCCGATGGCGACGGTCTTTCAACTGCACTTTTCTGCATGTCCTTGGAGGACGGCATGGCGCTTATAGAATCCCTTGATGGAGTTGAAGCTCATTGGATGCTTGAAGACGGCACAAGAGTCAAATCCTCCGGATTTTCAAATTATGAGGTTGAATATAATGCAAAATAAGAAAAAGAGCATCGTTTGATGCTCTTTTTTATTGTGTAAATTGGGATTTATCGAGATGTTCGCACGCACTTTGTGCTATTGTTTCGTCCACCTTTTCAAAGGTGGCTCTCCACGAGTAGTGGCGCCCGCCGCGCAGGCGAATCGGCCCCTTCTTTTGTTTGGTTTTCTTTGGGCCTTTTTCTTCAAAGAAAAGGG
>JAZLBH010000010.1:0-6322 GCA_045613605.1 Eubacteriales bacterium
GTTAGACGCTTTTTCTTTTGAGGTAAAAGGCCCAAAAGAAAAAGCTTTGCAAAAAGAAAATGCCGTTTTTTGCGCTAGCGCCGCGCGGGCGCCACCTTTGAAAAGGTGGACGAAACAATAGCACAAAGCGAGTGCTAACAAGTCGACAAATCCCAAATTAACAGTTAACCTATTCACTGATTTTTGTCAATTTTGCAATAAAGAATCCGTCAGTATGGTGTCTATGCGGAAGGAGAGTGATCATTCCGCTATCTACTTCAAGCTCGCCGACGGAGAAGGGTACAAGCTTGAAATTTTTGTGATCTTCTAAAAATTTCTTGACGTTATTTTCGTTTTCGTCGGGCAATATCGTGCAGGTGGAATAAACGAGTGTTCCGCCTACTTTAAGATAATTTGAAACGTTTTCCAAAATATCATACTGAATTTTAGGCAGAGCCTCACTTTCCTTAACGTCCTTGTATCTAATTTCGGGCTTTTTGGAGATAACTCCGAATCCGGAGCAGGGGACGTCACAAATGATTCTATCCGCCGTGCCAAAAAGCTCCTCTATGGGCTTTCTTGCATCGTGGGTGCGAGTTGAAATTATAGAAATTCCAAGTCTTTCAGCGCCCTTTGTTACAAGTGAGAGCTTGTTTTCGTGAATATCGAACGCGAGGATCTTGCCTTCGTTTTCCATAGTCATAGCCGCACCGAAGCTCTTTGAACCGGGACATGCGCAAACGTCGAAAACGGTATCACCCTTTTGAGCATCGAGAGCGCGCACGCAAATTTGAGATGCCTCGTCCTGTACTGTAACTCTGCCGTCCTTAAGGCAATCGAGCTCACTCACTGCGGCATTATCAAGTATTATACCGTCGGGGGAAGAGTCGGTCGACCTTGCCCCGTCAAGCTCGCTCAAAATTTCATCGCGAGTTGCCTTAAGATTGTTAACTCTTAAGGTGATCGGAGCGATTTGAGAAAAAGCATTAAGCATATTTCTGCATTCTTCGAATGAATATGCTTTAAGAAGCGCTTCGACAAGAGATTCTCCAACAGAATAGGTAACCGAAAGATACTTTATCGGGTCCTTTTTATCGGGAAATGTAATTTTTTTGTCCTCTCTTAAATATGAGCGCAAAATAGCGTTAACAAATCCCTTTGAGCGCTTGTTTGCAAGATTTACGGTTTCGTTAAGAGCCGCGTGAGATGGGATCTTTTTCATATAAATGATCTGGTAAAGACCCATTCGCAGTATATTTCTCGTATCTTTTTCGATTTTGCTATTTGGAATCGAGGAAAGAGAAGAAATGATATAGTCAAGAGTAATTTTACGCTCAATAACACCGTAAATGATAGCGGTCATCAGACCCCTGTCGGCAGAGGAAAGATTGTTTCTTTTTATAACGGTATCAAGCGCGATATTTGAATAGCCGCCGTTCTCACAACGCATTAAAACCTCAAGCGCGAGAGAACGAGCATTGATTTTATTATTTTCCATTATCAGTCGCGTCTTCTTCCACCGGTTGCTATAAGCACGAAGCGGAGAAGAGAAAGAATTGATGAAATGAGGGCTGCAACGTATGTGAGAGCAGCAGCGCGAAGCACCTTTGAAGCACCTGCAAGCTCATCCTGACCGTAAAGTCCTGTGGCTTCAAGTGAAACCATAGCTCGACGTGATGCATCGAACTCAACGGGGAGAGTAATCAACTGAAAAACGGTCGCAAGTGAGTAAAGCGCGATTGCAATATAGATAAAGGTGGGAGCCATTTCTGCAGTCACAAAGAAGCTGAGAATAAGAAAAACGAATGCCAAGGGTGTACCTAAATTGCATACGGTCACTATGGATGCTCTTGTCTTGATGGGAGCATAATTTTGCGCGTATTGAACCGCGTGTCCCGCCTCGTGCGCGGCAACGCCTGCCGCCGCAATGCTTGTTGAAGCGTAGGTTGAATCCGAAAGACGAATTACGTTTGCCTTGGGATCATAGTGATCGGAGAGATTTCCGGAAACGCGTTCAATTCTAACGTTATAGATGCCGTGGTGATGCAAAACTCTTTCAGCAACCTGTGCGCCCGTAAGTCTGTTTCGGCTTAAAACTTTGTCATATCTATTGAAGGTTGTATTTACGTTAATGGATGCCCAAAGTGCAATGAGAATACCGGGAACAAGGATTATCATTGTGGGGTCAAAGTAAAAATAAAACATAGTTTACTCCTTTGATTTTATTTGAGGATGTCGCCCTCGTTAATTTTTCTTCCGCGAATAAAGTCGGCAGAGGACATTTTACCCTTGCCCTCGGGAAGGACCTTGAGAATATTTATAGAACCGCGTGCACATAAAACGCGAATTTTTCCGTTTTCAAGAGAAGCAACCTTGCCGTGCTCTGAATTTTCGCTGTTTCTTTCACAAATTTCACTTTCAACCACTTTTAAGAGCTTACCGTCGGGAGTATGAGTAAATGCAAGCGGAATGGGAGAAAGTCCGCGAATGAGATTGTGAACTGTATCACAGTCCTTAGAAAAATCAATAAGACAATCCTCTTTGAGAATTTTTGATGTGTGAGTTGCCTTGGAATGATCTTGTGGAATGGGTGTGATTTCGCCCCTTTCGAGGCCGTCCACCGTTTTGCGGAGCAAATCAGCGCCAAGCATTCCGAGTCTGTCGTGAATGATTTCAAAATTGTCATTTTCATTGATGGGGCATTCGGCCTTGAGAAGCATATCGCCTGTGTCAAGCCCCTCTGCCATAAACATTGTGGTTATGCCGGTTACCTTTTTGCCATCAATTACTGCCATTTGCATTGGTGCAGCGCCGCGATATTCGGGCAAGAGCGATCCGTGAACGTTTACACATCCGTATTTGGGATAATCAAGAACGTTCTTTGGCAAAATTTTGCCGTATGCAACAACTGCAATAAGGTCTGGATTAATTTCCTGCAAAAGCTTTGCAAATTCTTCCGTTCTTAAGGAATTGGGCTGATATACGGGTATACCTTGCTCCATCGCATACACCTTTACGGGTGGGGGAGTGAGAACGTATCCGCGTCCCTTTGGCTTGTCGGGTTGGGTTACAACGCCCACAACGTCATATCCGTTTTCGCAAAGTCCCTTAAGTGAAAAGAGGGCAAAGTCGGGGGTGCCCATAAAAAGTATTTTCATAAGGTTACCTCACAAATAAATTAGTCAGTGGGGACGGTTTCTATATCTCTTGCAATATCGATATAGAGTCTTCCGTCAAGGTGGTCAAGCTCGTGGCAAATAGCGCGTGCCAAAAGCTCACTGCCTGTAAGCTCAAATTCTTCACCAAATCTGTTGGTTGCACGAACGGTAACGTGCATGGGGCGTTTAACCATTCCCCATTTGCCGGGAACTGAAAGACAGCCCTCGGTTCCGTCCTGCTCACCTGCATATGCCATGATTTTTGGGTTTATAAGCTCAATAAGAGAGCCCTCTTCAACCTCAATTACAACGATACGGCGCAAAATTCCCACCTGGGGAGCCGCAAGGCCAACGCCCTGTGCGTCGCGCATAGTCTCAGCCATATCGTCAAGAAGACGAATAATTTTTGGTGTTATTTCTTCAACGGGACGGCATTTTTTTCTTAAAACGTCGTCGCCTACCTTTACTATTTTGAGTTTTGCCATTGTTTTTTATTCCTTTCTGCAAGGGCGTTATAACGTGGATGGATTAAAATCCACTGAGAGCATTGGCTCGTTTTTCTTGCGTTTGCCAAATGCCTTGTATATTTCGCTAAACATTTCGCGTGAGCGTTTGTTGAGCTTCGTTTTAATAACCATTCTCATTCTGTATTTTCCGTCGAGCTTATAAACGGGAGCTTCAAACGGTCCGTAGCAAATAACGGGAACGTCTTTATATTCGGTGCTTATTTTTTCGCGCAGCATATCTGAAAGCATTTTTGAATCCTTCATAACTGCGCTTTCAACTATTCCCGAAAGCGTTAGAAGAACTATATCGCAAAACGGAGGATAGGAGAGTAGCCTTCTCGTTTGAATTTCATTTTCAAAAAACGTTTTGTAATCTTGCTTGCATGCAAGAAGAATCACATCGTGGTCGGGGTTCATCGTTTGAATGAGCGCTCGCCCCTCCTTTTCACTTCTTCCTGCACGTCCTATCACCTGCGTGAGCATTGAAAATGTTTTTTCATTCGCTCTGTAGTCGTTTAGGTAAAGGGAGGTATCCGCACCCAAGATGCCGACTAGCGTTACGTCGGGAAAATCGTGTCCTTTGGTAACCATTTGTGTTCCAAGAAGGATTTCGGCCTTGTGTGAACGAAAATCCGATAGCATCGTGTCGTATGCATTCTTGCTTGACGTTGTATCCGTGTCCATTCTTATAGAGCAAACGTTTGGATAAAGCTCCTTTAATTTTTGTTCGATGAGCTGAATGCCAATGCCCATCGGCTTTATGTGCTCACTTCTGCACTCCGGACATGCTGACGGCACGGGAATGTGCTTGCCGCACCAGTGACAAACAAGCTCGGTTTTGTGATATATTCTATCGGTGTGATGAGTCATCGATACGGAGCAGTTGGGGCAGGTGATCGCCTGACCGCAGGAGGCACAGCTTACAAAGTTGTGATATCCGCGACGGTTTAAGAAAAGAATGCTCTGCTCCTTTTTGTGAAGCGCGGCTCCGATCCTGTCGATCAATGCAAGCGAAAGCCCAGTGCCGTTACCTGCGCGCAATTCCTCGCGCATGTCGGCAATTTCAACCTTCGGTAGCTTTGCTTTGCCGTATCTTTGCTTTAATTCTATCAATTTATACTGACCGTCAATAGCCTTTTTGTAGCTTTCAACCGACGGCGTTGCAGATGCCAAAAGCAAAAGGGAATTGGTTTTGGCTACTCTGAATCGCGCAATGTCACGCGCGTGATATTTGGGATTGTTGTCTGACTTGTAGGTGTGCTCCTGCTCCTCGTCAATGATTATAAGTCCAAGATTTTTAACGGGGGCAAAAATGGCACTTCTTGTTCCAATAACAAGATCGGCGTCTCCTCTTTTGATCCGCATATATGCGTCAAGGCGCTCGCCTTGGGAGAGGGAAGAGTGAATAATCGCCACTCGCGAGCCGTATCTTGAGCAAAACAGCTCAACCGTTTGAGGAGTGAGAGAAATCTCGGGAATGAGCATAATCACACCTCGATTTTGTGATAGTGCGCGGTCAATTATTTTCATCATAACGCAGGTTTTTCCGCTACCCGTAACTCCGTGAAGAAGCGCGCAAGATGGTTTATCCTCGTCCAACATTGATGAAAGGGTATTAAGCGCAGTCCTTTGCTCGTCGGATAAAATAAGCTCCCTTGCGTGATTGACTCTGCTCTTGTGCTCGTAGGGGTTTCGATAAACGCTTTCGACTTCCTTTGCAATATATCCCTTTTTCTCAAGGGCGGAAATTTGTGCATCGGTGGCATTGATTTCGGATCTGATATCATCAATAAGCATTCTTTCTCGAAGCGCAAGAAGGGATAAAATATCCTTGTGCATTTGGGAACGAAGCTTTTTATATCCGTCAACGGCGTCTCCCTCGCCTAAAAGTGAGGCAAGCTCAGTGTTGGAGACGGAAAGGGTATAATATTTCTTTTCCTTGCCAACCGTCTTGTTTTTGATGATTACGTCCTTTTCGATCAAACCGTTTTTGAAAAGAAAGGCGGTGGCTTTGATAGATTCCAAGCCAAACTTTTCCTCAAGAAGAGCTTGAGTAACAACCTTTTGATCTTGAATGAAAAACAAAACGTCGGCAAATGCACCGTCATATTCCTTTATATCGGTGGGCTTGTAGCAGGTGATCAATCCCGAAAGCGCGCCTGCGGGCATTATTGAATGAACCGCGTCACCGATTGTGCATAGCGTTTGCTCCTTCATGAAAAGGCATAGTTCAAGGTCCGTTTCACTAAGTGAAATTTCATCACTGAGTACGGTCTTGATGGATTTGGTCTTTGTGTTTGGTTCTTCACAATGAGTGGCTACAACCAACCCTATTTGAGTTCTGTTGGAATTGCCGAAGGGAACAACCACAAAGGAACCGCGTTTTACTATCTCGGAGAGATCGTGCGGAACGAAATACGTGTATTCGTTGTCAATGCAGTATGGATTGTCTAAAAGATAAATTTTAACGTATCTGTTTTCCATGGTTCTCTCCTTTCTTGGTGATTAGAATTTTGGTTTATCGGGATGTTCGCACTCGCTTTGTGCTATTGTTTCGTCCACCTTTTCAAAGGTGGCGCCCGCGCGGCGCTAGCGCAAAAAACGGCATTTTCTTTTTGCAAAGCTTTTTCTTTTGGGCCTTTTACCTCAAAAGAAAAAGCGTCTAACAAATCTTGCTAG
>JAZLBH010000011.1:0-11924 GCA_045613605.1 Eubacteriales bacterium
ATATAGAACACTTTTTCAAAAGGGAAAATTTGCCTTTTGAAGGGTGCAATATATATTATATTAAGGAGGACCTCAAAACCATGAAAACAATGAAAAAACAACCAAAAAAGGAGCAAAACTATGAAAAACGGAAAAATTAAACCAAACAAAACAAAAATTGTTGCGAGGGTGATGCTTGTTGTTCTTCTGTTCTCTAGCGCTATCAACTTGGTGGGGTGTGCTAAAATTCCAGATGGATACTATTACCCCAATGATTTCGAATTTTATTTAAGTCAAGAAACACGTGGAGATGATTCTTCGATTATAAAGATTTGGGCAACGAGCGATAGTAATATTTTTGATATGAATGATATTACGTTTAACTTGCTCTATGGAACACATGCCAATCAATATATAGGTCGTCAAAATATTAAAAAATATGAAATTGACAAATACCGTTATTACATAGCTAATGAAGATGATAGTTGTGTGTTTGCTTTATATATTTGTGATGATGAGTTTAGAGATGTATTTATTCCTGATGAATATAATGTTGATAGCACTAACATTCAAAATATACCTAATCACAAATTTATAAGCAGTATGGATGAGGAAAAAGCATTTTCCGAGGAGTATGGTTATATAGTTAAAAGTAATTTTATTTTTTCACCATCATTTTATTATAAACACATAGAATCCATTACTATACCCCAAGAATATATAGAGAATACTTGCGGTAGATTTGTAATAAAATTGGTTTTATTCTCCAAAAATATAGAAGAACAGCTATATCTTTCCCAAAAAATAGAGCATATTGTGTTTGAATATGAAAAGCTTGATGACGGCACTGTAAGTATAAAATTTAAGACAAATACAAAATAACATATAAAATGGAGGAAACGCAATGAAAAAATACTGAATATTGTTGTTTTGTTAATTTTTATTATGCAATTGATTGTTGTATTGGAAATATAATTCTTCCCCTCGACGAAGATGGTGACGAAAATGACGTCATGATCTTCAAAAAAGATGATTTAGAAGAAGAAACCGAATAACCTTATATAAATTTATCCCCCAAGCGATTTCGCTTGGGGGATGTGTTTATTTTGTTGAATTTTTTAAGCAAAGGCGTTTTCGTCGATATATACCTTTGAAATATCGGCGCCGAGGTCACGAAGCTTTCCTACGATATCGAGGTATCCGCGCTCGATGGTGAAAATATCCGTTATTTCGGTTGTGCCCTCAGCAACGAGGCCTGCAATAACTATTGCGGCTCCTGCCCTTAGGTCAACGGAGCGAACCGTTGCACCGTGAAGCTTTTCAACACCCTTGAATGCGGCAAAGGGCTCGTTCACCATAACGCACGCGCCCATTTTTTCAAGCTCGTGGACGTATTTGAATCGATTCTTCCAAATAGTTTCATAAACCGTGCTATCACCGTCGGCAATTGCAAGCAACGTCGAAAACTGGGGATGCATATCGGTTGGGAAGCCGGGATATGGGAGCGTTTGTATATTAGTGGGCTTGAGCTTGCCCGTGGAACGAACGGTGAGATAATCGTCATACGTTTCGATCTCAACGCCCATTTCGACAAGCTTTGTTGAAATGATTTCCAAGTGCTTAGGAATTACGTTTTTGATATTAACAACACCTCCCGTTGCGGCAACGGCACACATATATGAGCCTGCCTCAATCATATCGGGAATAATGTCATAAACGCACCCGTGGAGCTTTTCAACGCCATTAATCTTAATAATTCCCGTACCTGCGCCCTTGATGTCGGCGCCACAGGTATTAAGGAAGTTTGCAAGGTCAACTATATGGGGCTCGCGCGCTGCATTTTCGAGTATGGTCTGACCCTCTGAGAGTGTAGCGGCAAGCATAAGGTTAACGGTTGCGCCTACTGAAACTATATCAAAATATATATGGCTTCCTATGAGTCCGTTTGGAGCATCGGCATAAACGTAATTCTCGTCCTGCGAAACGGTTGCACCAAGTGCCTCAAAGCCCTTGATATGCATATCAATTGGACGCGTGCCAAAGTTACATCCACCGGGGAAGGCAACCTTTGAGCTGTGAAATCTTGCAAGCTCAGCGCCAAGAAGATAAGTTGAGCCCCTCATCTTTGAAACAAGCTCAAAGGGAGTGTCACCGCCCTCAATATTTTTTGTGTCTATTGAAACAGTCGTCTCGTTAAGATATTTTATTTTTGCACCCATTGAGCGAAGTATGTCAAATGACATAGTTATATCACTTACCTTGGGGACGTTTTCTATTACGCATCTATCTCCTGTGAGGATGGTTGCAAATATGATGGGAAGTGCGGCGTGTTTCATTCCGTTGATATAAACGTCTCCGTGCAGCTCGCGTCCTCCGTTGATTATGATTTTTTCCATATGTAATCCTCCAAAAAGCTTGGCAGTTATATTTTTGATTATCTATAACAATAGTATAACATATAACTGCCAAAAATGGAATAGTTTTTTATGATTTTATAAATATTTTATTAAATCTAAAACAAACCTTTCTAATATCATATTCAATTTTCTATTTCTTTGTGAAAATATGCTACGGCAAGGTCAACGACAAGCCCATAGCTCTTTGTACCCTCTGTACCGTTTGCCTGCAAATATGCGTCGTTTATTGCGCCACTTATTTCGCCAACGACGTTATCCTGATATTTTTCATAGAATTTGTTATATGCTATCATTTCATAAATTGCGCGATTATCAAGCTTTTTATAGGTTTCTTCCCAAAGCTTTTGGTCTGCGCTGTAAAGTGCATTAAGAACATACTCACACAAATTCATATATCCACAGTATTTTATATAGTTATCGTCGGTACTTATACAAACCAAAAATGCAATAAAATTGGCTTCATCCTCTCTTGCTATTCCTCTTTGATGTGCAAGCTCGTGCGCCATGGTGTAGGGGATTGAATAATCGGGCGCGTTGGTATTTACGTTTGCTTCGCCGGTGAAATAGGTATATACACCCGAAATGTGGGTGTAAGTCATAGGCTCGCTTAAAATAACGAGCTTAACGTAAGAGGTCAGCTTGGGCAAAAACGTATATTCAGCGCTTAGCTTTTCATAGGAATCAAGTAAAAGCACGTTGGTTTGGCGTATTGTATGGGGATTTATCGACGAGCTTTTTTCTTCAAAGCTCACATTCTTCAAAATGGAGTTTACCTCCCCAATCAACCAATCAGCCGTAGAAGCAAGCTCGGCGGCACTGACCTCTTTTTTATCAAGAGAGAGCTTTTCTTCAAGTCCGTATGCGTGATATCCTGTTCCAAAGGTGAACACAAATGCACTGAATAACAGTGAAATTACGGATAATATCAGAATACAAAAAATACCAACGTCGTGCCAGGTTTTTGAGTACTTTTTGATTGCAACTCTAATAATGAAAAACAAAATGATTGGAGAGCATATTATTAATAGCTCGGCAAATGATATTGGAAGAATATTTGTTACGGTTGCTAAAGCACCTCTAAAAACAGCCGAAATATATCTGTTAAAGAAGTCGGCAAATGCCGTGCTTTTGATTGCTATAGCATAGATTATGATCGATAAAATAGTAATTCCAAAAAAGATATAGGCAATTTTGGGTACCTTTATTTTTTTATTTTCTTCCATACTCAGATAATATCCTTTCCAAAGCTTTCTTCTATTATTGCTTTCATGTCATTAGGCAGGGGGGCGTACAGCTCCGTTTTTTGCTTGGACTTGGGATGCTCAAAGCAAAGCTTGTATGCATGGAGCGCGTGTCTGTTAATCAGATCGGATTTTTCCCCGTAAAGATCGTCACCAAGAATTTGAGAGCCAATATGGGCAAAATGTACGCGCAGCTGATGGGTCCTTCCCGTTACGGGTGTTGCCAATACAAGAGATAGACCGTTGCATTTAGCCAAGACCTGATATGTAGTTATTGCGATTTTAGAGTCCTCGGTCTTTTCACACACCTCTCGCAAAATGATGCTTTTCTCCTTGCGTCTTATGTGCGTTTCAATTCTGCCCCCATCATTTTTAAGCTCACCCTGTAAAATTGCAATATAGCTTTTGCTTATTCCGTTTTTCTTCATTTGCTCAGATAGCTTTGCGGAAGCAAGGCGGCTTTTTGCAACCAAAACAACACCGCTTGTGTTTCTGTCAAGTCGATTTACTGAACGAAACACAAAGGGACGCCTTTGAAGTGAAAAGTAATATGCAAGCGAGTTGGCAAGTGTGTCATAAAAATGCCCCTGCGATTGATGGGTGGGCATAAATGGTGGCTTGTTTACGCAAATCACGTCGTCATCCTCATATATGATTTCGGGAAGAGTTGAAGAGGGGACGAGCTTTTCGTGATTGCTACTCTCATCGTCAGAATTGATTATTAAAACGTCGTTTTCTTTTATTATTGCGCGAACGGTTGCGTGCTGTCCGTTAACGAGTATTCCATCGGGCTTGGATTTTAAGGAGGTTATGGCTCTTTTTGAAAATCCGAGTTCATTTGTTAATATTTCTTTTACGGTAAGACCTATAAATTGATTTTCAAATTTCATATTGCACCCCCTTGTCAGTTTAGATTTATTATACACTAATTTTTTGCTAATTACAATATTTTAATTCTCATTTGCATAAAATTTGTCTTGGAAATATATAATTTAATGAGCTATTTTATGAAAGAGGGATTTTATGAAAAGATTTATAACTTTTTCACTTATTGTAATGGCACTTGCTTTTGCTGTCATTGGAGCGGTAATGGAGCAAAGTAGTGATGCAACGCTTGACGTATCAAGTGCTCTTAAGATTATCGCAGGGGATAACGATATGGCTAGATCAGCCATGGTAAGCAACAAGATAGTGTTTTCGGCTGATGATTTTGAACGTTATCTCAATCTTGCTGAAATTTCTTCAATAACGGTAACAAGCGTGCCGGAGCTTAGTGACGGTTGCCTTTGCCTTGGGGACGTTGCTGTTAATCCGGGGCAAACTATATCAAGCGTTAATTTAGATTTGCTAAATTATAGCGCGACGAATGAAAGCGTTACTCAATCATCATTTCGATTTAAGGTGAACGGCGGGGAATATGAAATGACCTGCAATCTGTATTTTTTGACGCGTGAGAATTCGGCTCCCGTTCTGTCAATGGAGGATAGGGGGGCTCTTGCCGTAAGTACACATCAAACCATAGCTGCTTTTGGCAGGGTCGGTGGGTATGACGTCGACGGGGATGAGTTAAGATATGAGATCGTTACTTATGCAAAAAATGGAGTTCTTGACTTTGATGGGAAAACGGGTGAATATTGCTACACGCCTCAGGGACGATATTTTGGAGAGGATAGCTTTGAATACGTTGCCGTGGATAAGTATGGGAATTATTCCTCCTCACAAAAAGTAAATCTAACTGTTGAAAAGCTTCAAACCGACGTGGTATTTTGCGATATGCAGGGAAACAGAAGTCATCACGCGGCAATGACAATGCTTGAAAAGGGCATTATGAGTGGTGAAAGCATTGGTAACAACACATATTTTATGCCTGAAAAGACGGTTAGCCGTGTGGATTTTATTGCTATGCTTATGAACACGATAGGTGAAAGTAACGTTGAAAATGTTACTGATACGGGATTTGACGATGATGATGAAATTCCTGCGAGTATGAAGGGATACGTGAAAAGGGCCAGTGATATGGGAATTATTACCGGTGCCGTTAATACCGATGGGGAATACCTATTTGAGCCTAATCGTGAAATCACGAGAGCAGAGGCAGCGCTTATCGTTAGCAAATTAATTAATGCTGAGGTTCCAACCGTTAAGCCGATTTTCCCCGATAGAAACGATATACCCACGTGGGCGCAGGATGCCATCTATACATTGAATAATCTTGGAATCTTAAGTAGTGTTGACGGTTCTATTGCACCAAATTCGAGAATAACACGCGCTCAGGTGGCAAATATGCTTTATGAATTGACTAGATATATTAGTTAATTTCGAAATTTGATTTGTCGGTTAGTTTGAAATGCTAAAATAGGCTCCCTCCGAGAGGGGGCTCCGCGAAGCGGTGGAGGAGAGCGCGAGATTTTATTGTTATCACTCGTGATATGACGAGATATTTTCTATATTTTCGCAGGCTCCCTCCGTCACCTTCGGTGACACCTCCCTCTCGGAGGGAGGCTTTGGTGCAAACAATCTCTACTAACCGATAAATCCCACCTTACCGCACCTTGTTCGCACAAACACCACCTCTATACGTCATTCTGAGTGGAACGAAGTTTTGTGAGCGTAACGAAGTGAAGCAAGCAAAACCAAGCGTGTATAACACGCGCAGGAATCTATAAACGAGTTTTTGTGACTTTACTTATAAAAGTAACTTTTTTATTCAAATATAAATATTTCTTTTACTAAAAAAGTTACGTAAAACCCCTTTGTAGATCCCAACCGTATTTGACAAATACGGTTGGTTTTACTCGGCTCGTTAAACTCCCTCGTAAAACTTCGTTTCACTCAGGATGACGCGCTGTAGTAAGGTTTGTGTAAATATCGTAGGGGAGGATATTATCCTCCCGTTTGTTCAAAATTTGATTTGTCGATTAGTTAGTTTTATTAAATGAGGAACTCCCTCCGTCATTTTCTTACGAAAATGCCACCTCCCTGTCGAAGGGAGGCTAAAATTAGTTCGCTTTGAAATGATTGAAATATTGTTTATTCGTAGCCATTTTGTTATTTGTGTGGCTATAATTTGAGGATTATCTTGCCGCAAGCCTCCCTCCGACAGGGAGGTGGCGCGGCTCGTCCGCGACGGAGGGAGTTCTCCTCATATAATAAAACTAACTTTTATAAACTCACCGATAAATCTCAATTTATTTTGCTCCATTTTGAAAGAAATGGGGCTTTTGTTGTTGAAATTTTATTTGTTTTGTGTTACAATATCTTATATTGCTTGAAAGGGGGAATAAAAATGGCTTTTGACGCGGGAATGTTATCTTGTATGACGCACGAGATACTTTCACTTTCACGCGGGGCGCGTGTTGAAAAGGTATATCAGCCCGACAGGGATGAAATTCATATTCAAATACGTTCACTTCAGGGTGGAAAGAGGCTGCTTATAAATGCAGGCTCTAACAATCCTCGAATTGGATTTACTGAAATTGCCAAGGAAAATCCCCAAAATCCACCGATGTTTTGCGTGCTTTTGCGAAAGCACCTGCAGGGGGCAAAGCTTTCGGATATTGAGCAGCTTGGCTTTGAAAGAGCTATAATGCTTTCATTTGATACTCGCGATGAAATGGGCTTTGATACAAAGTGCTATCTTGTTGCCGAGCTTATGGGAAAATATTCAAATCTTATATTTCTTGATGCCGACAAACGTATTGTATCGGCACTCAAAACGGTAGATTTTACAACCAGCTCACTTCGTCAGGTTTTGCCCGGAATGTTGTATGAGCTTCCGCCAAAGCAGGATAAAAGCAATCCGCTTGAATGCACAAAAGAGCAATTTTATGCCCTTTATGACGATGCGCTTGCCGACCACAAGGCTGATAAATTTATTATTTCCAGTTTTTTGGGCATATCAAGTGCCGTGTCAAGAGAGATTTCATTCCGTGCTTGCGGTGATATTGATGCGACGTTAAGAAATTGTCCTTGTGAGAAGCTTTATGGCGCGTTTGTTGAAATAATCGATCATATTAAGAATAATGAATATCATCCAACAACCGTTTTTGACGGTGAGCGTGCAGTTGAATATGCATTTTGTCGCTTGACTCATTATGAGGGGCTTGAAATCAAGGATTTTGAAAGTCCTTCTAAGATGATTGACTCGTATTTTGAGTGTAGGGACCGAGAGGTAAGAGTTAAGCAAAAGGCAACTGATATATTGAAGATCCTTACAAACTCAGAGACGCGACTCCTTAAAAAAATGGATAAGCAACGCGCTGAGCTTGAGGATTGCAAGCAGGGTGAAAAATACAAAAAGCAGGGTGATCTTATCACCTCGAATATCTATGCTATCGAGCGCGGAATGAAACGCGTTGAGCTTATAGATTATGAGGCGTATAACGAAGAGGACGGCACCTTTGACAAGGTTGTAATTGAGCTTGATACCCGTCTTTCCCCCTCATCCAATGCGCAAAGAATGTATAAAAGATACAACAAGTGCAAAAATGCCGAGAGGGAATTGGCTGTACAAATTGAAAAGGCACAACGTGAGCTTGAGTACATTTATTCCGTTTTTGATGCGCTTGCTCACGCGGAAAACACAAGTGACCTCGTTGAAATCAGAGATGAGCTTTATACCTCGGGCTATGCTTCAAAAATGAAGAATTACCGCCCGCAAAAGAGAAAGAGCACCGCATTTATGAGGTTCAAAACCACCGACGGATATACTGTTTTGTGTGGCAAAAACAATATTCAAAACGAGAATATTACGTTTAATCTTGCACACAAGAGTGATTATTGGTTCCATGTTAAAAATAAGGCAGGCAGTCACGTTGTAATGATTTGCAACGGGGAGGAGCCTGATAGCATTAACTTTACCGAGGCGGCTGAGATTGCGGCATACTATTCTAGTGTGCAGGGCGGAGTTAATATTCCCGTTGACTATACCTTTGCTAAAAACGTAAAGAAAATTCAAGGCGCAAATCCCGGTCTTGTTATATACCATACAAACTGGACTGCTTACGTTACTCCAAGTGCTGAAAAAATTGCCAAGTTAAGAGAAATTTAATAAAAATCCGATGATTTTGAACTAATCATCGGATTTTTTCATAGATTTATATTGTAATATAAATTTATGGAGGGAAATATGACAGAAAAATATTTTGCGGCATCAAATTCCAGCGATGGATTTTGTTCTTATTACGGAGAGATATTTAATCCCCAGAATCTTTATAAAATATACGTAATAAAGGGTGGCTCGGGCACGGGCAAGGCGTTTTTTATGAAGGAAGTGGCAAAATGTGCCGAGCTTAACGGATTCAGTGTGAAATATATTTATTGCTCGTCCGACGCGGGAAGCCTTGACGGAATAATCATTAACGAGAGCAAAATTGCCGTTCTTGACGGCACGGCTCCTCATATTTACGAGCCCAAATATATTGGCGCTGTTGAATGCTTTGTAAACCTTGCCGAGTTTTTGGATGAAAAGGTGCTTGCTTCAAGCCGCAGAGTGATAGAAAATATATCGGGTGAGAAAAAGAGGGGCTTTGAAAGAGTATATAGAGAGCTTAGAGCATATAGAGAAATCAGTGAAAATATAGCGGATCTTGTATTGCCCTGCGTAAAGCTTGAAAAAATGAGAAAATATGCAAGTCGTTTTGCTGACGGGCTCAAGAAAGAGGAGGGCACAGAGGAGCATCTTCTAACGCGCGCCATAGGGATGAGGGGGTTATCCTCGTTTGATACCTATTACGAAAACGCTAAAATATATTATGAGATCAATGACTATTTTGAAACTGCGCATTTTATGATGAATGAGATATATTCTTCACTTAAGGAGAAGAAAATAAATCTTTGCATTTCTAACAATCCAATAATCAAAGAGCGACTTGACGCGCTTTCTACAAAAGAAAGTGGTTTGACATTTGAAATTAATAATAGAATGGATGACAGTGTGCGTTCAATTAATATGAGAAGGTTTGTTGATGGGGGAGGGGTATCAAAGATCAGAAAGCAATATCGATCACTTGCGCGCGTGCGAGACCAGCTTCTTTCGCTCGCGCTTGATGAATTTGAAAATATTAAGAAGTATCACTTTATTTTGGAAGAAATATATGGCTCGGCAATGAATTTTGCAGCAAAAGAGCAATTCACACGCGAGTTTTGTAACAAAATTTTCTAAAAGAATTGAATTTTTGCGAAATGATGGTATAATGTAAATAGAATTTCAAATTTTGATTTGTGGTTAGTTAGTTTACTGAAAACCGCTCAAGCCGCTTGGGCTCTTCTTTTGCGAAAAGAAGCAAAACAATCGCTTTGGTTTGTGATGATTTGACGTAAATTTTTGATAATTCGCAAACGAATTATCAGTTCACTTGCTAAAATCCTTTTACGAAAATAAATTTTCGACAAGGATTTTATCAATCGAACTACGAAAACCTCTCTTTTAGAGAGATTTTCTAAAATTTACTTTGACAAACTATAGCCATTTGATAACAATACGTCTATCATTTGAGCAGCAAATTGAAGATTTTTTCTGCGCCTGTTAAAATGCAGAAAAAATCGTTATGTGTTATTGTGCTTTTAAGTACAATAACACAATTTGCGTAACGTTTTGCCGCGAAGCCCTATAAAAAAGTTTTTGGTTCTTTTTTCAAAAAGAACATTATTCCTTAATTAACTAACTCACCGATAAATCCCAATTTACATATAAAATGGAGTAAAAATGAAGGTCGTATTATTTGGTCTTAACGGTTCATATTCACACACCTGTTTGGCGCTCAGATGCTTGCGCGCACCGCTTGAGGGGGCAGGGTATGACGTTAGAATTTGTGAATACAATTTAAGAGATATGAACGCTACTGTTCTTGCGCGTCTTGTGAACGAGTGCGCTGAGGTATATAGCTTTTCCTGTTATATTTGGAATATTGCATCAATGCTTGATATTGCCGCCGATCTAAAGGCACTTTTGCCTGAATCCAAAATTGTTTTCGGTGGTCCTGAGGTTTCTTTCGGCTGTGAAAGATTTGATTTCGATTTTATTGATTATATCGTTCGCGGAGAAGGCGAAGAAGCGATCGTTAAGCTTTGCAATGCAATAAAAAGAAGCGAAAAAATAAATAGAATAATCGACGGTGGAGTCCCCGATGTAATGAAAAATGAGGGCATTCTTTACCGCGAGGGTGATTTTGAAAGCGGAACGATGCTTTATTATGAATCAAGTCGCGGTTGCCCTTATAGATGCGCGTACTGTCTTTCCTCGGTAAGTGGAAGAGTCAGAGCTAAGAGTACTGAGCAAACGCTTGCCGACCTGCGCGCATTTGAGTCTCTTGATTCCAAAATAAAGATAATAAAATTTGTTGACAGAACGTTTAATTTCGATATAAAAAGAGCAAATGAGATCTGGCGAGCGCTTTTAAGTGATGAATTTACCAAGAATTATCATTTTGAGGTTTGTGCAAACCTTTTGAATGATGATAGCTTTGAAATCTTTTCAAAGATGCCAAAAGGCAAAATTCAGCTTGAAATCGGGCTTCAAAGCACGAACAAGGAAACACTTGATATTATTTCCCGTCATCTTGATGCCCAAAAAATCATCAGCGCGGCGGCGCGTGTAAAAGCGCTTGGAAATATTCACGTTCATCTTGATTTGATTGCAGGATTGCCGTACGAGGATTTTGACAGCTTTAGAAAATCCTTTAACGATGCGTATTTTGCATGTGATATGCTTCAGCTTGGCTTTTTGAAGCTGCTTTATGGCACGGAATTGAGAAATAATGCCGAGCAATATGGCTACGTGGCATCAAAAAAAGCACCATATACGGTGCTCAAATCAAATTGGATGACTTTTGAGGAGTTGTCCTTGCTTCAAGAAATTGCGGATATTATGGATAGATACCGCGAGGGAGGGGGATTTGAATCCTCTCTTGAATATGCTCTTGAAAATGTCGCCTCTCCTTTTGACTTTTATCTCGGACTTCGCGACTTTATAGCCGAGAGGGACGGAAGAAGCATTAGAAAAATATCGCAAAACGATGCTTACGTGCTTTTGTATCAATATATTACCTTGGTATATCCCGAAAAGGAAGAAAAATTCTCCGCTTTGATGCATGAGGATTATGCGAAAAAGCAGGTGAGAAAGCCACCGAGATTTAAAAAGTAGAATTTGATAAATTGGAATTTATCGGTTAGTTGAGATTGTTTGCACCAAAGCCTCCCTCCGAGAGGGAGGTGTCACCGAAGGTGACGGAGGGAGCCTGCGAAATTATAGAAAATATCTCCTCACATCACGAGTGATAACAATAAA
>JAZLBH010000012.1:0-9654 GCA_045613605.1 Eubacteriales bacterium
GAGCAGGTTAGAAAAATCGCTGAAACAAAGATGCCCGACCTCAACGCTGGTTCTATCGAAGCAGCTATGAGCATGGTTGCAGGTACTGCAAGAAGCATGGGTATCACTGTTGAAGAGTAAGGAGGAGCAAGACAATGGCTAAATACGGTAAGAAATATTCCGATAGCGCAAAGCTTATCGAAAAGAACAAAACTTATGATCCCGCTGAAGCTCTCGCACTCGTTTGCCAGACTTCTAAGGCTAAATTTGATGAAACCATCGAGCTCCACCTTCGTCTCGGTGTTGACTCACGTCACGCTGACCAGCAGGTTCGTGGTGCAGTAGTTCTTCCCAACGGTACAGGTAAGACAGTTAGAACACTTGTATTCGCTAAGGGTGACAAGGCAGAAGCTGCAAAGGCAGCAGGCGCTGACTACGTTGGCGAACTTGATATGGTTGAAAAGATCACAAAGGAAAACTGGTTCGAATTCGACGTTGTTATCGCATCTCCCGATATGATGGGCGTTGTTGGTCGTCTTGGTAAGATCCTTGGTCCTAAGGGCCTCATGCCCAACCCCAAGGCTGGTACAGTTACTCCTGACGTAGCTAAGGCTGTTCTTGAAGCTAAGGCTGGTAAGATCGAGTACCGTCTTGATAAGACAAACATCATCCACTGCCCCATCGGTAAGGCTTCCTTCGGTCCCGAAAAGCTTGCTGAGAACTTTAACACACTCGTTGGCGCAGTTATCAAAGCAAAGCCCGCTGCTGCTAAGGGTCAGTACATTAAGAGCTGCGTAATCGCATCTACAATGGGCCCCGGCATCAAGGTTAACCAGGCTAAGCTCGGTTAATTCGACATTGTCTATTAACTCATAATTAAATTTTTGGAGGAAATTACAATGACAATCGCTTTGGGAATTTTGCTTATCCTTATGGCAATCGCTATTACCGTTCTCGTTCTCATGCAGACAGGTAAGGGCAAGGAGCTCTCCGGCGCAATCGCAGGCGGAAACAACTCCTACCTCGGTAATACCAACACAAACGATAAGGATAAACTTTTGTTCAGAATAACAGCAGTACTTTCTATAATTTTTGTAGTACTTGTGCTTGTTCTCTACGTTATCGCTTAAGTTGAATTAACTTAATAACATAAAACACCTCGTGGATTCCACGAGGTGTTTTTGTTTATATATTATGCATTCTGCATATACTTCAATTTATCAAGCGCGTTTTGGAGAATGATCTGCGCAGAAAGTGTATCAACCACGCCCTTGCGCTTTGCTCCGCGAGTGTTTGTTTCGTTAAGAAAACGTGTTGCTGCCATAGTCGAAAGGCGCTCGTCAAAAAAAGCGACGGGAATTTCGGGCATTCTCTCATTGAGGTGTGATGCCAATTCCTTTATTCGGTCCGCACGGAATCCCTGCGAGCCGTCCATATTCACAGGCAAGCCCAAAACTATGCCCACTATTCTCTGCTCTTTGCAAATTTCAGCTATCGCGTCGGCAACCTTTACTATTCCACCGGGTGAAATATATCCAATTCCCGATGCCAAAATTCTCGACGGGTCCGAAACCGCAAGTCCCGTTCTCTTATCGCCAAAATCAATTCCAAGAAGCTTTCCCTTTGTTTGTAAAATTCTATCCATAATATAATTACCTTTCATTTATTAATTTGATTATATCAAAAAAATTTTACTTTGTCAAACAAACTTGCTCTTATTTTCATTATTTTATCAAAATTATGAATAAAGCGAATTTTTGAGGCAAAAATACTACTATCAAAGCAATGCTTATGTAAAGAAAGGAATTTAATTATGTTTGATAAAGACAAATTTATGCAAAATCTTAAGGAAAACAAAACGGTCTACATCGCGGCTATTTCCATTTTGCTTTCAATGATCCTGATCATCTCGGCAGTGGTTGTTGCCAATAGAAAGAAGCAAACCACTCCCGACGTAACCATGCCAAAGCAAACCACGACCACCACGACCACAAAGCAACCTGTCTCTACGCTTCCAAGCAACGATCCCTCAAGTGACGTTGGCTCAAAGCTTCCCACGTTCTCGCTTCCCGTATCGGGTAAGCTGCTCAACGTTCACGACTCCGAGTTTCAGGTGTTCTCTCCTACCATGAACGATTATCGGGTTCACCTTGGCGTTGATATTATCACTACCGAGGGCGCTCCCGTATATGCCGTAGCCGACGGTACTGTAATTCAAATTTGGGAGGACGTCAGAATGGGTCAGTGTATTGCGGTTAAGCACAACGGTGATTCTGTTTCCATCTATAAAAACGTATCCACCGAGCTTCCCAATGGTATTATCGAGGGCGCAACTGTCAGAGTGGGTCAGCAAATTGCCACAGTCGGCTCAACTGCAATGGTTGAAATCGCGGACGAGCCCCACCTCCACTTTGAAATGACAGTCGGTGGCCTTGCAGTAGACCCACTTGAATACTTCTCCTCCAAGGACGTCGAAACTCTCAGTAAGGATACCGCCTACGAGCAAACGGCAACCGAAAAATAAGGCATAAAAAAGCTCCCTTGCGGGAGCTTTTTTATTATGAAATAATAAATTCCGCACATACATCCGTATATTCACGCACAATAGGACCCCAGTCCCCACCCGGTAGCATTGTTTGAATATTTCTATAATAGCTTATCTTTATGCGGTAAGTACCCTTTCTATTAATATCAAATAGGCTTTCATTCAATGCATAGCTTCTTTGAGTAGACTGATTAGGATCAAAACGCAAGGAATCTTCAACCCATTTTTGTTCATTGTTCATCTTAAATACACTTTCAAACGTATCGCCATTAAGATACTCAATATCGTACCCCTCATATGAACAATTGTTTCTTGCTTCTGTTGGATTATGCCAATCAACTACTATCATATAGCATTCATATTCTTCGTTATATACGATATCTTTAATTGTAAAATACAAATCGCTGTTTAAGGGATTTTCGTTCTTCCCAAAATCAAATTTATTTTCAAATTCACATCCGACAAAACAAATTGATAAAGCAACGATTAGGAGTATGGAAATATATTTTTTCATGCATTATTCCTCCTCTGAATCAGCCAAACAAACCACTTCCCAAATTCTCGAGTCGTTAAGCCAAGTTATTTCAAAGCCTATTGCATCCCATTGCTCGCGAGTACCGTTAAATTTTAGTGTTTTTAAGGATCTTGTAGAAGCAAAAGCCGAGGATTCGATATGTGTAACGGTTGATGGAATCACCAGATTTGAAAGATTATCACATCCCTTAAACAAATTGGCAGAGATAACTGTAACCCCCTCGGGAATAACTATTTCAGTTAATCTATTACACTCTGCAAAAACACCCTCGCCCAATATTCTTACTCCGTCGGGTATATCAATATCGGAAAGTGAACGGCAATTATTAAAAGCATATTCTTTAATTTCAACTAAAGAAGATGGAAGCTGAACACTTTTCAATCTTTCACAATAATTAAATGCATAACCTTCAATAACGGTAACTCCCCGTGGAATAACTATGTTTTCAAGCTTTACGCAACGTGAAAATGCACCTTCACCAATACTTTGTACACTATTTGGTATCTCTATATTTTTAAGAGATGTACATGCACCAAAAGTACAAGTCTTTATCTCAGTAATTGAATTTGATAAAACAATACTTTCAAGATTTTCACAACTGTCAAACGCACCGGAGCCAATGCTCATCACTGAATCGGGAATTACTATATCGGTAAAAGATCTACAATATGAAAAAGCACTTTCTCCAATTTCAGTAACCGAAGACGGAATTTCTATTCCTGTAAGAAATCCACAAAAGGCAAATGCACTCTTTCCTATACTTAATAAATTACTATCATTCCCCAAACAAATGTTTTCTATGTTACAATTATAAAAAGCCTCTGTTTCAATTGTCTTTACACTGTCAGAAACAGTAATGCTTTTCACATTTTGGGAATTTGCAAACGCTTGTCTTCCAATGATCTCAACTTCATTCGGGATGCAAAAAGCCTCCTCCTTTTTACCTTGAGCATACGTTATGAGCTTTTTTCCGTCCTTGGAATATAAATTCCCATCCTTTGAAGAAAAATATTGATTATTTTCATCAACCAATATATTTTCAAGAGAGTCACAATGATAAAATGAACGGTAACCAATTTCACAAACCGATGAAGGAATAATTATCGATTCGAGCGCTCGTGAGTACTCAAAAGCATGGTCGCTTATCTTTAATATTTTACAGTTGTCATCAAAAACAACGTTTTTTAGATTTTCCGAGCACGCGAAGGCGTATTCACTGATATAAACGACACTAGACGGAATTTTCACGCTGACAACAACGTCATTGTGAGCAAATGCTTCTCTACATATGCCTACAACGGGCAATCCCTTATAGCTTGAAGGCACGGTAAGCTCAGTCAAGGTGTTGTCTTTTTTCTCCTTAACGTAATAACCTATGCCATCACTGCTCAAGCTAAATTCAAAAGCCTCGTAATCACCGTTCAAATCATCTTCTAAGTAAGTGGAGTTATTATTTTCAATAACTACTTCAATTAATTTTGGTGTTTCGTTATTTTTGATTTCACAAGAAATCAAAACAGACAAAGCGGTCAATAAAATACATAGTAACGTTATTTTTCTCATATTTTCTCCTTTTTTGTGTTCTTTCACTTATATATACGAAAATTTTAACAATTTTTTTCGCTTTTGTGAGAAAAAATGATTATTTAATTATTTTTAATCTATCTCATTAATAACACCTGAGAAAACGACCGTTCCGTTGTACCGCTTCAATCGGGCAAATCTACTCCGCAAATATCACAAACGTTATTTTGATCCTCGTCGGGATGCTCACATCCACAGTATGCCCCACACACATCACAAATCAAGTCCTCGTCGAAATTGATGTGCTCTTCAACTATTTCGGGCCAAGGGCAACCGCAGGTGTATTCGCGCCAATGTACTCGTTCATTATACTTGTAGTCACTCCAAACGTGCATCACACATTCGGGCTCAGTGGTGACATCGGGTAAAAGTATATCACACGAGGTCAAAAGTAAAATTAATGACAATATGATTGCCAAACATAATTTAATTTTTCTCATAGTTTCCTCCTTGAGTTTTATAAATTGTGATTTATAGGTGAGTTGATATTTTTTATTGCGGGACGTCGAGGGCGCCGTCCCCTACGGGTTTGTACTGATTTTATTGGTGTTGCCGCGAAGCTCTAGTAAAAGCTTTTTGGTGTCAGGGGTTCCCCGAAACGAGCAGGCGCAGTTTTGGGGGTTCACGGGGACTTTTTCTCGAAAAAGTGACCGATAAATCAAAATTTGAAGTTCAAATAATATTATCAATCTATCCCCTCGGCAAGAAAATATCCACTATCGAGCTTTAACAAGATTCCATCTTGCGAGGAACTCGATTTGCTTGAATATATCTCCATAGTTGCCGTGTTTCCGTTTTCATCCATTACGTCAACCGTGGTTATAAGATCACCAACGTTACGAATTGATATTGATTCGTTTTCAACAAAATCAACACCCTCTCCACTGAATATCGGTGTTACAAAAGCTTGATAAGTACGACCCTCATATTCAAAAACAAATCTTCCTTCTTTTTCAAAAAGCACCTTAAGCTGCTCCTCGGGATTTTCATCATAAACGTTGTTTGATCCAAAATTATATCCCAAAATTGCAGTACCAATGCTCAAAAGGATTACAAAGCACGCGGCAATTGGAACAAAGGTCGCAATAGCTTTTCTTTTTATTTTTCTTTGCTTTAGAACTTCCTTCTCCTTTACGAACTCATCAACAAGCTCGTAATCCAAAAAATCAAGCGCATCGTTGAATTTTTCCGACTTCATACTTCATAACCCTCCTTTTCTAAAGCATTTTTAAGACCTTCTTTTATTAAAGCTATCTCTTTGTTTACGGTCGATTTGCTCACCGACATATCACTTGCAATCTTATCTATCGATTCCGCCATATAATAACGGCTCATAAATATGTATCTCTGCCTTTTTGAAAGAGTTTTGAGATACGCACTTATAATTTCTCCAAGCCGTTGGGCATCAACTTCATCATCAACAGTATCACCGCTCAACATATAATCAAGCTCCTCAAGCGCCGAGGTCAGATTTGACGGCACTCGCTTTTGCATTTGAGCTTCTCTATAACGATTTATTGCGTTTCTTCTTAAAATGGTTGTCAAAAACGCTTTTAAGTTCAACGGTCTTTGAGGTGGCATCGTATTCCAAGCGCCAACGTATGTATCGTTCAGGCACTCCTCACAATCCTCGTTACTATACAGGATATTATAAGCAACTGTAAACAGATATTTTCTATATTTAAGGTCTGTTTCATCTATTGCCCTTTCATCCCGATCAAAATAAAGATCAATTATCTTTTCGTCGGGCAAGGGCGCTCTAATCCTATTAAATATACCCATAAAATATCCTTAAAACTTCATTATTCTTTACTAATAGTTCCGTCAGTGCAGTTAACTATATACTCCTGCGCCTTTTCGTTCCACTTTGTTTCCTTTCGGATAGCTTCCCATTCATCAACAGTTCCACTATAATTTATTTCTTTAACAGAAGCGCCGATAACGTTTGAGCCCAAGCTTCTAACCGTTGTTGGAATTGAAATACTTTCAATATATACGCAGTCGCGAAATGCTCCGTCACCAATAGCAATCACGCCATTTGGAACAACAAATTCATTCACATCGACCGCAGGTGCAACAAAAATAAGAAGCTTACCATCCTTGGAATAAAGAGCAGAATCAATATTAGAATAGTATCCATTATTCTTATCAACCTTAATTTCCTTAAGATAGGGACAAGTTGAAAATGCTCTACTACCGATCATCTTTACGTTAGCGGGAATAAATATACTTACCAAGCTTTTGCAGTTATAAAATGCGCTCTCCTTTATCGTTTCAAGTTTACTGTTATCCTTAAATTCTATAACCTCAAGATAATTACAATAATTAAATGCTTGCGTTTCGATCACTAAAATATTATTGGAAATAAGAACCTTTTGAACCTTGGAATACGAGTCAAACGCAAGCTTTCCTATTCCCACAACGGGCTTGCCGTTATATGTTTCAGGTATCACTACATAAGAATAGGGATTTCCGTCCTTTTCATACACAAAATATCCTTGATATTTATCGTTCCATTCAAATTCAAGCATTTCATTTACCGAGGCAGACGATTCGTCCCCCGTAATACCCGCGTCGGATGACGATAAGTAGTTATCATCTTCATAATTGGGCCGAGAATCACCGGCTGCCGCGCAAGAAACTGACAAAGTGGCAACCAAGAGTAATAACAATATATAAATATAGCGTTTCAAAGCAAATCTCCTTTCAAAACTACCTTCTAATAATATAGTCGTTAAAATTTCAAAAAAGTGTAATAAAAAATGAAAATTTTTATAATTTTTTTACACAAAAAGCTCCCCAAAGGGAGCTTTTTCTCATTTTTGGGCTTTTATAAGCTCCTGTTTTTCTTTTTTCTTCTAAAATATAGTGTCATAATTGCGACCATAAGGCAATCTACTACTATCGCGCTCCAAAAAATCGGCGATTGCAGGGATTCAATCAAATTCATATCCCTGCCAATAATTACGTAGCTTATCGCACTTGGCAAAATGGCAATTCCATTTGCTATCATATACGGAATATATTTAAGGCCCGCAGAACCGAAAAGCAATCCCAAGCACTCATTTGATAGGTTCATCGCACGAAGGGTAAAGCTGAGCAAAAAAAGGTTATCGCTCATTTCAAAATACGGACGAGCTTTGGGAATTTTATCAAGTATCTTTTGAATCCAATCATCCTTTGTAAGACGTCCGATCCAATAGGGAACGGAAAGATTTACTATTGTTCCAACAATTACCGTGATAAGCGCCGCAGGAAAATCAAGAAGCGCCATAGTTGAAATAGTAATCACCGCATAGGGCAAGAATACAACCACACCCTTAATAATAAATGCAATTATTACGGCTGTTGACGTAATGATTGGATATCCTCGTGTCAATTCAAGAAAGTCGGATATTGAAAAATCCTCATTGAAAGCAAGAAATATCAAAAAACCAACAATACATATCCCCATTAACGTTATGGGAAGATATTGCTTTATTTTTTTTGCATTTAGCTTCATAAATTCTCCTTTGCCTCGGCAGTTGAGGGAGTCATTTTGAAAAATCTGATAAAGAACGGCAATGTAATAATACCCGTCAAAACATCGGATATACCCTGTGCCATAATTATTCCGTCAAGTCCTCCGATTGCGCTTGTAATAAGCAATACCGGAATAAGCACTGCACCGGAGCGCATAGTCGCCGTAACGGAAGCCAACGCCGCCTTTCTTATACTTTGATAAAGCATATTACACGCAACCGAAATTGGTAAGAACCAAAGGCCGATGGACGCATAGCGCAATGCCGGTGTGCCAACCGCAATAACCTCGGCATCCTTTTGGAAAAGTGAAATGATGGTTGGAGCAAAGATAAATCCAACCGTTGCCAAAATGCCAACCGCTATAGTACCAAAGGCAAGAAGGAATTTGCTTCCCTTTTTAACTCTGTCATATTCCTTAAGCTCGTAGTTAAAGGATGCAAACGGCTGATAGCCTTGACCAATACCAAGTCCCACGCACATAACGAAGGATGAATACTTTTGAACAATGCTCATAGCCGCAATGGGTGCGTCACCAAACGGTTTGATGAGGTTGTTTAGCAATCCATTTGAAATGGATGTCAGTCCTTGACGAATAAGTGAGGGCAATCCCATTTTGAAAATATTGAGATAAACCTCACCCTCTTTTGCCATAAGCTTAAGAGAAAGTCGGCTTTGCGCAAACTTTATATATAAAACCAAAAGTATTACAAAGCTAATCATTTGTGAAGCGGCAGTTGCAAGACCGGCACCGTAAACTCCCATATCAAATGTGCGAATAAGTACGTAGTCGCCGGCAATATTCAAAAGACCGCCCGCAGTAAGACCAAACATAGCATAAAATGCCTTGCCCTCGTATCTTAAAACGTTATTCAAAACAAGTGAGCAAATAAGAAACGGACAGGCAATGAGAATCCACATACCATAGTCCTTGGCATAGGGCAAAATGGTCTCGGTGCTTCCAAGAAATTTCAAAAAAGGCTCAAGAAAGGTGAGTCCCAACGTCAATAGGCTAACGCCCATAACGCCTCCGACAACGAAGGCTGTGGTGGTGTATGATGACGCCTTGTCCAAATTCTTTTGTGCAAGATATTTTGCAACAAACGTGCCCGAGCCGTGACCAAGCATAAAAGCAATGGCTTGGATTATGCATTGAAGTGTAAAAAGAATACCCGTAGCCGCCTGAGCGCTCTCACCAAGCCCACCAACAAAATATGTGTCCGCCATATTGTAAATGTTCGTTATGAGCATAGATATGGTAGTCGGAATGCCTAATGAAATTATTATTTTCGAAACCGAATCCTCGGTCATTCTCTTGTGATAAGCTTCTGATTTATTCATAATTTCCTCACTTAATTGAGTTCAAATTTTGATTTATAGGTAAGTTTGAAACGCGAAAATAGGCTCCCTCCGAGAGGGGGCTCCGCGAAGCGGTGGAGGAGAGTGCGAGATTTTATTGTTATCACTCGTGATATGACGAGATATTTTCTAT
>JAZLBH010000013.1:0-7263 GCA_045613605.1 Eubacteriales bacterium
TTAAAAGTTAGATTTATTAATAAACGGAGGAAATAAAGCGATGCTTAACAGAAAGCTTGGCAGAACAACTGCTCATAGAAATGCAATGCTTCGCGGTCTTGTAACATACCTTCTTGAAAACGGCTCTGTAGAAACAACTCTTACAAGAGCTAAAGAAGTTCGTTCTGTTGCAGAAAAGATGATCACACTTGGTAAGAAAAATACACTTGCTAGCCGTCGTGCTGCTCTTTCCTACATTACAAAGGAAGATGTTGTTACCAAAGTGTTCAATGAGATTGCTCCTAAATATGAAGGTCGTAACGGTGGTTACACTCAGATTTATAAGCTTGGTCCCCGTCGTGGTGATGGAGCTGAGATGGCAATCATCAAATTGGTTGACTAATTTGATACCGCAATTAGCAATATAACATAAAACAACCAAGGCAATTTGCCTTGGTTGTTTTTTATTTTGCAATTTTATTTATTTCTAAAACAAGGTTATCAATATCGTTTACGGTATTGTATAGCCCAAAGCTCACCCTTACAGTGCCCAAGGATTGTGTACCGAGTGCATTGTGTCCTAATGCGGCACAGTGAAAGCCCGAGCGTACACAAATATTCTTTTCATTAAGGATTGAGGCAACACGTTCGGGTTGAACGTTATCGATATTAAAGGAAAGTGTGTTGCCTGCATATTCCGGCGCATAAACCTTTACCCCGTTTATATTAAGCAAGCGGTCGCGCAAATAGAAAAATAATTCTTTTTCGTGTGAGGATATTTCTTCGATACCGCGTGATTTTATTTCCTTAATGCCCTCGCAAAGACCAACTATTGATGGAAGAGGCAGAGTTCCGACCTCGTGGCGCTCAGGAAGAAAGTCGGGCATTTTGCTTTCAAGTGAATAAATTCCGTTGCCACCCTCAATTAAAGGCTCAAGCAAATTTTTTGAATTAATAACGACAAAAGCACTGCCCTGAGGACCGTATATGCCCTTGTGTCCGGGAGCAGAAATATAATCTATATTCATATTTTGCACATCTATATTGTAATGTCCTATTGACTGAGCAACATCTAGTGCGAATATAATGTTATATTTCTTGCACAATTCTCCGATTTTGCCCACAGGCAGGGAATATGAGCAAATATTTGATTGATGCGAGCATATAAGAAGCTTTGTGTTTTTACGAAGCTTTTTTTCTATTTCATTTAGTATATTTTCGTCGGTTTTGTTATGATTGGCAAGCGCAGAAAAGGTATCAAACGTTATTATTCCTTCGTTTCTCATTACGGTGAGTGGGCGCCAAACGGAATTGTGCTCCATATCACTAATCAGCGCGTGATCATATGGCTTTAAGATCCCTTTGATAATCAGATTTAATCCGTAGGTGCAAGACGGAACGAAGATAACGTTTTCGGGTGCCGGCGCATTCACAAGCGAACAAATCTCCTCACGGCATTCGTATATTTTATTGGCTGCATAAAGGGACATCTTATGTGAGCCGCGTCCTGCATTTCCGCAGTAATAATCAATGCAACGGTGCATTTCCGATGCAACGCTTGGCGGCTTTGGAAAGCTTGTGGCGGCATTGTCCAAATATAAAACGTGATTTTTCATATTTTAATTTTATTCTTTTAATATAAATTGAGATGGATAAATTCCCGAGCGACGTAAAATCGACCTTACGTTTCTCTCTTCTGAGCAGGGAATTTCGATTCCGTAAGCGCAACCGCGCTTTGTGAGCTTAGGATCCAGGGTGACTATTTTGCAATAAATTGCATTTTGTGCCAGAGCCCTTTGTGCTTTTATACATATATTCAATGATGGAATGGTTGCAATGCAAATATTCATAATTTACTCCAAGGCTTTTTTATCAGTATATGAAAAAGATGAATAAAACGATTTATTTTGGAAATACTAAAATATCAAAACAAAAGGAGAAAAATTATGAAGCTTCAAAAAATATTAGCCTTAGTATGCGTTTTTATACTTTGTGTGACGGTTTGCAATATTTTACCCATTCACGGGGAAGAAAAAATTTATGAGAGTGTGGTTAGATTGCACGTGCTTGCAAATTCGGATAGCGAGGAGGATCAAGCACTTAAATTGAAGGTTAGGGATGCAATTTTGGCATATACCTCACCCAAGGTAATTGACAGTAAAAGTAGGGAAGAGGCAATTGAAATTTTGCAGGGAGAACTCGAAAATATTAAAAAAATAGCGGAAAACACAGTAAAAGAGCAGGGGTATTTCTATTCCGTTGAGGTTACGCTTACGCTTGAGGATTACCCAACGCGCAATTATGAGAGTATGAGCTTTCCCTCGGGTGAATACGTGAGCCTGAGAGTGCTTATAGGAGAAGCTGAGGGACAAAATTGGTGGTGTGTGTTATTTCCGCCGCTGTGCTTGAGTGCGGCAACTGAAAAAGCGGAAAATGAAGAGGCGTTTATTGCCGTGGGATTAAATTCCGAGCAATATAAGATAATTACTGAAACAGAGGATACAAAATATTATTTGCGCTTTAAGATACTCGAGGCAATAAAGGGTAGCGGTAAGTAAATTGGGATTTATCGGTGAGTTAGTTTGCTTAAGAATAATGTTCTTTTTGAAAAAAGAACCAAAAACTTTTAATAGAGCTTCGCGGCAAAAAGTTACGCAAATTGTGTTGCGTTGCAACACATAACGATTTTTTCTGCATTTTAACAGGCGCAGAAAAAATCTGTAATTTGCTGTTCAAATAATAGCCACACTCAAAGCAAAATGGCTATGTTTTGTAGTAGCAAAAAGTGGCATTATTCTTTTATAAACTAACTCCCAGAGAAATCAAAATTTGAATAAAAAAAGCAAATCCATACGGATTTGCTTTTTGTTTTATCTATTTACTATCAAAGTCACCACGATGAACAAAACGAAGCACGCGATTGCCGGTATTGAGGTGGTAAGCTCAACGAGGTGCCAAAACGTGCGCTCGCGGGGAGTGGAGCGAGTGAAGCTTTCACCGAATTTATCGTGAGAATACTTTCTATATAATCGTGATAAATGTGAAAACAGGAATATTCCAACTATTATTGTCAATATAGCGATTATAAATGCGAACAAATCATAGTTTGAGCTAACGTTTTTTACCGAGATAAGTGTTGGCTCAAAGAAAACCGCAAAGAAATTATACGCGATATGAATTGCAATGCTTGTCGCGATGGAATCGGTGGCATAGAGAACTATGCAAAGCATAATTCCCAAGAAAAATCTTGGTATCAGCATCTCAAAGCTAAAACCGAGCAATGCAAACAAAAGGGACGAGAAGACGGTTACGGTCATTCTGCCGCGTTTGTCGTGCTCTCTGATAAGTGCACCGCGAAAGACAACGCCTTCAAGCACGGGGGGGATGATACAAAACGCAAGAATTAAATAAATATCATTAAAAAGATTTCCGTTTCTATGCGCATAAAAGGCATTATAAACGTAAAATTCCGTGTATTTTCCGTTCACAAATGCTAATTTTAGCAACGTGCTTCCCAAAATCAAGAGCAGTATTGAAAAAATTATTGTTGGAACGTGTTGTTTTTTGGGCAATGAAAGATGCAGGGTGGGTAAGTATTCTTTTCCGCCGCGAGAAGCCGCAAAAACGATGAATGGGAGCACGAAGGCGATCGCGAGCATTGGAATTATAAATACATTATTTGAAAACAAAAGTGTGGAGTTTAACAGATTAAAAATTGCAATAAGTGACATTATCAAAAAGGTTAGAAATGCTGTGCCTGACGAAGAGAAAAGCATTTCACGAAAAAAATCTTTAATTTTTTGAAGCAATTTTTAACACCTCGCTTTCAGTAACGATCAAATCAAGTGGAATATCGTGGGACTCGTGCTGTATTTCATCACACACGAGCGCAGAATACGAAAAGCCAACGCTGACGCCCTCAAAATTTGCCAAAAATCTATCGTAATAGCCCTTGCCGTAGCCTATTCTGTGTCCGTCGCGAGAAAAAATAAGAGCCGGGACAATGCAAAGGGTATTTTTGCCGATTTTTATTTTATCACAATTTTCGTTTGGCTCGAAAATGTTAAAGGTTGACAAGGTGAGGTCTTCAAGTGCTGTTATTCGTCTAAAAATAAGAGTTGAGTTTTCCTTATTGCAAACGGGAAAGGCAACTTTCTTGCCTTCCTTCAAGCAAAGCTCAAGCAGTGGAAGGGGAGAAATTTCATTTTTAATCGGATAATAGAGCAAAAGTGTGTCTGCATTAATAAATTCTTGACTTTCGACAAGATTTTTACACGCCGTATCACTAGCTCTTTTTATAAATTCTTCGCCAAAGCTATCGCGAAGAGCACGATATTTTTGGCGAAGTTCGTTTTTAACCGTATTCATTATTTTATTATTGCGGCGGTGGCAATCTCTTCTGCCTTTTCTTTTCCTAAAAGCGCTTCTACTATGCAAAGTGCAAATTCGGATGCACATCCCATACCCTTGGCTGTGATGATATTACCGTCACGAACAACTCGTTCATCAGTGAATGTTGCCCCGTCAAGATATTCTTCAAATCCGGGATAGCAGGTTGCTTTTTTGTGCTTGAGATAACCGCAAATTCCGAGAATCGAAGGCGCGGCACAAATGGCACAAACAAGGGAATTGCTTGACATTGCGAGCAAAAGCGTATTGATAACGATCTCACTTTCTTCGAGATTAATCGTGCCGGGCATACCACCGGGAAGAATTATGGCCTCGGGAATCTCCGTGCCAAGCTCCTTTTCGGTAATGTCGGCAACAACCTCTATTTCGTGCGCGCCCTTGACAGCTCTGCTCTCACCAACGGCAACGGTTTTTATTTCAAGTCCCGCACGACGAAGCACGTCAACGGGTGTGAGCGCTTCGATTTCCTCAAAGCCCTCTGCCAAGAAAAGATATATCATATTTTTCTCCATTTTGATTAAATTTTGATTTATCTGATAGTTAGTTTACTGAAAACCGCTCAAGCCGCTTGGGCTCTTCTTTTGCGAAAAGAAGCAAAACAACAGCTTGGTTTGAGCTGATTTGACGTAAATTTTTGATAATTCGCAAACGAATTATCAGTTCACTTGCTAAAATCCTCTTACGAAAATAAATTTTCGACAAGGATTTCATCAACTGAACTACGAAAACCTCTCCTACGGAGAAATTTTCTAAAATTTACTTTGACAAATTATAGTCATTTGATAAGAATATGTCTATTATTTGAACAGCAAATCAGAGATTTTGGAGGCGCCTGTTAAAATGCCTCTAAAATCGATTTGTGTTGCAACGCAACACGATTTGCGTAACTCTTTGCCGCGAAGCTCTATTAAAAGTTTTTGGTTCTTTTTTTCAAAAAGAACATTAATCTTAAGTAAACTAACTCACCGATAAATCCCAACTTATCGGTGTATTATTTTACAAAATAATTGGCAAGGTCGGCAATTGCAATCTCGGTTTCTTCTTTATTAAGAAGGTTTTTAACCTTAACGATACCATTTTCAAATTCACTACCACCCATGATTACAATATGTGTGTAGTTTTCCTTGAATGCATAGTCGATCTGCTTACCGAATTTCTTTGTGCCGAGATAAAGCGCACAGGTTGTGCCAGCGTCACGAATAGAAGCGGTAAGAGAGATGTATTCCTTGTAGGGGACATCGTTGAATCTTGCAACGAGAACCTTTGTTTCGCCCTGTGAAAAGTCGGGAACGAGGTTGTGGGTTACAAGGAAGTTTTCAAGAGTAACGTCACCCATACCGTAGCCCACGCCACTAACCTTACCGTTTTTAACGAAAAGTCCAACGAGGTTATCGTATCTACCGCCGCCGTACATAGCGCGGTTGTTTTCGGGAGCTTCATCGAATACCTCGAATACGGTACCTGTGTAATAATCAAGACCGCGGATGATACCGAAGTCGAATACGCAGTATTTAGCAAGTCCTGTTTCGTTGAGGAGTGCGAAAAGGTCATAAAGCTCTTTAGCGCCAACAGAATCGGGGCAGAGAGCAGTTGCTTCTTCAACGCTCATTGTGTAAAGAGCATCAATTTTAGCAATTTGCTCGTCGTTCATACCAAGCTCACGCATTTCCTTTTCATAAACCTCGCGAGGAATCTTGTTCTTTTTATCGACGATTTTAGAAACCTTTTTTGCACCGTCAACATCAAAGCCACTGATTGCACAAATAACGTCGTTGAAGAAACGACGGTTGTTGATGTGAACCTTGAACATTGTTTCGTCGGCACCGAAAACACGAAGAATGTTGATGGCGCTTTCGATTACGTCCATATCAGCCTCGAATCCGTCGCAGCCAAAGATGTCAACGTTGAGCTGCCAGAATTCACGAAGACGTCCTCTTTGAGGAGCCTCGCAACGGTACATATTGGGAATTGCAAACCATTTAAGGGGCATATTAAGGTCATAAATTTTTGCTGCTACCATACGAGCAACGCTGGGTGTCATTTCGGGACGGATAGCAAGGTGACGGTCGCCTCTATCCATAAAGTTATATGTCTGAGTGCTTGCAAGCTCTTCACCACTCTTTGCCGCGTAGATGTCAAAGGATTCAAGCATGGGTGCATTGTATTCCTCGTAAGCGGATTTGAGGAGAACCTCACGGATCTTGCCGAAGAACCAGTTGCGGAAGCGCATCTCCGCAGGATAAAAATCGCGCGTACCCTTGTAGGGCTGTGTAGATAATAAATTATTGCTCAAAATATTGTCCTCTTTTCTGTAAAAGATAAATAAACATATATATTCAGTTTAGTATAACATATTTTTTTGCATTTGTCTATAAAAACAGGGAATAATTTTGTGAGTTGACGAAATTTTTGTTGAGGATGATAAATTGGGATTTATCGGTCACTTTTTTGAAAAAAAGTCCCCGCGAACCCCCAAAACTCACTTTGTTCGTTTCGGGGAACCCCTGCCGCCAAAAAACTTTTTATAGGGCTTCGCGGCAACACCAATAATATCAGTGCAAAACCGTAGGGGTCGACGTCCCCGACGACCCGCCATTATATAAAACCAACTCCCCTATAAATCAAAATTTAAATGCGGGAGGATGATATCCTCCCCTACAATAAAATGATATTATACACCGTAGGGGAGGCTATTAGCCTCCCGATATTCAATAAAAGTTACTTGATTTTTGTAAACGGACGGCCGATGACCGCCCCTACAACGATAGAGCTAATTTTATAGCAAGATAATAGCCCTTTTGAAAGCAAAACGGCTATTATTTAGCAAAATATATCTTGAAAACTCGTAGGGGCGCGCATTGCGCGTCCGCTGTT
>JAZLBH010000014.1:0-6460 GCA_045613605.1 Eubacteriales bacterium
GCTTTGTGCTATTGTTTCGTCCACCTTTTCAAAGGTGGCGCCCGCGCGGCGCTAGCGCAAAAAACGGCATTTTCTTTTTGCAAAGCTTTTTCTTTTGGGCCTTTTACCTCAAAAGAAAAAGCGTCTAACAAATCTTGCTAGCAAAACCGTATAGCCGCTTTTCTTTGACAGCATAGGCGCCACGAGAACCCCCAAAACTCGACTTCGCTTGTTTCGGGGAACCCCATCCGAAAAGCTATCAAAAGAAACGCCGAATACAGGGCTACTCGCCCCGTACCCTCGGTCGCTTTTTGAAAAAGCTCCGCAAAACTTTTTATGGATTGGTTTGTGCTAACAACTCGACAAATCCCAATTTATAAATTTTGCAAACGAAACAATTGGCGGAGGTTCCTCCGCCAATTTTTAGCCAATCGGCTTATTCTTCAGTTGTTTCTGTGGCAGTCTCTTCAACTGCTTCAGCAACCTCTTCAACTACTTCTACGGGCTCTTCGCGGTAGATTTCATATCTTCCGTCATAGAAACGAGTTATAGCATTTTTGATTGCCTTTTCGTCCTTGAGGTCCTTGTCAATGGAGTTGATAAGGTTGCGATCGCTTTCCTTATTTCCTGTCATTGATTTTTCAGCCTCCTGTCTTTGTCTAACATACTCATCGGTGAGCATTCTTGCGCACTTAGCTGTTGCAAGTGTGAGCTCATAGCGGTTGTATTCTTCTTTTGTAAGATCCTTGATTGTTGGGTGAAGCATAATATTTTCTCCTTAAATTTAAGTAATTAATTTTCAAAGTATTTTTTAGCAGCATCGGGCTGACGATGGCGCGCGAGCTTTTCGGCGCGAACTATCGCCTTGATATCATCGGCGGCTACTGCAGAACCACCGTTATAGTTATAAACGATGTAGTCGTAAGCGTCCAATTGTTCAATTTCACGTTTTGCCTTTTCAAGACGCTTTATTATTACCTCCTCGGTCTCTGTGCCTCTTCCGCGCAAGCGCTCCTCTTGAATGGAGAACGTCGGGGGGATGAGCATAATCAAAACTGCCTCGGGGAATATTTTCTTTACGTTTTTAGCACCGTCGCATTCTATTTCAAGAATGAGGTTTTTTCCGCTTTCAAGAACTGCAAGAGCTTCTTTTAACGGTGTTCCGTAGAAGTTGTCACAGTAAGTTGTGTACTCAAGGAATCCGTTGTCGTTAATGCGGCGCTGAAACTCCTCACGGTCAATGAAGTGATAGTTCACACCGTTGATCTCTCCCGGACGGGGAGCACGTGTTGTTGCGGAAACGGAGAAAACGAAATCTCCGGTTGCGATAAGCTGAGCGTTTACAGTGCCTTTTCCGCTTCCTGCGGGGCCTGAAACAACGATTAAAAGTCCACGGCTCATTCTTCTTCCTCCTCCTCTTCATCCTCGTATGATGTGTCATCCATTCTGTTTGCTATTGTTTCTGCCTGAATTGCGGAAAGAATAACGTGCTCGGAATCTGTAATGATAACGGCTCTTGTGCGTCGGCCACAGGAGACGTCGATCGTTCTTCCACCCTCCTTTGCGTCCTGAACGAGACGCTTGATGGGTGCGGAGTCGGGGCTTGCGATAGCAACGATTCTTTCAACTGCAACCATATTGCCAAACCCAATGTTGATAAACTTCATGCCGATTACCTCTTATTCTATGTTTTGAATCTGCTCACGGATTTTTTCAAGCTCACACTTGATGTCAACCACCACGTGCGCTATTGATGAATTGGAGCATTTTGAACCGATTGTGTTTGTTTCACGATTCATTTCTTGCATAAGGAAGTCGAGCTTTCTGCCCACGGGCTCGTTTGAAGCAAGAATGTCCTCAAACGCCTTGAAATGTGAACGAAGTCGCACTATTTCCTCGTCAACTGCAACCTTGTCCGCAAATATAGCGCACTCGGTGAGTATGCGGTTTTCGTCAAGAGTAACCTTGTTGTCCTCAAGCACTGCGCGAAGCTTTTCTTCAAGACGTGAGCGATATGAGCTGATATCCTCCTCGCTGTGAGCCTCCACAACGTTAACTCTTTCTTTAATTCCTTCAACCTTTGAACGAAGATCAACCTCAATGTTAGCGCCCTCGCGCTCTCTTGCGGTTATAAATCTTTCAATTGCAACGTTGAGAACGGAACAAAGGTCAGTCCAGTCCTGCTCCTCGTCCTCTTCAACCTTCGAAAGAGTGAAAATGTTGCTGTCGCGCTGAAGGGTGGCTACGGTAATTTCACCGGGGAGCTCAAGTGTTTCCTTTAGTTGAACGAGCGCGTTGTAATACGCTTTCGCATAATCCTCATTAAGTGCGATTGAAACGTCGCTTCCGCCGATTGGCTCGATCGTAATTGAAACGTCCACCTTGCCGCGGCTTATTCCGTGAGACTGAAGATGGGGTTTGATTTTTTCTTCAAGAAATGAGTAGCTTCTTGAAATTCTTACTGAGCAATCGAAGTAACGATTGTTTACACTTTTGATTTCAACCGTAATGTTTTTGTTGTTTACTGCTTCGGTGTGTCTGCCGAAGGCGGTCATGCTTCTTATCATAATTTCGAATTCCTTAAAAATAACAATATATATTCAGTTTATTTTAATACATTTTGCTTGATTTGTCAACTGTTTTTTATAATTTTATATTATTCTATAAATAAGTGCGTTCAAATTTTGATTTATCTCGCACCTTGTTCGCACAAACCAAGCGCCAAAAAAGTTTTTATCCAACTTTTTTTCAAAAAGTTGGCGCGGTGTGGAGCGCGTAGCTCCACAAACGGCCCTTTCTTTTGTTAGCTTTTCTTTGGGCCTCTTTTTCCAAAGAAAAGCCGCTAAACGGTTTTGCTAGCAAGATTTGTTAGACGCTTTTTTCTTTGAAGGTATAGCCCCAAAGAAAAAAGCTTTGCAAAAAAGAAATGGCGTTTTTTTGCGCTAGCGCCGCGCGAGCGACCGCTTTTGAAAAAGCGGTGCAAAACTTTTTTATCGCGTCCAGTTCGTGCGAACATAGTGCGCGACAAATTCCAATTTATCACTTTTAAATAAAAAACATAAAAAAATTCATAAATATTGTGAAAAAACTCTTGCAAAATGTGAAAAAATGTTTTATAATAGGGTGTAAAACTATGCGCAATGCATTTTTGGAGGTAATTTTATTATGATTATGGCTGGCGATTTCAGAAACGGCGTAACCTTTGATATGGGTGACGGTACAGTTTGGCAGGTTGTTGAATTTCAGCACGTTAAACCCGGCAAGGGCGCTGCTTTCGTTAGAACAAAGATGAAAAACGTCATCACCGGTGGTGTTGTTGAAAGATCCTTCAACCCCACAGACAAATTTGAGAATGCTCATATCGACAGAAAGGATATGCAGTATTCTTACACAGATGGAGATCTTTACTACTTTATGGATATGGAAACATTCGATATGCTTCCTCTTAACGCTGAAAAGCTTGGCGACAACTTTAAGTTCGTTAAGGAAGAAATGATGGTTAAGATCATCTCCTACAAGGGCAACGTATTCAGCGTTGAACCCCCCACATTCGTTGAGCTTGCTGTTGCTCAGACAGACCCCGGCTTTGCAGGCAACACAGCAACAAACACACTTAAGCCCGCAACTCTTGAAACAGGTGCAGTTATTAAGGTTCCGCTCTTCATCAATGAAGGCGAGGTTCTTAAGATTGACACAAGAACAGGCGAATATCTTTCTCGCGCTTAATTTTAATCGCGAACAAAATTTCATAAGCCGATTGGCGAAAGGAGAAATTTATGACACTTTACGAAAAGGCTGCTTACTTGCGCGGACTTGCTGATGGTGTTGATCTTGATAAGACAACTCCCGAGGGCAAGATTCTTGCTGCTCTTCTTGACCTTGTTTCCGACATTGCTGACGAGGTTGAGGCAATAAATGAGGATATCGTTGATCTTCAGGATTACATTGAAGAAATCGACGACGATCTTGCAGACGTTGAGGATTTCCTTGACGAGGAATGCGACGGTGATTGCGAAAACTGTGATTGCGATGGCGACTGTGACGATTGCGAATTCGGTGATTGTGACTGTGACTGCGATTGTGATTGCGATTGCGATTACGACGATGAGGATTGCGACTGCGACGACTTGTTCTTCGAGGTTGAATGTCCTTCTTGCGGTGAGGTAGTTTGCTTTGACGAAACTATCGACCCCGAAAATCTTGCGTGCCCCGCTTGTGGCGAAAAGTTCACATGCGAATTCGTTGAAGAAGACGAAGAAGAGGACGCAGAATAATATTATCCGCGAAAGCGAATGATTAAATTAAACTCTAATCGGAGAAATCTTTGCGGATTTCTCCGATTTTTGTCTATTAGTAAAAAAGGAATTAATTTATGAAATTAATGTTTGCCTCCGATATACACGGAGATATTGTTGGTGCTTCAAAAACGATTGATGCTTTTGAACGCGAAAAGGCAGAAAAGCTTATTTTACTTGGAGATTTACTTTATTTTGGACCAAGAAATACACTTAAGGATAGCTATAATCCTCAAGCAGTTATTAAGCTTTTGAACGAAAATAAAGAAAAAATACTTACTGTCAGAGGAAATTGTGACGCCGAGGTCGATCAAATGGTGCTCGAATTTCCGATAATGGCTGAATATGCGTATCTTTGTGTTGACGGATTGTCAATGCTTTTGACACACGGACATAAAATAAACGAAGAAACTGCAAGCTTAAAGGAAAATGAGCTTCTTATCCACGGACACACTCACGTTTTGTGTATAGAAAAATTCGGAGAGGGAAATATATATATGAATCCCGGCTCCACAACTTATCCAAAGGAAAATAATCCGCCATCATATATGGTTTATGAAAACGGTATTTTTCAAATTAAAAATCTTGATGACGGTGAGATTATAAAAGAAATTGATTTAAGAAAGGAAATATGAAATTATGGCACACATTATCCAAAATGTAGAAGAATTTGATGCTCTTTTGAAGAGCGAAAAGCCCGTGCTTGTTGACTTTTTTGCAACGTGGTGCGGCCCTTGTAAAATGTTTGCTCCCACGTTTGATGAATTTGCTGGCGAGCATTCCGAAATTGAATGTGTAAAGATTGACGTTGATATTTGCGGTGAAATCGCAAGAAGATATGGCATTATGAGTATTCCCACGATTATTCTTTTCAAAAACGGCGAGCCCGTGAAGAAGAACGTTGGCACACTCGATTTTGAAGAGCTTGAGGACTTTGCTCTGTAATAGGAGGACGTTATGAAGGGCGTATTGATTGGAATAGCGATATTTCTCGCAGTAATTTTGGTAGCGATTGGAGGCTTTAAGCTTTACGATTATATTGGCGCGGCTGAATTCTATAACAATTCTGAGGTGGTATTCAAAACTCCCGGTGTAAATGATTCTAACTTTGTTCCTCAAGGAATGTCATATATTCCCGAAAAGGACACATTCCTTTTCACCGGATATATGGGTAAGCCCATTTTGGGTAAGCTTGGTGATGATATTGCGTCACGTATCTACGTTCGTGATGGCAAGGGCAACCTAACGTTTACAAAGCTTCTTAATACCGATGGAACTCCATATATCGGACACGCCGGCGGTGTTGACAGCTTTGGTGATTATATTTACATAACATCCGAAGAAAGCCACGGAATTGACGTTTTCTCGGCTTCTGAGATTTTGTCGGGCGTGGGTGAAACGAAATCTGTTGGACGAATCAACACATATAATAATCCCGCATACTGCTATATTTATGAGTTTAGGGGAGAAAAATATCTGATGGTTGGCTCTTTCCATAAGGATGAATCGGATTATGTTACTCCCGAGCACGAAAGAATCACAACTCCTTCAGGAGATAATAACACCTCCGTTATGACGGTGTTCAAGCTTGATGCAGGCGCTGAATTGGGTGTTCAACCTGAACCTGTGGCTATCATTTCCGTGAGAGAGATGATCCAGGGTATTTGTATCACTCCCGATGGACAAATGGTTATTTCTTCATCTTGGGGACTTGCTACGTCCAACCTTTATTTCTATGATTTGTCAAATGTAGAGTGTACAGAAAATTACAATTATAAAGGAACCGTGATATATGGTGATGACGAAAACGAGGTAAAATTCAACTTTACAATCCCTTGTTACTATATAGACAGTTCTGATTATATTGACAGCGTTACTGCTCCCCCTATGAGTGAAGGTCTTGTTTGTCTTGATGGCAAAATTATCGTGTTAAGCGAATCCGCTTGTAATAAGTATATGTTCGGTAAGCTTACCACAGGCTTCAAAACTCGCGGATATAAATATAACACACTTGAATAATTCATAAAAACGAAGCTCTGCGGCATCGCCGCCGGGCCTTTGCTTTGCTTCAAATTTTGATTTATCGGGATGTTCGCACAAACCAATCCATAAAAAGTTTTGCGGAGCTTTTTCACTTTTCGACTTTGCGTAAGCAAATGACCGACGCGAGTCGGGCAAGAAAAGAG
>JAZLBH010000015.1:0-7030 GCA_045613605.1 Eubacteriales bacterium
TGGCGGCGTGCATAACGCTATCAGTCGTGCAAAGCAATATTGCAAAGACCACGGCAAGGACCTCAAGATTGAGTGTGAAGTGCGCAACTGGAAGGAACTCGAAGAAGCCCTTGCCGAAGGTTGCGACCGCATCATGTTTGATAACTTCACGCCCGAAGACACAAAGAAGGCTGTAGAACTCGTTGCTGGCCGTGCAGAAACTGAATCAAGCGGTGGCATCACCTTTGAAACGATGATTCCCTACGCACAAGCAGGCGTTGACTTTATAAGTTTCGGAGCCCTCACCCACAGCGTTAAGGGACTTGACATGAGTTTCAAAGCAGCTGGGTCGGACAAATTGATTATAAAGTAAGGCTTTTTATTATTGTTGCTTTCCCTTAGGGAAATTACATAAAAGGACGGGTGGTCTATGATGTAGACTACTCGTCCCTTTTTGTTGATTTACTAATTATAGGTGTCCGGTAAAATCTAGGAAGGGTGGGTAAAATCTATAATTGTAGGAGTTGCCTTATAGCAGATGTTTTGTTAATCGTTTTCACGAAAGTTATCGCTAAATTTGACTTTTTACTTTTGACTTTATAATAAAAAAAGAGGGGAGCTATTTGCTCTCCTCTTTTGATTTACCCACTTTCTTAAGGTGGTCAGTTACCCAAGCGATGAAGTCCATAACGTAGCTAATGACGCGTAGTATTTTGTCAATCTTTGCCATACGGTTTGATTTTGTATTTATATAATAAATTTGAAACATTGAAACATGGGCATTGCTTTACCCATTCGCATTCTTCTATTACACCGTCTCCGTCACCGTCGGGCGAAAGGTCGCGATGTCCCACGATTTTAGCGTCGGGATATTTTTTCGACCAATGCGACAAAACGGTTGCAAGTGATGATTCCTGGTCTTCGGTTAACGTGCACCCAGGGCGTTTGTTGCTTTTTATCCCTCCGATGTAAGCAACATGCAGGGATTTAGCGTTGTAACCTTTCACGCCGTTTACAATGTTTTCATTGTCTGCCAGCCTTACAACGCTACCGTCTTTGCATATCACCAAGTGATATCCAGGGTGTTTCCACCCCAACGTCTTCCAATGTGCTTTCATGCCTTCGATGGTGGCGTCGGGAATGGTGCCTGTGCAATGCACTACGATGTAATCAATCTTTCGCATCTTTGATTTTTTTTAACCTTGCGTCTATATACGCCGTTACGCCAAAAACCGAGCCGGCATAAATCAAGCATTGCGCAAAATACCACAATACAGAGTCGCTAATTTCCCCGCTCTCGGAGGTGAAGAACGACAGGAATGCCAACGCCACCCCCGAGGTGAGAAGAAATAGCGCGGAGAAATTTTTTGCACTCATGCTTTTTTAGTTTTTGCGCACGAGGCTGTTGTTTTTCAAACTCTTTGCGTTTCGCAAATCACGACCTGGGCGGAAGGTCAAGTAAAGCCCCTTGATTTGTGAGGCGCTGAACTCCTCGGCAGTGGGTGCGCCCGTACCTCGGATAGTTGACACAAAACTGCCGAGCGGATGGCAAACCACATTGTGCCCGTTTACGAAATACATACGCATTACCTGTTGCCAGGCTGACATTACTGTATTGATCATTGCGGAGTCAATGCAGGAGTTTTGAGCTGCATATTTCACAATGTCAGCTGCACCAATGTTTGAGTAACGCACTTGAGTCGCGTACATGTTGAATTCCTTCGTTTGAGGATTTTTACGCGCAATGAGGGTGTAAGTAGTTTTTCCCATGATAGTAAATTTTTAGAGGTTATCGTCACCAATTTGCATAGTGCGGATGAACTGGGTGTTGGCACGCAATTCATAATTGAGTTTCGCATCGGGCAGGAATCTCATCTTAATTCCCCTAATCATTGAGGGTTGGAATTCCTCTTCAGTTAGGGCTCCGCTACTGCTGATTGTGATTCGGAACGTGCCCAAATCGGGGATAGTTACCGAGTGACCGTTCAAGCAAAACGCTTCGATTGCTTTCACAATAGCGTTGAATGCGGCGGGGATTTGAGCAGGGGGGATGTGAGCATATTCTGCCATAGCGGCAAACATTGCTCGCGTGTCAATGGTGTTGGCGCCCGTGTTGAACTTGGTGGCGTAATACTCAAACTGTTTAGTTAGAGGGTTCTTCTTGGGTTTTACGGTGTAAAGAATCTTTCCCATAAGATTTTAGATTTAAAGGGTGAATAACTGTGTCATGACGATGCAAAACTACGCCTAAATAAATCGGAAAAAGAATGTCACGGGATTTTTTTAACGGGAGGTGTATTTTTTTTGAAGGGACCCCTTTTTTTATCCGCGCCCGCTTGATGCGCGTATGTTACCGAGGGAAAATACTGTCAAAAGTCAAAAGTAAATCGACACGATATATAAAAATAGGGATATATATATAATTATATTGATAATCAATATATTAGCATTTATGCATATATTTTGACTTTTTACCGTTTTGACTTTTTACTGCGGAGTGAAATGTAAACAAAAGTTAAAATCAGTGTTAAAAAATGTTTTTTTTTTTTTTTTTGTTAAATTTTTAACTTTGCCAACGAGTTACGTAATTCATGTTTAATTTTGAAAAACCAATAAAATTATGAACACACCCGGAAAACGCATCAAGGGTTCGGCAATTGCGAGCGATGACGGACTCTTTATTTTCACTCCCTACGCCACTCGCGAGGAGGATAACAAATCGCTTCGCTTGGTAAAAAGTACGACCAACGGCACACTTTGGGAGTCGGCAAATTCGTTTAGTATTCGCTTAAAAATAAAAAAGGGTTCATTGCCGAACTTGACCTCACTGGCTGCCGAACTTATCGAACTCTATGACGAAATTTATAAAAAAAGCAAGAAGAGATGAGCCGTTTTGAAGAAGTTCTTGAAGATTTGATTTGGATTGATCTTTTAGAACAAAAGAATCGAGAAGATTGTAAAACAAGTAATGAAAAAGAAAGAGAATAGACAATGGATATAAAAGATTGTAGAATATTGACGGGTAACTTTGGCGCGTACATCGCGTGCCCCGCAGAAAATGGTCATGTAACGCTAAAGTCGCGAAGAGAAATCACCGAGGACGAGATTTTGAATCTTATAGCATGGTGGTTAAACGACAAACTTGAGGGCACTGATAAAGACAGCCGATTTATAAACTTACGCGGTAAAACAATTATTGAAGTAAAAAGATTGAGGAAGTATGATATTTGACTATTGTAAACGCATAGACGCAGTGCCACAGCATTGCACTTTTGATGAATTTAACCACTTAATTCATTTACCCCAGGTTGCCGAATTGATTGAAAAATATCGTTCGGGCGATAGTTCCGCGAAGCGCCAATTGCCCGCCTTTTGCTTTCATGCTACGTTTAATGGTAAGAAGCGCGCCACGGCAAATGCTCAAGCTTCAGGACTTGTGATGATTGATTTTGACCACCTCACGGATGAAGAATTGCTTCAGCTGGCATCGGTGTTGAAAGAGGGAGGCGATGAAGAATGGGGAGTGCGACTTGTACACATCACCCCATCAGGAAAGGGGCTTCGCGTAGTGATAAAAGCAATGGTAAACGATGCGTATGACGGTTGCCTTTCAATCAGAGATTATCAAGAGCGCTTTGCGCGATTTGTTGGAATGGAGGACCGCCTTGACGGAGTCACCGTTGACCTTGCTCGCTTATCTTTTTGCCCCTGCGCGCGCGATATTATATATATGAATAGCGCCATGTTTGGCGAGCAACCCGACTTCACGAAATTTTCAACCCCCGTTGTTGCCCCTTCCGTTCCCGATATCGCTAACACCCCCGACTCGGGGCAAATCACTTATGAGGGAATTGCTCTTAAGGAAATCTTTGATATGTATTTCTCCATCACGGGCGGACTGCCCAAGGAGGGCGGTCGCAACGCTGCCTTTTACACAGCGGCTCGAGATTTGCGCTACATCTGTGACTTTAACCCCAATGTGCTTGCGCGCTTCATGCCTCAAGTAGGGCTTTCAGAGGCAGAGGTGAAACAAGTGTGTGGTTCAGCATGTTTGAGTTCACGAGCCTCAAAAATTCCTGAAACCGTTCAAGAGGCGATTAGGGCACTAAAAGAACCACTTGACGACGAACTGCAAGACGCAACGGGAAATCCGACAAACGTAAATCTCCCCGCAATAGTTCGCCCTATTGTTGGCGTAGCGCCAGCGGGATTTGAAGAAGCCACAGTGCTTGCCCTTTTGCCTATTCTCGGCACATTAGCCACAGGCGTTCGTGCGCGTTATCTTGACGGCGAACTTCACTCGCCCTCGTTTAGCACCATCATCACTGCCGAGCAGGCAAGCGGTAAGTCGTTTACACGAACAATTGTTGACCTTTTGCTCCAACCAATTAAAGATGAAGACACAGCAGCGCGAGTTGTTGAACAAGCATATAAAGCGGAGTTGAAGAAAAAGAAAAATGCTAAAGAGCAACCCGAAGACCCGCGCGTGGTGATTCGCCTTGTGCCCGCCTCCATATCGGTGGCAAAGTTGTTACAACGTTTGGATTATGCTGACGGGAAACACTTGTTTTCGTTTGCGGAAGAACTTGATACGGTTATTAAGTCAAACCAAAGCGGGGCATGGAGTCAGAAGAGCGACATTTACCGCAACGCTTTTGACAATGCCGAATATGGTCAGGACTTTATGAGCGATAATTCTTACTCCGCAAACTTGAAAGTCTTTTATAATTTGCTGATGTTGGGCACACCCCGACAGACGATGAAGTTTTACAAAGACGTTGAAAACGGACTTGTATCGCGCACCTGTTTCGGTAGATTACCCGACGGATTCGGGCAGAAGATGCCCGTAATGCGAAAACTATCGGATCAAGACATTGCGAAAATCACAAAACAAGTAAGTGTGCTTCGCGCAGTAAATTGCGAAGTAGAAATGCGGTTTATTTATCCCGCGATTGAAGAGTGGTTGGAAAAGGAGCGACTTATAGCTATAAAGGAGAGTAACCGCGCCCGTGACATTTTCCGTAAGCGAGCTGCCGTTATCGGTTTTCGCGCCGCCATGATGCTTCGTCCGCTTTACACAAACGGCGGAAAAAACCTTGAGCGCTTGAAGGACTTTGCAATTTATGTTGCAGATGTAATCCTAAAGAATCAACTCGCCTTTGCGGGTGAGCGCTTGAATGAGGTAATCAATTCGTCCGCAACTGCAACGAAGAAAACGGACGCTATCTTTGATAAACTTGAAGAAACGTTCACTACAAACGATGTCATTATGCTCTCAAAGAAAAATGGCATAAAGACTCCTCACAAGGGGCTTATTTACCTCTGGCGCAAAAATGGATTGATTGAAAAATTATCTCCTAACAATTACAAAAAAACTAAATCAAATGGAAATTAGTTGGAAACGTTATAAAACGACTGCCGATTACACTCTCTCACGTATTTCGTATAAGAATATTTTCACGCTCGATGTTGTTGAACCTCCCGTTGAGGGATTGTCCACGCAACCACTCTCAACAATGTCGCCAGGGATTTATAAATTGTTTTTGAAGACAGATTTGGTAACCTGCGAGGCTATCCCAAGAATACAAAAAATAGCTGGCAAACCCTTCTTTTTCGTGGCGCCTTGCGGTGAGGTTACAGACTTGCTTCAAGTGAAACACGGTGTGTCAACCTCCGCTGGATTTCAGTTTAAATTTTATACGGGAAAGATACAAGGATGCTCAATAACTCCCGACCGCGATTCGTTTGACAAGTTTATAACTTGTTTAATCTATGCACTTAAAAACTATGAAACCGTTAAAATCAACGTTAGCTAATTTGCTACACCAATCAACGTTAGTTGACATTAAACATGCCTTTTGCGGTATATTTATTTGCCTTTCAGCGGCATTAATGATGGCAGTTCTTTTTCTTATATACTTGCCCCTTTTAGTTATTAACCCTTATAAAAAATTTGTAAAATGGTTGGAAAATATCATCAGTTCAAAGATGGCGACTTCATAGTGCCGGTAAAGCGTCAATCGCTCATTTTTATTTATCGCGAAAACGCCTTAAGATTCAAGTTTGATTACTGCTTGCGAAGCAATTCTGCTTTGCTTTCGCCCTACGATTTTACCGAAGACATAAACGCCCTTGAGATTGATTTTCGTACGGCAACTCCGTTTGAAGTTCAAGCAATGCTATCGGCTCTGTTGAAGAAGGGGCTGTATTGGGATTTTCTACGCAAATCCGCAGTTGACCTCGATAATACACCTGAATTGTTTTATCGGTAAAAAGTCAAAAGTCAATTTGCCTTCTAAAGTGTGAAATCGTTGTTAGAGACGATATAAAACACCCGCGTCATCTTGATTGATGTTGCGGGAGTTTTTTTATCACTTTAGCTACTAATGGGCACTAAAAATCGCCGCGGTTATGCATGCGTTTTCGGTCCTTTCAAGCATAGTTGCAAAACCAGATAGAAAATGTAGACTCTTTAGAAAATAAGGTGTGCCAAAATTATTTTTTTTGACACACCCTATTTTATATATTCCATCTACACTAATTTCATAATTGTATAGAAGTTCACTCTTATGTCATGCTAAAAGGAGATGCGTTGTTCCTTACTTGAACGGAAATAAGGAAGAATTGAAAGTAACACACCTACTACAACGCAGACGAGCATTCCGATGAATCCGTAAAGGAGGAAGCTGATGTCGGTGTAAGCATTGAGCCAGAAGACTACTGCTTCACCCGTGAGGAAACCGATGAGTGCAGCCTTGCCACCGACTTGCTTAAAGAAGATACCGATCAGGAAGAGTCCACCAATACCGCTTGAGAGAAGCCCGAGGATGGTGTTGAAATAGTCGAGAAGCGAAAGGATGTTCCATGTTGCCATCAACAGGGCAAGCGCCACACCGAGCAAACCTGAAATCATACAAGCGAGACGCGCCACACGGAGCATCTGCTTGTCTGTCGTGTTCGTCTTAAAGCGTCGGTAGAAGTCGACACTGAAGGCAGTAGATACGGAACTGATGTTTGACGATATTGTTGACATTGTTGCGGCGAAAATTGC
>JAZLBH010000016.1:0-3555 GCA_045613605.1 Eubacteriales bacterium
TCTTGAGCTCGTCATAAAGGGTGACGCTCCTCTCCTTGCAGAGGGAGATCTCCTCCTGGATCATTTCCTTGATGTCCGCATCCGCGTCCTCAAGCATCTCAAATGCCTCGGCGAGCTCCTGCTCGTTTTTCTTATACTCTCTGAACTTTGTTATAACGGGTGTAAGGGAGTTATATTCTTTAATTCTTTTGGTAAATTCGGTGGGATTTGCCGCGATCTCGGGGTCGTTCATCTCCCCCTCAATCTGAATATATCTTTGCTCGGCAAAAATAAGTTTGTTAAGCATTTATATTAAGTCCTTTCTTGAAATTTTAGCTTTAAGCGAGGGCTTGTACACTAAAATTTGCAGAAAGCGCAGAATGCTCTGTAAGCTTCATAAAGGTCAACCTTTGAAATGACCTCAAAGGGAGCGTGCATTGCGATTACGGGTACACCGAGGTCAACAACGTCGATGTTGTGCATTGAAATGTATTTAGCAACCGTTCCGCCGCCGCCAACGTCGATTCTGCCAAGCTCGCCTGCCTGCCAAATAACACCGTATTCAGCCATTGCCTGACGAACGAAGCCGATAAATTCAGCGTGAGCGTCATTTGTGCTACCCTTACCGCGTGAGCCTGTGTATTTTGTAAGAACTACGCCACAGGAGAGAAGGGCGGAGTTTCTCTTTTCGAATACTTCGGCAAAATTGGGATCGTAAGCCGCGGAAACGTCTGCGGAAAGACACTTGGAGTTAGCGCGAACTACTCTTGGGTTAGCACCGCGAGAAAGCGCGATCTCCTCGATAAGGTCCATCATGAAGTCACACTGCATGCCTGTGTTACCGTCGGAGCCTGTTTCTTCCTTGTCGGCAAGAATGCACATGAGTGTATGCTTTGAGTCAGCGCTATCAATAATTGCTTTAAGTGCAGGATATGCGCAAACTCTGTCATCGTGTCCGTAAGCGCCGATCATAGAGCGGTCAAGACCAACGTCACGCGCCTTTTGTGCGGGAACGATAGAAAGCTCTGCTGTGAGGAAGTCCTCCTCAACGATGCCGTACTTTTCGTTAAGTATCTTCATTGTGTTAAGCTTGATTGCATTGTCCTCATCACCTAAAGGTCTGCTTCCCATAAGGATGTTGAGCTTTTCACCCTCAATAGCAGAGCCGAGGGGCTTTGAGTTGTAGTTAGCTGCAAGGTGGGGAAGAAGATCGTTTATGTAGAGAACGGGGTCTGTTTCATCCTCACCGATAACAACGTTAACGCTTGTTCCGTCAGCCTTAACAACAACGCCGTGAAGTGCCAAGGGGGTTGCAAGCCACTGATATTTACGAACACCGCCGTAGTAGTGAGTCTTAAGGAAGCTCATTCCCTCGTCCTCGTAAAGAGGCACGGGCTTAATGTCAAGTCTCGGTGAGTCGATATGAGCCGCGGAGATGCGGATACCGTTTTCAACGTCCTCGCTGCCGATTGTGAAGAGGAAGAGGTTCTTTCCTCTGTTATTGTAGTAGCACTTGTCACCAACGTTCAATTTTTGACCGAGTGTATAGGGCTTAAATCCGTTTGCTTCTGCAATAATGATTGCCGCGTTAACTGCCTCGCGTTCAGTTTTGCCGTCGTCAAGATACTTCATATAGTCAACTGCAAATGCATATGCATCGTCGATCGCCTCGGGCGTTGCTTTTTCGTAAACGCTTTGCTTTTTATAGAAAAGCTGTTCTTTAAGTTCTTTTGTTTCCATAGTTTTTATTTCCTTTCGATTAATAAATTTCTTCATATTTTTGCCAGTGATGAATCACTTTTTTAACGTAATGTCTTGTTTCGCCAACGGGAATCAAGCTATAATCTCCCTCAATATACTCATTGCCTTCAAGAAACTCCGACAGGTTTCTTTCGCCCCAATTATACGCAATAACCGCTTTTTCCCAGGAGCCAAACCTGGAATAGAGATATCTCAAATAATATGCTCCGTATTTAATGCTTATTTCGGGGTTGTAGAGATCCTGCTCCGAATATTCTTCCTTTAATAGGGTCGTTAGCCATTTATACGTTGACGGAAGCATTTGCATAAGACCGACGGCACCTGCAGAGCTGACCGCATTCGGATCAAAGTCACTTTCCACCTTGATGACCGCAAAAATAAGCTCCTTGGGAACCGAATATTCCTGCGAATATTTTGTAACTGCTTCATAGTGCTTTTCGGGATAGATCGATTTATAAATGCGCTCAATGGCGGCGTTTGAAATGACTCCCAAAAGCATGGCTGAGATAAGAATTATTACAAACACCCGTATATCGCGATTGCTCAGCCTATTCATTAAAAGCAAGCCCCTCTTTTTCAAGAATAGAATCAAGCTGATTGCACATTAGCGCTTCAGTATCCAAATTGTATATACAATAGTCGCTATGCTCAATAAAAAAGCTATCGTCGGGCTGAGAATTGATTCTTGCCAATGCCTTTTCGTGCGAGATGCCGTCTCGCGCCATGATTCTTTGAATTCTCAAATCCTTGTCACAAAGGACTGAAAGTATAAAATCACACGCGTTGATGAATGCTTCCGATGAAAAGAGCGCGGGGGCGTCTATTACGGCCGCTTTTTTGCCGTCATTCATATACTGAGTTAAGATAGCGTTGGTTTCCCTAAAAACGTGCTTATGGGTGATTTGATTAAGTGCCTCAAGATTTTCAGCGGAATTTTCATCCTCAAAAACGATTTTGGCGAGCGCCGTTCTGTTAAGAGAACCGTTTTCGCTTATAATTTCATTCCCGAATTTTGCTTTCAGCTCCTCAAGGCATTGGGAAGAGGATGCAGTAAGCACGTGATAGATTTCATCTGTGTTTATGCACGGAATAGAAAGCTCTTCAAATCTTTTACAAAGAGTGCTTTTCCCGGCTCCCGAGGGGCCTGTAAGTCCAATTATCCTCATTATCTTCTCCCACAACAAAATCATAAATTTAGTCATTATATATTATAACTCAAAAAAGTGAAATATGCAAGTGATTTCCAATATAATTTTATATAAATATATAATAAATTTGCAAAATTCCATTGAAAAAGCTCGCAAATTATTGTATAATAAACTGAATAAGTATATTTGGAGTAATTATGAGATACGAATTTTTGCTTTTTGATGCGGATCACACGCTTTTTGATTTCAAAACGGGAGAATATTATGCGCTTAAAGAGGCGCTTGAATTTCATTCCTTACCAAGCGGTGATGACGTTATTGAAAGATACAGTGAAATAAACGTTAAGTATTGGAAAATGCTTGAGCGTGGGGAAATTGACAAAAAAAGCCTTATGCTTGCGCGCTTTGTTGAGTTTGCGCGCGAATACGGATTTGAAGATAAGGCAGAGGTGCTTTCTGATCTTTATATGAGCAATCTTTCGCACCAAGCCCAGCTGTTTGACGGCGCGTTGAGTATGATTGAGCAATTATCAAAAAAATATAGATTGTTCATCATTACTAACGGTGTGAAATCAACCCAGGACGGAAGATTTGGAATTTCACCCATAACCAAATATTTTGAAAGGATATTCATCTCTGAGGAGATAGGATACGAAAAGCCCCACAA
>JAZLBH010000017.1:0-3990 GCA_045613605.1 Eubacteriales bacterium
AGTGGCGCGAAGGTCTTAAAAAACAACACGGTGTGTTGTTTTTCCCTGAGCGTGACCGAGCCGCAGCGAGACCGCCGGTCCCTACAAGGTTACATTTATTTGAAAATAGTTTGTGCTAACTCCCCGATAAATCCCAATTTAACAAAAAAAGAGGACTCTTGCGAGTCCTCTTAATAATTTTATTATTTCTTTGTTTCGTCGAGGTAAATAACTACCTTACGGTTGTTTTCTGAACCGATAGAGTTTGTATTAACTCCGGCAAAGCTTTGGAGCTCTGCGTGAATGATACGGCGCTCATAGGGGTTCATGGGCTCAAGCATAACGCTTCTCTTGTACTTAATAACTCTGTGAGCCATTCTTCTTGCAAGTGAACGAAGAGTTTCTTCTCTCTTTGCTCTATAGGATTCAATATCAACTGAAATCTTGGGAACGGGAGTTTTCTTGTTCTCAGTTCTGTTAGCTGCAAGATTTACAAGATGCTGGAAGGAATCAAGTGTTTCACCGTGGTGACCGATAAGAATGCCTGCGTTAGCACCGCTTACGTCGATCTTTTTACCAAGCTCTGTGTCAGAAACGGTAACAACTGCATCGATATGCAAGTTTTTAAGTGTTGTTTCAACAAATTCAACAGCAAGATCAATAGCAGTGGGTGCATATACTACCTGAATTTTTGCAGGAGCAGCACCAAGACCGAAAAGACCCTTTTTGGCTTCTTCAAGCACGGTATATTCAAGCGCATCAACGGAAACATTAAGCTCCTTTGCAGCAAGTGCAAGAGCCTCGTCCACCGTTTTTGCGGAAAGTATAAGTTCTTTTTTCATTATATATTTCTCGTCTTTCTAAATTATTCTACGAATGTGGGATAATCCTCGTCGTCATCGTCTATGTGGTGAAGTGAACGAGGTCTTTCTCTGTTAGGATCAAGGCTGTCATTGTTTTTGCGCTTTCTTTGAGGTCTGCCGGAGTTGATCTCCTTTTCAGCCTCCTTATAATCTTCCTCTGTGAAGGTGGGAAGAGGCATAACCTTACTCATAATGAACTGTTTGAGGGTCATAAGAACGCTTCTGAATACCCAGTAGATACCAACGGCACCGGGAACCATGAAGCAGAAGAACGTGGATACAACGGGCATATAGAATTCCATCATCTTTGTGGAACAGCCTGCACCGGGTGCGTTCTCGTTCTGTGTGGGCTGGTAAGTGAACTTCTTAGAAATCTTCATTGAAGCAAAGTAAACCACGAACGTGAGCACGGGAACGATAAGGAGCAAATAATTGCCCTGGAAGCTGGGAGTCAAGCCAAAGTTGATTCCTAATACGTTGAATGAAGGAATGTTGCCCTGAATGGATTGCATCGTTTCAGCCACGCTTCCCGCATTGGAGAAGAGACGGAATGAAGCAATTGAAGAGAAATCCATGTCCTTTGTAAGGTGTGAAAGCATTTCTATTGTTCCGTTTGAGGAGTTGAATGACAATCCAAGACCGCCCGCAGCCTGGCTTGAGGTTGCAAAGGTCTTAAGTGCGTTTGCGAGGGCAGCACTGCCGCCGATAACGTTTTGAATGGGGTCAACAACTATGTTGTAAAGCAACATAATAATAGGAAGCTGGATAAGCATGGGGAGACAACCGCTCATGGGGTTGAAATTCTCTCTTTGATAAAGCTCTTGAATTTCCTGAGCGACCTTTTGCTGAGTTGCTTGGTCATTTCTTCCCTTATAGCGATTTCTAATAGCCATTTCCTTGGGACGAAGCTTTGCTTGCTTGATTGAGTTCTTTTGCTGCTTGATCGTAAAGGGCATCATAAGAATTTCAACTATGATAGCAAAAATGCAAATACCGATAAGATAGTTGCCAAAGCCAACGGTTTTTGTCAACATACCAAGGAATGAGCCAATCCAATAACGAATGTTACCGAGAAGGTCGCGCTGAGTGTCAAGCTCTACGTTATCCTGCATAGCCTTCAAAATCAATTCAGCGTCGTCTGTGTCAAGAGGAGCTTCCTCGGTAAACTTTACGTCTGTGTACTTTTCAATAACCTTTTGAACAAAAGCGTAATTGGGACCGTTGTCTACGGAATAATCCGTATACTGACCGTCTATTACGTCATAACCGCGGTAAGCGGCAAGAAAAGCGTCTCTTGCCTCAGTGCTGTTATAAATTTTCGTTGCAACGGAGTTGAGCTGCTCTTGTGTAAGAGTGTTTACGGAACCGTCGTAGTTTGTAACGGTCTTGGTAACCTCTTTTGTTTGAGCGTTGCCCATACATGAGGTAAGGATCGTGCAAAGGGTAATTACAAGTACAAGTAGACTAAAAAATCTTGAATTAAAAATCTTTTTCATTTTCAATCTTAGCTTTAATTGACTTAGAAAAGTCAATTCCCTTTCTTTAATAATGGGTTATGTGCTATCTGATTATGTACCGAATAGCACTTCGGTAAACCGTTTGATTGCTCTTAGAGAGCCACGGTGTCATTTTGTGTCTTTCTTTCTCTTGGGAACGGGATCATATCCGCAGCCGCCGTATGGATTGCAGCGAAGTATTCTCCAAAGCGTCAAGCCCGAGCCGATAAAAAATCCCCATTCCGAATATGCCTCAATGGCATATTGCGAGCACGTTGGACGAAAACGGCAGGTTGGCTGTCCCTTAAGCTTCGAAAGATGTTTTTGGTAAAAGCGAATGAGACCAATGCAAATCTTTTTCATTTGCCTTGCTCGTTGTTGCTTGTGCTTTGCGGAATTTTGTACGTATCCAGCTTTTTGAACGCGTAGATAAGCTCGCTTGCTATAGCCTTGCTATCCACCTCGTGTGCACCAAGCCTTGCGGCTATAACGATCAAATAGCCGGTTTTAAGTGGCGCATAAGCTCTTGCCTCGTTAAGTCCTGCACGAATAATGCGCTTAACTCGATTTCGTACTACTGCTCCGCCGATTTTTTTAGAAACTGAAAGTCCGATTCGGTTAATGTACTTCTTTTCGGGGTTTTGAAGCATTTGCTTCTTTGCTCCCCAGTCGCGCAAAATGTAAACGGAGAGGTGCTTTGTGTTTGCCTTTTCACCGTTTCGATATGCTTTTTGATAAAGATGATTTTCTGTTATCGCAATATCCTTCATCCTGCATTCGTCCTTTCGTTTCTTTTGTGTCGCTGAATTGTGTTGCTTCCGTTAGTTAGTTTTGAATTGTTCGCACTCGCTTTGTGCTGTGTTTTGTCCACTTTTTCAAAAGTGCCGCTCCACGCGCAGTGGCGCGGGTACGGGGCGCGTAGCCCTGTATTTGCCATTTCTTTTTGTTAGCTTTTTCTTTGTGGCTGTTTTGCCAAAGAAAAAGCGGCTAAAGAGTTTTTGCTTTGAAAATCTAAGCTAATCTCCTACAAAAAAACCGATGACGTTTTTGGGGTCGCAAAGCGACCGCACTCGGTCATCGGTACATTTTTGGGGATATATCCCTCAAAAGATTAATAAGTCAATCTTTTTCTGCCTTTAGCGCGTCTTCTCTTAAGAACGTTTCTGCCGTCAGCAGTTCTCATTCTCTTTCTAAAGCCGTGCTCTTTTTTTCTCTGTCTTTTCTTGGGTTGATATGTTCTGAGCATTATTGCCACCTCCTTGGTAATATGTTCGGAAGCGTGTTGCTTTTCAGCCGTATTTACGCTTTTACACAATGACATCATATATTATAAACACAAAAAGGCGATTTTGTCAAGTCTTTTTTTGATTTTTCTTCTATAATATAGGTGAAATATTTATGAAATAGACATCAATTAGCAAAAACTAAACCAAAAGTTGATAAAATATTTTCTTTTTTTCTTAAAAATGTTCAATTTTTGATTTATAGGGACGTTAGCACAAACCAATTCTATAAAAAGTTTTGCGGAGCTTTTTCACTTTTCGACTTTGCGTAAGCAAATGACCGACGCGAGTCGGGCAAGAAAAGAGGCAACCGAGGGTACGGGGCGAGTAGGGGTTCCCCGAAGCGAATGAAATGAGCTTTGGGGGTTT
>JAZLBH010000018.1:0-2103 GCA_045613605.1 Eubacteriales bacterium
GCTTATTTGGGTGAAACTGTAGATAAGGCTGTTATTACCGTTCCTGCTTACTTTAACGACTCACAAAGACAAGCAACCAAAGATGCCGGCAAAATTGCAGGATTAGATGTTTTGCGTATTATCAACGAGCCGACAGCCGCAGCTTTGGCCTATGGTTTGGATAAAAACACAACTGGAACCATTGCCGTTTATGACTTGGGTGGCGGTACTTTCGATATTTCTATTTTGGAAATCGGCGACGGTGTGTTTGAAGTAAAATCTACCAATGGCGATACTTTCTTGGGTGGTGAAGATTTCGACCAAAGAATCGTAAACTATTTGGCTGATGAATTCAAAAAAGAAAGCGGTATTGATTTGAAAAATGACCGTTTGGCTTTGCAAAGATTAAAAGAAGCTGCAGAAAAGGCAAAAATCGAACTTTCTTCTGCAACTCAAACCGATGTTAATTTGCCGTTTATCACTGCAGATGCAACAGGTCCTAAACACTTAAACATCAAAATGACTCGTGCAAAACTCGAATCTTTGGTTGATGATTTGATTGAACGCACAGTTGCTCCTTGTAAAAAAGCTTTGGCAGATGCAGGTTTAAGTGCCGGAGAAATCAAAGAAGTTATTTTGGTAGGCGGTATGACACGTATGCCAAAAGTTCAAGAAAAAGTGAAAGAAATTTTCGGTAAAGAACCGCATAAAGGCGTTAACCCTGATGAAGTGGTTGCAGTAGGTGCAGCTATTCAAGGCGGTGTATTGATGGGCGATGTTAAAGACGTATTGTTACTCGACGTTACTCCTTTGTCTTTAGGTATCGAAACCTTGGGTGGTGTATTCACTCGTTTGATTGACAGAAATACAACTATTCCGACACGCAAAAGCCAAGTATTCTCAACTGCCGAAGATGGCCAAACTGCGGTTACTATCCGTGTATTCCAAGGTGAACGTGAAATGGCTGCAGACAACAAATTGCTCGGTCAATTTGATTTGGTAGGTATTCCTCCGGCTCCTCGCGGTTTGCCACAAATTGAAGTTACATTTGATATTGATGCAAACGGTATTGTTAATGTTTCTGCTAAAGATAAAGCTACAAACAAAGAACAAGTTATCCGTATTCAAGCCAGTGGCGGTTTGTCTGATGCCGACATCGAAAAAATGGTAAAAGATGCAGAAGCAAATGCAGAAGCAGATAAGAAGAAAAAAGAAGTTGTAGAAGCTAAGAATCAAGCAGAAAGTTTGGTTCATGCAACCGAAAAAACTTTGAAGGAAAATTCTGATAAGATTTCAGGTGCAGACAAAGAAGCTATTGAAACAGAAATCAGAGCTCTTAAAACTGCTTTAGAAGCTGATGATATCAGCATGATTAAAGAAAAAACCGAAAGTTTAATGCAGGCTTCTTTGAAACTTGGTGAAGCTATGTATAAACAAGCCGGCGCAACAGCTGATACACAAGGTGCTCAAGGTCCGGATATGGGAACAGAGCAACCGAAAGATGATGTTGTTGATGCAGACTTTGAAGAAGTAAAATAATTTCTCTTCATTAAAAACAAAAAGGCTTCCTTTCGGAAGCCTTTTTGTTTTACAGATTAGGATTTTAGTTTCGAACAATCTCCTCAGCAAGTTTTTCAAGCTCGTCAATATACTTAGAAACAAGGTTGATGCCTTCTTGCCAAAAAGCAGGATTAGAAGCATTAATTCCGAAATGAGCCAAAGCCTCTCGATAATTTTCAACTCCTCCCATCTTCAACATTTGCAGATATTTATCCGCAAAGTTTTCTATCGTATTACTCTTATACAGCTCATACAATGCGTTCACAACGCAAGATGAAAAACAGTACGAGTAAACATAGAATGAATAATGGAAGAAATGAGGAACCGAGCTCCATATCGGTGCAATATCAGAAATATCGACACTCTTTCCGAGATATGAACCCATAAAATCCATCCATGCGTTGTCGAGATTCTCGGCTGTAAGTTCTCCTTTTGCTCGCTGCTCATGAGCAAAATGCTCAAAACAGTGGAAAGCAACCTGGCGGAACGATGTATTTATCATATTCTCTACATGTCCGGCCAAAAGTGTAAATTTGCTGCGAGCATCGTTTTCTTTTTCCAACA
>JAZLBH010000019.1:0-5242 GCA_045613605.1 Eubacteriales bacterium
AACGATTTTTTCTGCATTTTAACAGGCGCAGAAAAAATCTGTGATTTGCTGTTTATATAATAGCCACACTCAAAGCAAAACGGCTACGAATTTGTAATATTTATACATCAATCATCGTAGGGGCGGATTCTATATCCGCCCGATAATCATATACGGGAGCATATGGAATGCTCCCCTACCATCGGGTATATAACCCCCATGCCATCAATTCATCGCACCCTGTTCGCACTCGATCCACATGGGCAACCATCGGTCGTCCGTTCAAATTACACAAAAAGAAGGGGTTGAGCACCCCCTCTTAAAATCATCTCATATCACTTGAAACCATTTCGTCGGTTTCGCGGAACAAAAGAGAGATGCACCAAATACCCGCAAGTGCAACAAGCGTATAAATCACTCGCGCAAGTATGGTTGCAGGACCACCGCAGATCCACGCGACAACGTCAAACTGAAACAAGCCGATGCTTCCCCAGTTCAATGCGCCGACGATGGTTAATATCAGCGCGATCTTATCAATAATCATAATTCGACCTCCAAATATAAATATATCAATACATTCATATCATTTAAGCAGAAAGTTCTGCTTGATTTTATTATTTTCAAAAAAGCAAAAAATATGCAGAAAATGAAAAATGTATTTTTATGCAATATTTTTTGTGAACACTATTGAAAAAATATATATTTTGTGTTATACTGAACATTAGTGTGTTTTAGATTTTTATATTATTTTTATATATACGGAGATTTATTTTGAGAACAACATTACAACTGCGCCCGGGATTGGTTATTCCTGCCATAACGGACGAGGCCGCAAGAACAAAACAGTATCTTACGCGTGCCGAACTTAAAAAATTTCACTTGAAATCAACCGCCCTTCCCTGTGCATTCAAGGAAAATGCAGATGAAACCGTGATCTTCTTTTTCAGCCCCGACAACGTTGAGGAGGCAGAAATCGACGATTGGCATTTCACTTACTCGAAGGAGCAAACCGAAACCCTTCCCTCAGGAACGGTTATCGACAGAATGAGCACGCGCCGTGCCGCTTCGTTTGGATTTTTCACCAAGGAGCGATTGGCTCAGATCTTTTACGAGCCCGTTGAGGAGCCCGTTGGATTCTCCCTTAGAAAAGACGGCGTAAAAACCTATTTTTATGACAAAAAGACCTGCATTCGTCAGCCTCTTATGTGTATCAAGTGCGGAAAGCACCCAAGATACAAGAAAAAGCTTTGCGAGAGCTGCTATACCGAGGACCTTGCCGAGCGCCGCGAAATCGGTAACGCTTACCGCTCACAGCATTTCGGAATGAAGCGCGAAAACGTGATTTTCTTTGACCTTGAGCTCACCGGCTTTTACGACAGAGATGAGATAATCTCAATTTCAATCGTTGACGGAAACGGTGATTTGATAATGGACACATTCATCAAGCCCACCCACACAACGAAGTGGAAGAAAACCGAGAAGATTCACGGCATCACTCCCGAAATGGTGCAGGATTCACCCACACTCGAGGAGCTTACACCTCGCATTAAAGAGATTTTTGAAAAGGCGGACAACATTATCGCTTACGGTGTGTCAACCGACTATTCGCACATCAAATATATCTACGAAACCGAGCAGGAAAGATTGGCGCTTAAATCCAAAATTCGTTGCTGCGCGTTTGAATATGTACGATATATTCACGAAAATCACCCCAATCTTGTACACGCATCCTTGACTGATGCTATGGCGTGCTTCGAAATTGATTGGGAGGGCGTTGCCCACTCTTCAATTGCCGACACCTACGGTTGCCGCAAGGTTTGGGAAAAGCTGTTTCCAAATTATTATATCGATTAACAAAAAGCCTTCCTTTGGGAAGGCTTTTTGTTGTTGTAGCGGTTTGTGTGGATTTCCAAATCAAAAAATAATTGACAACACAACGATTTTATGGTAAAATAATGTTGAAAACATTGAAAGGAGTTTATTTATGAAAAAAAGACCAAATATTAATCTCACATCTCCCTTGCTTTACATTATTCTTGGCGCTCTTCTTGTGATTTTTAATGCTCAATTGCTTAACTGGGCAATGACTATTGCAGGCATTTTCTTTGTTGTTATGGGCGTTCTTGATCTTCTTAAGGGACGCACGGGCAGCGGAATTGTAAATCTTGCGATCGGTATCATTATAATAATCCTCGGCTGGACTATTTTTGATATCGTGTTAAAGGTTCTTGGTGTGCTTATTGCCGCTAAGGGTATCTTTGATTTGATTTCCGTTTTGAAAATCAAAAAGGCAAATGCCTTGAGCGTTATCGTTGCGGCTCTTACAATCGCTATCGGTATAACACTTGCGGTTTCCACAGGCAATGTTTTGGGAGTTGTTATGAAGATCTGCGGCGCACTCCTCATTATCGACGGCGTGCTCGGTCTCCTCGGCGCAAAAAAGATGAGATAATTCGATCAAAATATAATACAAAAGGGCTGATTTTTCAGCCCTTTTGTTATTTTATTAAAGCAATTCGTCGAAAAATTTTATGTTATCCGCACAGGGAGTGAGCTCTCCCTTTTCGCACTTTTTAATAATTTCAACGATTTTATCGTTAATTGGAGTTTTCACTCCGCATTTTCTGCCCCATTCGCAAACAATTCCGTTGATCGCATCGATCTCACAAGCCTTGCCCTTTTTAAGGTCTTGAAGCATTGAGGGTTCAATGTTGCGGTGCTTTTTCATGGCAATCGGGATAAGCATTGTTGCAATTGCTCTCTTAACTGCGCCCTTATAATAGAACAACGCGGTAATATTCTTGCCCTGTACGGGTGCAAATTCAGCGCCTGCCGCGTGACCGACATCAATGCATTCCTTCATGCAACGAATTGCCACCTTGCGCGCCGCCTTGACCTCGGAAACGTCACCGAAAACACCGCCAACAACGGTTCCAAGACCTGAAAACGTTGCATTGATAAGGAGCTTTGACCAACGCGCGCCAATCAAATTGCTCTCCTCGTGAACAGGACACATCAATTCAAGCAAATCCTTAACCTCGTTGAATTTTTCGTCTGTGATGCCGTCCATTTTGCCCATGTGGAACGAAAGACCATCCACCTCACTTGTGAGTGTGCAAACACCGGGTTCACCCAAAGCTGCGCCCCACTCAACCACGCATCCCATTGTACGGTTAGAGCCGACAATTTCGGCAATACCGGGCTCAGGGAGTCCGTTTTGAAGAGTAACGATAACGCCGTCATCAGCAAGATAGTCGCTCAAAAAGGTTACAACCTCCTTGTTCAAAAGCTGCTTTGTCAAAAGAAGGATTACGTCATATTTTCCACTCATCTCGTCGGGAGTGAGTGCCGATACGGGAACCTTCATATCCACCGTGCCGTTGATGATCGCTCCGTTTGTGCGAAGAGCGTCAACGTGTGCGCGATTGCGATTGATGAGGTCGATTTGACCGCCGTTTTTGGTTATGTACGCGCCAAGAACCGTTCCAAGTGATCCCGCGCCGTAAATAGCATATCTTTTCATTTTGTTACCTCTTTTGTAAATAAATAGGATTTCGTTAAGATGATATCACAACGCGCACAATTTGTCAAGTTGCTAGTTCAAATTTGAGATTGTCGAGAAGTTGGTTTTATTTAATTACGGGAGCACACAGTCCTCCCCTACAAAGATTGTGCTATTTTTTGCAATATAATAGCCATATTCATACCAAAACGGCTACGAATTTTTAATATTTATATATCAAACACCGTAGGGGCGGATTCTATATCCGCCCAATAATCATGTACGGGAGCATATGGAATGCTCCCCTACATCAGATACATAAAACCCATACCTCAATTCATCGCACCCTGTTCGCACTATCTCTGTAGGGGCGCACCGCCAAACCCCGATTTACACACCAAAAGGGTGGGCAAGTCCCACCCTTTTGGTCTAAGTTATAGAAAATAATTTTCACAAGGTAAAGGAAGGCTCCTTATGAAAAAACGGAACAAAAAATTGATTCATCGACTAAAATCAGCCATTAGCCTTTTTCTTTTTAACGATTTTAAAGTGCACGGCATAGAAAATAGCGATGTATACAACAAACAACAGCATAACCAAGGTCGGATACAAAATCTTGTTGCCGTTTACAAAATTATACAAGTAAACGTAAGGCGTGCCGTCGTGGTTCATTAAAAACATATAATTATAATCAAGGGCGATGTTTGCAATATACGCGGCGATGCCAAATCCAAACAAAATGGCAAACGTAATGGGCAAATTTTTCTTTTTCAAGCTCGTCATACCGCTTATTGCGATATACAGGGATGAAAACGCCGAAATCGTGTGCGTGGTAGCCGATACGATATTGGGCCAAGAAAACGCAGGATAAGCATTGTAATTCTGCGCGGCTCCAACCGTGCCCAAAACTCCGCCCAAAATACCGAAAAGCAGCACGAAATCCAAGGCGGATTCCTTTATTCTTCCCTTTGAAAATGCCGCAAGCGGAATCGTGATGAGCTGTATACTGCACAAAAACAGGGGCAATGAAACTCTCCAATACATTGGATTTTGAACGCTACCGATTATTATTTTAGCGATTTCAAAGGAATCGATCGCTATAGCTGCCCAAATCAACACCTTGTTTTTGGCTTTATAATCCTTGCTTTTGTTGAGCCTGCCCAAAATAATTGCCAAAGCAACGCCAACTGCCACAAAAATTGAAACCTGCACCAAATGCTGCCAAGACATAAAGCCGTCAGCCGGTCTTCCATATGGATATTCGCCTGTTCCAAAGCCGAAAAACTCCTTCACAATCAATCCCTCCAATACTTAAAATTAATATTTTTTAGCAAAACACCTAGTGTTCATAATATAATTATAGTGCATTTTCCAAGCATTGTCAATTATTTTGCATTAAATTGTCAAATTTTGGATTTTGTTAGTGTGTTCGCACTCGCTTTGTGCTAGCAACTCGATAAACCCCAATTTACAAGCCCAAAGAGGGTGGGACAAGTCCCACCCTCTTGGTTTGCACTTTTTATTTTATTTATAGGAGTGTTTTCGCAAGTGAAAGGAATGTGCCTTGCGAAAAACGGAAATGAAAAACCGTATAATCGATTAAATTAGTTCTTAAAGTATCTGTTGTAAAGACCTTCGAAAGCCATACCGTGGCGCGCCTCATCGCGTGCCATTTCATGCACGGTGTCGTGGATGGCATCAAGTCCGAGCTCTTTTGCTTTTTTAGCAAGCTCAAACTTGCCGTTTGTAGCGCCGTTTTCA
>JAZLBH010000020.1:0-2771 GCA_045613605.1 Eubacteriales bacterium
TAAATTGTTGACTTTTATAAAAAACTGTTTTATAATGTAAAGTGATAAATTTTGCTTTGCTAATAGCGAGAAAGGAAGACAAATATGGCAGAATTTTTAAGTGCTAATGATAAGAGAACGTGCTATTGCGCGCATCTCACAGAAGAATATATTGGCAAGGATGTTTGTGTTATGGGTTGGGTTCAGCGTCAGCGTGACCTCGGCGCACTCATTTTCATCGACCTTCGCGACAGAACGGGTATCGTTCAGCTCGCATTTGACGACACAACTGACAGAGAGATTTTCGACAAGGCATTCTCCTGCCGTGCAGAATACGTTGTTTGCGCTCACGGTACTGTAAGATGTAGAGGAGAGGGAGCTATCAATCCCAATCTTCCCACAGGTATGCTTGAGGTTTACGTTAAGGAATTTAAGATTCTTTCCGTTGCTCAAACACCTCCCTTTGAAGTAAATGACAACAAGAAGGTTAAGGACGAAACTGCTCTTAAATACCGTTACGTTGATCTTCGCCGTCCTGAGCTTCAGAGAAATATCAAGATGCGTCACGATATTGCACGCATTGCAAGAGAATATTACTACGAGAACGGTTTCTTTGAAATCGAAACTCCCATGATGATTAAGCCCACACCCGAAGGTGCTCGTGACTACATAGTTCCTTCTCGTATTCACAAGGGCAGCTTCTATGCGCTTCCTCAGTCACCTCAGATTTACAAGCAGTTGCTTATGCTTTCCGGCTTTGACCGTTACATTCAGCTTGCTCGTTGCTTTAGAGACGAGGACCTTAGAGCTGACCGTCAGCCCGAGTTTACACAGATCGACCTTGAAATGTCCTTCGCTACTCAGGAAGATATTATGGGTATGAACGAAGGCTTCATTCAGCGCGCGTTCAAGGAAACTCTTGGCATTGACATTCAGTTGCCCATGCAGAGAATGACATATACAGAGGCTATGAACCGTTACGGCTCAGATAAGCCCGACACAAGATACGGAATGGAAATTATCGACCTTTCCGATGCGGTTAAGAATAGCGAATTCGTTGTATTCAAGTCCGCGTTTGAAAACGGCGGAAGCGTTCGCGGTATCGTTGCTAAGGGTGGCGCCGCTACTCTTACAAGAAAGGAAATCGACAAGCTCACCGAGCACGCAAAGGGAATTGGTGCAAAGGGTCTTGCTTACGTTCGTTGGGTTGATGAAGCTCCCAACTGCTCATTTGCTAAGTTCATGACTGAGGACGAGCTTAATGCCATCTATACAACAGTTGGACTTGAAAAGGGTGACGTGCTTCTTATTTGTGCGGACAAGAACAAGGTTGTTCTTCCTACTCTTGGTGCGCTTCGTCAAATCGTTGCAAGAAAGCTTGATATGGTTCCCACAGGCGTATTTAACTTCTTGTGGATTACTGAATTCCCATTCTTTGAGTGGAACGAAGAAACTGAGCATTGGGATGCAATGCACCACCCCTTCACAATGCCTCTTGAGGAATGCTTGCCTTATCTTGAGAGCGATCCCGGTAAGGTTTATGCAAGATGCTATGACATGGTGCTTAACGGTACTGAGCTTCTTTCGGGCTCTATCCGTATTACCGACTGGCAGTTGCAGGAAAAGATGTTCAAGGCACTTGGCTTGACACCTGAAGAAATTGATGCAAAATTCGGCTTCCTTGTGGAAGCTTACAAATACGGTGCACCGCCTCACGGTGGCTCCGGTATGGGTCTTGACCGTCTTGCAATGGTTATGACCGAGGCGGATAGCTTGCGTGACGTTATTGCGTTCCCGAAGGTACAGAATGCAAGTGAGCTTATGAGTAAGTGTCCTGCTCCTCAGGATGACAAGACTCTTGCTGAGCTTGGTATTGCAGTTATTGCTGAGGAAAAATAATTTTTTCAAAAACTATTTACAAATAATAAAAAATTGAGTATAATGCTTATATAACCGATGATAAAGAAGAAACCGAGCTTTTGTCACACAGAGAGCGCACCCATAGGCTGCAAGGTGCGTTGATAAAGACGGCTTGTGCGCTTTTGAGGTCTTCGTCAAGAAACGGACGGACGTTTTTCCGCGTTAAGGAATTAAAGATGGGCAATTAATTTTGTCCGAAGCAGAGTGGAACCGCGTTTTTTATGCCTCTGCACCCAATGGGTGCAGAGGCTTTTTTTACGGAGGCAATTATGATTAGAGTAGTTGATGACGTAAAAAATATAGGAAAATCAATAAAATACGATTTAGAAGCAGTACAAAAAAGAGACCCCGCTTCTCGCGGAAGGATTGAAATTTTATTAACTAATCAAGGTGTTCACGCGATTTTGCTATATAGAGTTGCGCATTGGCTGTATATTAGTGGTTTTAAGCTTATTGCCACTGTTATAAGTCAAATTTCGAGATGGTTGACGGGAATTGAAATTCATCCCGCGTGCTTTATTGGAAAAGGATTGCTTATCGACCACGGAAGTGGAGTTGTGATAGGTGAAACCGCAATCATCGGTGATGATTGTACGATTTTTCAAGGAGTTACCCTTGGTGGAACCGGCAAAGGCCGTGGCAAACGGCATCCAACCTTATGCAATGGAGTTTTCGTTGGTGCTGGCGCAAAGATACTTGGCAATATAGAAATAGGAAATAACGTCAAAATTGGTGCTAATGCGGTGGTTTTGAGTGATGTTCCCGATGGCGCAACTGCAGTTGGCGTGCCTGCGAGAGTTATTGACAAATAAATTGGGATTTATCGGTTAGTTACAAAGAGAAGGATTTTTCGCTTTTTTGAAAAAAAGCTC
>JAZLBH010000021.1:0-9966 GCA_045613605.1 Eubacteriales bacterium
AGTAATCGGCGAAACATTTGTTGGTGTAGACGCTGAAGGTAACGTGATCGGTGAAGCTAATGAAGTAGCTGCTAACGCAGTTGCTACAATCAAGGCAACAACATTTACAGAACTTGATATTAAGTCGTTTGACGGTGTTTCAAAGAGAGTTAAATCCGCTAAGGTAACTGATGCAGGCGTTTACGTTATCGAAGTAGAGGGCGCAGGCTTTGGTATCAACGGTGATGCTCACTACGGTGCATCTGGTGAATATATTCTTGTTCGTGTTGCTATCACAAAGGACGGCACAGTTGTTGACTGTTATACAGTATCTCAGAAAGAAACAAATGGCTTTGGTTCTGCATGTGCTGACGAAGAATTCTACGGTCAGTTTGCAGGTAAGACAGAAGCTGATTATGGGGAAATCATAATTGCAGGCTCAACTTATACAACAGACGGTTATCAGGGAGCTATTAAGAATGCCTTTAAGGCAGTTACAATTTTTCAAGGAAAAAATTAATATTATATCCCCCGAAAATGTGAAGATTTTCGGGGGATATTTGTATTTTGTGTTTATGTCTTTGAGTTAGCGCTTTTAATTTATGCTTTTAGATTAACGCCTTTGAATCAGATCTCAATTTCCACTGCGTTGCCGTAGGGGAGAGAGTAGATGAGGATCTTATCGGGGCTCTTGCCGAGCAACCTCTCAATTGACATTGAGTAGTATTCAAGCTGCTTGCCGTGGCGCTCCGTCATTTTCTTGATGACGAGGGCTTCGTCCTCTAATTCCTCGTGTGTGAGATGGTCGGTCTTATAGTCGCAAAGGATTATTTTTCCGTTTTCATCCTCAAAGAACAGGTCGATAACTCCCTGAACGAGCACATCTTCGCCCTCAATCTCACTCTTGAATTCTTTGTTTTCGGTGAAACGTGATGCGGGCAGCAAAATGTTAAAGCGCTGCTCACGGTAGAGCTTTTTAGCGTTTTTGAGAGATGAGTAGAAATCACTCTCAAAGAATTTTTCAAGCTGCTTGATATTTATCAGCTCGGCAATTTGGGGAGCTATAAATTTATTTTCCAAAAGGCGTGCAAGCTCGGTTTCCACACCGTTTTCCTCGGCATTCTTGAAATCGCAAAATTGAAGGAAAAGGTGAGTGGCGGTACCCTTATCGGCGCTCGTTACTCTCGATTTGCTCTCAAAAAATTCTTCAATTTCAAGAATTTTTGCCTCGTCAAAGCTTTCAAGCGTTGCCGCGTCATCGACGTCGTCAAGCACGGTTGGCGTAAGCTTTGAGACCGAGAGCTTGGCAGGGAGCTTATTTAAGTGAGCGTGCGGATAGGTGAAGTCAAGTCTCTGCTTGATTTCGCAAATCTGCTCGTCCGTAATGGCTTTTGCCGGCTCTTTTTCATTTTTAGCGGCATCGTTGCCGATGAAATTGAGTGTTACGGCATCCTTTTCAAGCGCGGTAAATGTGTAGCTATCCTTACTCTTTAGCGGATGGATCGCCGCAAGGATCATAGAGAGCCAATTCTTACATTTTTTTACCTTGAAATCACCCGCAAAGTGCGAGGTGAGTGAAGATGCTTCCTCAAGCTTTTCAAGGCGAGAGCGAGTGTGCGCGGTGATATAAAGGCGCTCTCTTGCACGGGTCAGAGCGACGTAAAGGATTCGCATTTCCTCCTCTATCTGCGCGTTTAATATTTCAAGCGCCGCCGCCTCGCGAATCGGCGTGTTAAGACGTGCCATGCCGCCCTCATACGCGAGCTTTAAGCCAATGCCTGCGCGCGAATGATAGAGAAGATTTGGCTTTGTATCCTCGGTGCTGAAGGCACTTTGTGTGTTACAGATAAAGCAAACGGGGAATTCAAGGCCCTTTGATTTGTGGGCTGTGATCATTTGAACTGAATTTGTGTCCGCGTCCTCGTAGGTGAGGGAGGGGACCTTTTTATTTTCAATTAGCTCGTTGATGTATGAAATGAAGTTATTAAGACCCTTAAAGGAGCCCGATTCAAACCTTCTTGCCATTTCATAAAGTCGCGTGAGGTTGCCGGAATTTACTCCATCCAAGGACGCAACCGACAAGTCGCGATAAATTTGGTTTATGAGCTTGTCAACTGCCAAGGAGGTCGCAAGTGAGCGATATTTTATGAGCTTTTCCATAAAATATTCATTTTTGGCTTTTATGTCCTCGTTGTTGCCTTGATAATATCTCAACGCTTCAAAAAGTGACATTTTCGCCTCGGCGGAGGTTCTTATTTCAATAAGCTCGTCCATCGAGTAGGCAAAAATCGGTGAGTAGAGCGTTGCGGCAAGCGGTATATCCCTGTGGGGATTATCAATGCTTGAAAGCAATGAGAGCATCAAAAGCACGTCCGGAGTTTCAAAAAGGTCGTATTTTGAGTTATCGGAGCAGGGAATCTTGAGTGCCTCGAGCGCCCTTGTGATATCCCCTGCGGGAGTTGTGGAGCGCATAAGCACCGCTATATCACGGGGCTCGATTTTCGTTCCGTCGGCCTTGTATTCGTATTTGATAAGGCGCTGGATTTCGTTGGCGATCCATATTGCCTCGGGATTGATGTCCGCCTTTTCCTCCTCATCATCGCCATCGTCCTCGGCAGCCGACTCGTCGGCGGTGATAACCGTGAGGTTCACCGTGGGAGAAGCAAGCACGCGCCCCTCTTCAACCTTTGAGAATATAAGGTCGTCGTTGGGTGTATATTCAATGCTCTCACCACAGTTGCCGAAAAGGAATGAGAAGATTTTGTTAGTAAAATTAATAACGTTTTCGTCGCAACGGAAGTTGTTCGACATGAAGATCAACGCGTTGTCTGAGTCGTTTGCATTCTCAATTGTGGGGAATGCCTTTTTATATCCTGCAAAAACGTCGGTGTCCGCACCGCGGAAGCTATAGATGCTTTGCTTGATATCACCAACCATAAATCTATTGTTGGGCTTGGATATAAGAGTGAAGATGCGGTCCTGCATTGCATCAACGTCCTGATATTCGTCGATATAGATCTCATCAAACTGCTCTCTATAGGCAAGCGCTATATCACTTGGGCTTCCGTTTTCGTCGGTCAACAATTGATATGCGAATTTTCTAATATCATCAAAGTCAAAGGCGCGGCGCTTGATTTTTTCTTCAAGTGAGGCTCTTTGGAATTCGGAAAGTATTGAATAAAGGGAGCTCAATATGGCGGCAGTCTTATGCATCGTGCTCTTTATCTGCTCCTCGTCAAATGAAAAATACCTTTCGTTTATGGCTTTGATAAATGCGCACTCCTCATCACGAAGTGCCTTGCAGGTGAGAATCTCATCACTTTGAAATTCCTTTTTTAGTGTGCCAAGGCGTTGCTTATTAAAGGTGAGTGAATGCTCGCGAGCAAGTGAGTAGTCCTTGCCCTTGAGAATTTCTATTAATTTGGCAAAGAAATCCTTTTCATAGGCGAAGGCGGAAAGATAGGCGCTTGATGCTTTTTCGTTTTCGCAAATGATATCACAGCAACTGACCAAGGCATTGTAATAATGAAGCGCGCCGCTGTAAATATACTGATAGATGATCTGCCCCTGTCTGCTTGAAAAGAAGTCTAAGTCGGCTTCATCAATCAACTCGTTTGCAAACGACAGAATGGCATTCGTGCCCTCTGTCCTTGAGCAAAGCTTGTTTTCAAGAGCCAAGAAAACGTCAGAAAGGGTATCGCTTTGCTTGGCAGAGGTGAAGTTTTCAACGAAGGAGAGAAATCCATCGTCATTTTGGGCGCTTGCATCGTAATGCTTTTCGATTATATCGTCCATAACTGACTTGCGAAGAAGAGCCATTTCACCCTCGTCGGCAAGTCGGAAGTTGGAGGGAAGTGAAAGACGCGCAAAATTAGAGCGAACTATGTCAAGATAAAACGAGTCAATGGTGCAAATGTGTGCGCTTTCAAGAAGAACTAACTGCTTTGAAAGATACTGACTTGTCGGATTTTTGGCAAGCTCGTCTGAAATTGCATTTGATATTTTTCTCTTCAGGTCAGCGGCTGAAAGACGTGTGAAGGTAACCACGAGCATTTTTGAAATATCGGCGGGATTTTGCTCGTCAGTCAATTTTCTGACTATTCTTTCGGTTAGAGTTGCCGTTTTTCCCGAGCCAGCGGCGGCGGAAACGAGCAATGTCTTGCCACGTGTTTCTATGGCTTGTTTTTGTTTGGGAGTCCAATTTTTACTCATATCTCCACCTCCTTAAATCTTGCTTTTACAAGCTGATGCGCGGCAAATTGCCTTCATTTTACAATAACGGCAGGGAGCCGCCTCGCCCTTGCGAAGGGGAATTGCGTTTGCATTTCCGTCTCGCATGCTTTCGGCAACGCGCACGATGGTTTCTGAAAGCATATTGTAGATTTCATTGAATCCATCGTTGCCAACAAGGCTTTTGCCGACTAATTCGCCTTGATCGTTCGTTTTGAATTTTGAAACGATCTTGGGGTCAAGATCGTGATTTATTGCTTGAATTATTTCGGGGTCACCGGTAATAAGTCCGCTTCTTGAAAATTCGTTTTGAATAAGCTCCTCAATAGAATCTCCGTCGCAGAATTTGTCCACTGAAACCACGGGCGCGTTGGATGAAAGATACTGAATTCCCGCGGGCAAGAGCGCACCGCCATCATCGCATCCAAATTTTGCCTTGGTTTCATCGTTTTGCGCGTAGCAAATGGAGAAAAGGTAGATTAAGAGCTGGGTGTTAAGCCCATCCTTAAGGTCATCAAATGAAAATTCCTTGCTACCCGTTTTGTAGTCAACCACTCTGATATAGACGTTGCCGTCCTTTTTATACGTGTCAACTCGGTCGGCGATTCCGCGCAGGGTAACGACGCTTCCGTCCTTAAGCTCAAATTCAAGTGCATTGATTCCGCCATCCCCCATCCCGACCTTCAGCTCGAAATATGCGGGATAGAAGTCACTTGCCTTGAATTCGTTTATGAGATTTTTGGCAATCATAAACGAAAGCTTGTTAAGTCGCAGGAAAAGGTGCTTTGTTCTGTTTGAAAGGGCATAGTCCTCACCCAAAAGCTCGAAGAGATAGTTGCGAATGTTTTTTTGCAAAATTTCGTCAATTTCTTGGTCGGTTAATGTCAAATTGAGCTTGCCGTCAGCGGTGATATCCTTCATAAACATTTCAAGAATGTAGTGTATGAAGGTACCTATATCATTTAATTGGAATACCGCCCTCTTGCTTTCGCGAAGTCCTAAAACGTATGAGCAATAGTAGTCAAATCCGCAAAGAACGTATTTTTCAAGTCGGGATTGCGTTAGTGAGAGTCGGTTGCCGAAAAGCTTGTTAACAATATCGGGTGAAACGGAGCAATTTCTTTGCGAAAGCGGAATTTCACCTCTTTTTTCAAAGCTGTTGCTATTTTCATATTCCTTTATTATTTCGCTTATTTCATTGGAATTCGTATAATCCTTGATTTTTGAATAGGCTTCCTTTGCAAGCTCTATATTCCATATTTTATCTATGGGAGAGAGCGTGCTTTCCTTAGTGTGCGATAAGGTGGGAAAGAGCTTTTTAACTCTTTCGATGGCGATGGACTGTCTTTGAGATGCACCGTCAGATGAGAGGGCGCTTGAGGTGAGTGTCAATCCTTCACTTGGTACTGAAAGCGCGCGATAGACGAAGAACAGCTCCTCACTTGTCTTGATGCTTGAACTCGATGAAAGGGTTATATCCAATTCCTCAAGCATTGCTTTATCAGAGTCGGTGAAAATGCCGTTATCCTTTACCGAGGCGGGGAATTCACCCTCATTAAGCCCCATAATGATTGCATATTTGATGTTATCGGTACGAAGCATTGATGCAGAGCCGATCATAACCTCGTCAACTGAGGTGGGAATCGTGCCGATGTCGCTTTGTGAGAACATAAGTGAAAGCGCGGCAAAGAATTCATCAAAGGTAAGCTCCTTATCACCAAAAACGTTGGCTAAATCATAGAGAATGTTAAGGGTGAGCGTATAGAGCTTCATATCCTCGTCCGCCGCCTTTTTATTGCCGCGTGACAAGTGAGCAGTGCAGCCCTGTCTTACCTTTTCGGTTATATGGGAATCCTTTAAGAATTCAACGGTAGCACCGCACATTTCCTTAACGCTTTGCGATGCCTCAAGCATGGCAAAATATCTTGAAAGAGAGGGAACGACGGCTTCTCTTACCGAATTTGCGGTGGCGAGGATCTTTTCTCCTCTTTTTGTGAGGTGGGCTGAATATCCGTCGGGATTCATGGTCCATTTTTCACCAAGAAATCTATTTCCGTTTATATTCCAGGTGCTGACGTAATCCTCAAAAACGTCGACGTCAAACGGGTCAACGTCGCAATAACCCGATTTAAGGTGGGCTATAACGCTCTCGCCCCTCCAATTACTTTCCTTTATTTTAAGCGCGCTGAAAATAAATTTTGCAAGCGGCTTTGTCATAAGGTCGGTTTTTTCACTCATGAAATACGGAATTCCGTATTTATCAAGAGAAACGTCCAAAATACCGCGGTATTTTTCAGTGTCTCTTAAAATAATGGCAATCTCGTTATATCTTGCGCCGTCCTTGACCGCCTTGCGGATTTCACTTGCAACTGTATCGGATTCGGAATAAGGGGTCTCGCAAAGGAATGCAGAGATGCAGCTGTCGTCACCGCAAAATGCAGGTGCTTCAAAATTCCAAATATTATTTTTAAGATACTTAAGGGCGGGGGATGACGCCTTGCGATCCTCGGTCAAGAAAATCTCGTCATAATCCCTAGCATCAAGGCGTTTTTTAAGGGATGATACCGTATTCCTTATGCTATCCAAATGTATTGAATTATCGTTTGGTGTGGGAATGGGGAGAGTAATGTATACGTCGTCACAAAGCTCGTTTATTTTAATAATGAAATCAAATTCTTGCTTTGTAAAGCCTGCAAAGGAATCAAGATATACGCTAGTTGATTCAAAAAAGCTCTTATTATTAAGAATGTCAATGGCTTTTGAAATATCGTCGGCGCTATCGTCAAAATGCTCGCTGATCTGACTTGTGTATGCCGAATATATCAATGAAACGTCGCGCAATTTACCGTAGAGAGCCGAGTTCTCATCAATTTTTGCGCAGGTTGAATCAAGCCTCTGGGGAGAAATTGAATACGCCTTAAGCTCCTGCGTAGCCGAGAGCATTTTTTGAGTGAGGGAAAAATCGGAAACGTCGGTTGCGCGGTATTCCTCAAGCATTGGAGAAAGCTCGCGCAGGGTGTTCCACATTATAAGGGATTTTATTGGCTTCGTTGCAAAATTATAGGAAAGACCGCCATACGTTCTGAAGATTTTGTTACAAAGTCGAGAGAAATTAAGCACCTCAACGTTAAGCTGTGCAGAGGTGGGGAAAAGAGATACTATTTTTCGTTCGGCGGCAACGGTTTCTTGCTCCGGAACGATAAAGAAAGCTTTTTTGCCCTGATTTATATCGCCCTCAAGATATTTCAAAAGGACTGTGGTTTTGCCGGATCCGATAGGACCGTAGATAAAATGTAACATTTTATTTCTCCTTTCCTTCAATTATTTCAAGATTTCTGATTATGGTTTTTTTGCCGCGCCACGAGTATGCGCGTCTTTTGAACTCCTCGTCGCTCATACCGTTTACGGCTTCCTTTGTAAGCAGGGGAGTGCGCTCCTTATGAAAGAAATCGACGCTCGTATATATCGTGCCGTCCTTGATTGCCTTTTTCGTGTATGGACAAGCATTTTGGCAAATATCACAGCCCCAAGCGCACCCGTGCTTTTTGATCAGCAGTGCCTCTTCATCGGATAAATCCCCCTTTTTTTGAGTGACGGATGAAAGGCATTTTTCTATATTCATACCTATGGGGCATGCTAAGGCACAGGCACCGCAATCCACACAGTATTCAATGCCCTTTGCGTGAGAGGGGATGATTGCGTCAGTGATGATCTCACCGATAAAGATAAAGGAGGAGTGCTTTTCTGTTATAAGTAAATGATTTTTGCCCATAATACCAAGTCCTGCGAGAGATGCCGCGCGTATCTCGTTTATGGGGGAATGGTCGGTGAAGCCCACAAATTTATTATTTGGATATTTTTCTTCAAGCGCGCCTATGATTTTTTCAAAAAGTGACGCGAAAAAGAGGTGGTAGTCACGGCTTACGGCATATGCCGAGATATTGCTCTCCTGATCCTTGTCGTTGGCAAGGTAGGGGACGGCAAATATGACTGCGGATCCGCTTTGTATCCCGTTTTTATCCAAGAGATAGGGACGGATTATCTCACACTCATCAAGAGAAAGAGAGGAGACAAGGTCGATATTAAATTGTGCAAGCTCTGATCTTATAAACTCAAGCATAAATTCCTCCACAGGTGGTTTATATATTAATTATAACCGAAAAATTCCCATTTTTCAAGGGATTTTCGCAAAAATTTTTAATATTTTTTTATTTAAAAAAAAATATTAAAATATATATATATATAAATACGGGGGAATTTTGTTCAAAAAAAGTTAACAATTTGGGTGTAAAATGATGGACTGGAATATTTTGATTTGGAGAAATTATGAGATCAACTGACATTTTGATTTGTCCCGTGTGCAAGGCTGCGCTTTACAAGGATGAAAAAAGCTATTTTTGTCGCGGTGAAAAAAGACATTGCTTCGATATTTCGGCATCGGGGCACGTTAATCTTTGTCCGGGCAGAGCAACGGGGGGAGATGACAAAAGGGCTGTGCGCTCAAGAACTGAGTTTTTGAGCCTTGGCTACTATCAGCCGATTGCGGATAAGGTTTGTGAAATACTTTCGGGCTTGAATTTTGAGAGCGCAATCGTTGACGCGGGCTGCGGTGAGGGTTATTACACCAACCGCATTGCTCGAAGCACGGGCGCTGTGACGTATGGCTTTGATTTGTCGAAGGAGGCAATCATTTCCGCATCTAAGAGCGCTAAAAGAGAAGGCATTTCAAACGCCGTTTTCGGTGTTGGCGGAATTTACGAGCTACCCGTGGCTTCATGTGGCGCGGATGCCATTACGAATATATTTGCGCCCTGTGCCGAGGAGGAGTTTTGCCGCGCCTTGAAGGATGGCGGCTTGCTTATTGTCGTTACTGCGGGCAAAAACCATCTTTACGGCTTAAAAAAGGCAATTTATGATACGGTGCATCTCAACGAGGAGCGCGCGGACATGCCTCAAAATATGATTTTTTTGGAAAAGCATAACGTTTCGTATACTATTCAGCTTGACTCTGAAAAGGCGATCAGAGATCTATTTTCTATGACGCCCTACAGCTATAGAACAAGTGAAAAGGATATGCAAAAGCTGCTTGCCTTGACCTTGCTTGAAACAGAGGTGGAGGTCGATATATTCGTTTATAGAAAGGGAGTGACGAAATGAGAATATCTCTTTGCGTACCAATGTACAATGAAAGCTCAATAATCGAAAGCACTGCAAGAGTGCTTGACAAATATATGAGTGAGCATTTCGGTGACGATTATGAAATTATTTTTGCGGACGACGGAAGCAAGGACGGCTCTGCCGATATCGTCAATTCTCTAAAGCTTCCGCGAGTAAGAGTTGTCGGATATCAAAAAAATCAGGGCAAGGGCTGTGCAGTGCGCTGTGCGGTTTTGGCATCTGTCGGAGATATCGTTATTTTTACCGACGCAGACCTTGCATACGGCGTTGACGTGATCTCAACGGCGGTGGAAATTATGGATGGTGGTGAGTATCCCGTGCTCGTGGCTTCACGCGCAAAGCATAAGGAGGGATATGAGGGCTATACCTTTATAAGAAAGCTCGCGTCAAGGACCTATATCACCGTGCTTAATTTGTTTGGCGGAATTAAAATTTCAGACGCTCAATGCGGCTTTAAGGCGTTTGACGGGGAAGTGGGAAGAAGAATTTTCTCACTTTGCAAAACGAACAATTTTGCATTTGACCTTGAGGTGATTTTGTGGGCTCAAAAAATGAAGCTGAAAATATATGAAATGACTG
>JAZLBH010000022.1:0-9027 GCA_045613605.1 Eubacteriales bacterium
CCTTTTTAGTGTATTTCAAATTTTGATTTATAGGGGAGTTAGTTTTATATAATGGCGGGTCGTCGGGGACGTCGACCCCTACAAGGTTTGTGCTAATTTTGTGGTGAATAATAGCCATATTCATAGCAAAACGGCTACGAATTTGTAATATTTATACCGTAAACACCGTAGGGGCGGATTCTATATCCGCCCAATAATCATTTACGGGGGCATATGGAATGCTCCCCTACATTAGATACATAAAACCCATACCTCAATTCACCTCACCTTGTTCGCGCCCACTCCGTAGGGGCGGTCATCGGCCGTCCGCTTACAAAAACAAAGTAACTTTTATTGAATATCGGGATGTTTGAAATACCAAAGCAGGCTCCCTCCGAGAGGGGGCTCCGCGGAGCGGTGGAGGAGAGTGCGAGATTTTATTCTTATTACTCGTGATATGACGAGATATATTCTATAATTTCGCAGGCTCCCTCCGTCACCTTCGGTGCCACCTCCCTCTCGGAGGGAGGCTTTGGTGCAAACAATCTCAACTGACCGATAAATCCAACCTCACCGCACCTTGTTCGCACTTACTCCGTAGGGGAGGATACCATCCTCCCGCGTTTCAAAAGCAAACCACCGTTACACACAAAAAGAGCGTCCACCTTTTGGCAGACGCTCTTGGAGTTCTGTTAATTTGATTATTATTCGCCTGTATATCCCCAAACAACAGGTCTATTTGAATAGTTCCAACTAGAATCCCATCCGCTTGGCTTTGCCGTTGCTTCACAGTAAATTGTAAGGGATGTGCAAAAAGAGAATGCATCACTACCAATACTTGTTACTGAATCTGGGATAACTATGCTTGTAAGGGATGTGCAATTATAGAATGCCCGCTGATCAATACTTGTGACTGAATCGGGGATTTCTATGCTTGTAAGGGATGTGCAATTATAGAATGCACCATAATAAATACTTGTTACCGAATCGGGTATCTCTATACTTGTAAGAGATATACAATCATAAAATACACCATAATAAATACTTGTTACTGAATCGGGTATCTCTATACTTGTAAGGGATATGCAATTTATGAATGCATAACTACTAATACTTGTTACTGAATCGGGTATCTCTATACTTGTAAGGGATATGCAATCGCTGAATGCATAACCACCAATACTTGTTACTGAATCGGGTATCTCTATGCTTATAAGGGATGTGCAACCGTTAAATGCATAATCTCCAATACTTGTTACTGAATCGGGAACAACTATCTCAGTTACAAGCTCATTATTGAAATACAAATTTGCACCATTATACATTGGGTTTGCAGAATAGCTATTAAATGAAATACCCAGCCAACCTTCAACGTCGCCCGTGTAATATACGTCCGCAAGGGCTGTGCAATCTGAGAATGCATAATGACCAATACTTTTTACTGAATCAGGGATTACTATGCTTGTAAGTGATGTATTATAGAATGCATAAGAACCAACACTTGTAATATTTGTTGCAAATTCAACTGTTTCTATGTTTGCACAATTATAAAGTGCATCACTAGGAACATATTTACCACCGAAAACAACCTTTTTAATATGGGACAAATTCAAAAATAGATTTGAAGATGAAGCATAGGTACTGTTGTAATAAACGGTATGCAAATTATCTGCTTTATAGAAAATCTGTGTGCCAATGCTTGTTACGGAAGCAGGAATTGTAATTTCAGTAATACCTGTGCAACCGTAGAATGCTCTTATACCGATTGTTGTAACTGTTTCGGGGAGATTAATCTCAGCAAGCTGTGTGCAATCTGCAAATGCCTTTTCACCAATTGCAGTTACCTTATACGTTCTAATGTAATCGGGAATATCAAGAACTGCGCCTGCAAAAGTGCCAATACCTGTAATTGTACAAGTTTTGCCATCGGCATTTACGGAATATTCAAGACCTGTATCACCAACAAACGGAATAATTTCCTCCTCGGTCTTTACACCGCAAATGCTACATTTCTTATACTTATATCCGTCTTCAGTTTCGGTGGGTTCTTTTTCAATTACCCAATCGCTTTCATCGTGTCCAAGCTCCTTGATATAGGACTGTGCAATAAGAACCTCATTACATCTATCGCAATGCTTACCGTCGCTAAGACCTGCAGTTGTACAGGTTGCGGGATAGCCCGCATCTACAACCTCGTTATGTCCAAGCACGTCAATTACACGTTGAACCTGAAGGATTTCTTCACAACCGTTGCAAACGATACCCTCGGTAAGACCTGATTCGATACAAGTTGCACTCTTTGAGGCAAGAATTGTTACGTCAGTGTGCTTGCAGCTTGTGTCGCGCACAAAGCCACAAGTGTTGCAGGTTTCATCCTGCGCATTATCATATGCGTGTGCAATTTTGGGTGTTTCGGACTGTGCAACGAAAATCTTTCCGCAAGTAGCACAATGCTTGCCCTCAGTAAGACCTGTGCTTGTGCAAGTCGCAGCCACTGCTTCGTCCATAACCTCTTTGTGACGCCCCGTTGCCGCAATGGGGAGAGTTTGAAGAAGTTCTCCACAAATAGCGCAGAACTGACATTGCTCACCCTCGGCACACGAAGGCTCTTTAACTGTTACCCAAGCCCCAGGTGTGTGAATGTGCTCATTTTCGGGTGGTGTGGAATTACCACCGCATGCCACAAGTGTTGAAATCACAAGGAGGATTGCTAACAATAATGATACTACTTTTTTCATAATACTTTCCTTTTCGCGTAAGCCCGTCGGCAAATATTTTTTGCACAAAAAAAGTGCGCCAACCAAAGTCAGCGCACAAAAACGCTAGCTCAAATTGTCGCCAAACAAAATTACTTAGTTACACCTTTTAGAGAATGCAGATAAGGGAGCATGCATTTTTATCAAAAAATAAAAATACACCCTCTTATAAAAAATGTAACTATCTAATTTTGTTTGGCATTTTTATTTTATCACACATTTTCCTAATTTGCAAGCCTTTTTTTGTTATAAACAAAAATCCCTCTCTTTCGAGAGGGATCAATATTATTATTTAGTTGCTTCATCAAACGCCTGATAGAGTCTATCACTCATCGCCTTAACGTTTTCGGCATTGACCTTAAGAACTTGTCTATCATAAGTCAAAAGACCGTTTGTTTCGTCCTCAACGTCGCTCACCTGCGTATAAACGAGCGCGCAAAGTCCCTTTTTCTTAACGTGAGGAATCACCTGCTCGTCATAAAGCGCTATAAACTTTCTTTCAAAGTCTTCAACGCCGTTGTTTTTACTGTAACCGTAGGTGTTGTCAAGATTAAAGGCGTGACGTCTTAATTTGCACGAATAACCGCCGAACTCCGAAAGCACCAAGGGTCTTCTCTTTCTCGCCCTAAGCTTGAGCTTTTTCATATATACGTGCTCAGAGTGAACGTCACTGTGCTTTTCCCAGAACCAACCCGACGTAGCATCGTAAACGCGAGTGGAATCATACTTCTTAAGCGCAAGATAGTTCTCATCCGCATCAAACTGTCCCCAGCCTTCGTTGAAAATAGTATAATAAATAACCGAGGGATGGTTGTAAAGCAAATCAATAGTTGCTCTTGAATCTCTTTCAAATGCTTCGCGACGCGCTTTTGTTGCCTTATGGGTTATGCCCCTCTTAAATCCTATGGTGGGAAGCAATGTGTCCACAAGGAAGCTGTATTTTCCGCTATTCACCATATCCTGGAACACGAGCATACCGTACTTGTCGCAGTAATAATAGAACAACTGAGGTTCAATCTTAATGTGCTTCCTAAGCATATTAAAGCCAAGCTTCTTCATCTCAAGAATATCAAATTCATAGCCCTTGGGAGTTGCGGGAAGATAAATTCCGTCGCAGTAGTAGCCCTGATCCAAAAGTCCGTGACACATAATGGGACTTCCGTTAAGAGAGATATATGTCTTGCCGTTTTTGTTATTAATACCAACCGTTCTCAATGCAAAATATGACTCAACCCTGTCTTCACCGTAGCAAAGAGTAAAATCATACAAATACGGATTATCGGGTGTCCAATTAATCGGGTCTTCAATATTCAAATCGAAGGAATTTCCATTAAATCTGTATTCCTTATCTCCAAGAATAAGCGTCTTTTCACCGTTGCCCGCATCAACCTCGATGTGAACGGATTCAAGCGCGGGAGTGATCTTCAAGCCCTTGATATAATCTCTTGGCACGCTCTCGCACCAAACGGTTTGCCAAATACCCGAAATGGGTGTGTACCACATTCCGCCGCGATCCCTTCTCTGCTTACCGTAGGCAAGCTCCCTGTCAAGATCGTCAACAACTATAACCTTGATATAGTTCCTACCCTCTTTAATATACTCGGTAATATCAAAGCTAAAAGGAAGATATCCTCCAATATGCTCTCCCACGCAGCGTCCGTTAACAAAAACCTTGCAAACCTGGTCAACTGCGCCAAAGTGAAGAATTACCCTGCCCTTGATAAAATCATTATCAAACGTAACAGCTTTTCTGTAAATATAGCTTTCGCCGTCCTCTTTTTCACGGTTTATACCCGAAAGACGGGTTTCAGGAGCAAACGGAACGGTAATTTTACCGAGCTTTCTCTCCCTTCCGCACTTTCTGGAGGAAAGGTCCCACTCACCGTTAAGACAAAGATATGAATCTCTCTTCAATGCGGGGCGGGGATATTCATTCCAGCTTGAAGACGTGTCGCCTTCAAACGGAGTTTTAAGATATTTATTCAAAATCAATTCTTTTTTAGCCATATAATCACCTTATACCTTTTTTCTTGCCTTGTTACAAGCCATCATGAGCGCGATTGCCGCAATTGCCACTATAAGAGCTCCCAAGAAAATGTTCTGGTTGGGAATAAAGGACTGCGTACCGTCAGAATTTGTAACCATATCTGCATTTCTCAAAATCCACGCACCGATCTTCGGTCCAATAACACCGGGAACAAGCACCTGTGAGAATATACGAACGCCCTGGAACATTCCCGCCTTGCCAATGGGTGTAAGATCTCTTACCTTTGCTCCGAAAACAGCCATTGAGGCAAGATAACCGCTCATCATAAGAAGCGAGCCGATAAACACAAGAGCTGTGCCCTTGAATGCGTAAAGCACGATATATCCTGCGCAAAGCCACGCGATCGAAATGCCGTAAGAGAAGTCAAAGCCCTTCTTGTCGTACGTTTTGCCCCAAAGCGCAGTTACGACTGATGCAATAACGATTGCAGGTGCCATAATAAGCACGTAATCAGCCATTCCAAGCGACTTTTCATAGTACAAAATGAGGTACGGCATAAATATTTGAATAGAAATATTAAAAATAATAAAGCAAGCAAGATATACGTAAAGCGCAACGTTTTGCTTTATAGTAGAGGGCAAAAATCCGTGAACGATATTGCGAAGATATCCGGTTTCGCTTGGCTTGATTTCAGGATCCTCAATCACAAAGAAGCCTATCACACCGATTGCAAGCACCGCCGCACCGATAATTGTGAAAACTGTAGGCCAGTAAGCGGGATTTCCCTCCTTGGGAATGAACATAAATCCACCAAAAACCACCAAAATCGCAACCAAGGGCATCATCGCGTTAATTCCCTCTGCAGAACCGCGGTTTGTATCGTCGGTTGAGTCAGTGAGCCACGCGTTAAATGCCGCATCGTTTGCCGATGAGCCAAAGAACGTCATAAGACAGTCAAGAATAATAACCAATGATACACCAACTGTCGCAACTGACATCGTTGCAGGAATAAGCGGCTCAATGATATCAGCTCTGATAAGAGCAAATCCAAGAATAGAAATACCCCAAAGGATATAACCGCCACAAATAAAGAGCTTTCTCTTACCCACTCTGTCAGAGAGAGCGCCGATAAATATAGTCGTGAGCGTTGCTGCAATAGCGCTTGCCGCAACCATCGTTGAAATGTCGCCCGCATCCGCGTTAAACATGTCGTAAATAAATACGTTAAGATACATATTTTCGATGACCCACGCAATTTGTCCGACAAGACTGAAAAGCGTCAAAGCCACCCAAAACTTTTTGCTGAGCTTGGTCTTCATAATAACCTCCAAATATTGATTATAAATATATATTATCATATAATATACGAATTGTCAACTTGAAAAAATATGAATAAAAACGGCACGAAAAATTTTCGCACCGTTTTTTTGTTATTCAATTATTACCTTTTCTCCGTTTATATAAAAATTTTCGGCATAATATAAAAGATTGTCAGACGCATCTGCAAATTTGATCTGTTCCCATTCTTCAATAGTACCGTCGTAATATACGTCTTTTAATGAATGACAATTATAGAACTCACCATAGCCAAACTCTTTTATTGATCTATATATAGTAATGCTTTTAAGCGAGGTACAGCTCTCAAAAACGAAATCATTTACCCTAACAGCCTCCGAATATAGTTCAAATTCAGTTACACTCTTATCGTGAATCTTAATTAAAGTATATTCATCGTTTTCATATAGATACAAACCGTTTTTATAGTTCAAATACGTTTTATATCCCCAAGCTTCCTTCCAACCCTCAGGCTTAGTCTCCGATTCACAGTATATTTGCAAGCCGCAATCCTCAAATGCAGAAGCACCTATGCTTTCAATAGAGATTGGAATGACTATACTTTCAAGTGACGAACAGCCCGCAAAAGCCCTGTCTCTGATGCTCGTAACGGGCAAGCCCAAGTAAATAGAAGGAACTATAATATTCGTATCCGTACATGTCGCAATTCCAATTACCATATAGGTATTGTCATCATTCAAAACGTAATCCAATCCCTGAGAGCCTGCACCCAATATTTGTTCTTCAAAAACCTTTTTACAAGTACTGCATTCGATATGACGCTTCCCGTCCTCGATCAGAGTTGGTTCTTTATCAATAATCCAAGTGCTTTTATTGTGTCCCAAATGCAAAATTGTTTCTGGTTTAACAATGACCGTGTTGCAAACCGAACAATGCTTGCCTTCGGTAAGCCCTGTTTTTTCGCAAGTGGGGGCTATTGCAGCATCAATCACTTCAGTATGACCGGTAGCCTTAACTGTTTCACGAGCCACGATAACAGCACCGCAAGTAAGACAGGATTTACCCTCGGTTAATCCGTCAGTAGTACAAGTTGCGGCAACTGCCTGTTCAATAATTTCATTATGTCCCGTTGCCCTAATAACCTCTTGAGCAACGATAACGTCATTACATATAGAACAATGCTTTCCTTCGGTTAATCCATCCGTAGTACAGGTGGGAGCAACCGCCGCGTCAATAACCTCTTCGTGCACGTGTGTGCTATCCTCGGGTGGATTTTGAGCTGAATCCGTCGTGGTAGCCGATGTGCTACCCGTAGTAATATCAACCGCGGTTGTCGTAGTAACCGTAGTTGTCGAAGCCGTTGTACTGCCCGTGGTCGTGGTAGTGCCCATAGCCGACGTTCCTCCACCTGCAGTAGTGCTAGTCACCCTTGATAAGGTGCCAACGGTAGTCACCGTAGGACCACCATCGCGACCTCCATCACCCCGTGACGAAAAGATCGCCCCAAAACAAGCCGCAATAAAAATAACAGCACCTATAATAATAACAATTAATATCTTCTTTTTCATAATATCCCGTCTTTCGCATAGCGCGTTTATATTAATATACAAATTTTATCATAATTATATCAAAATGTCAACAATCATATATAAATCGAAACATAAATGTGTATGTTATCATATCATAAAAACAAAGAACCCGAGGGATTTGCCTCGGGTTTTCATATTGCAAAATGGTTTTGCGCTTAAACGTACATAATCAAACTAAATTTTTCATTATGAATTTCTATGAACTCAAAATCGTTATATCCATTAAAAGCTTCCCTGATTTCCAAAGCCTCAGGAGAATCGTAATAATGAAGAATAATTTTTAGATTTTCATTCAAAACAATCTCTTCATTATTTGTACTTAAACGATTAGTTAATGCTTCTAAAGTAATATCGCCGTATTTAACTGTTACTCCAAGAAAATGTACTCCTTCAGGCGCAACAATCACTTTTTCAAAATTATCGGATGTAATATTAATCTTCATAATTCTCCACCGTAATCAAAACCTGCGCGTTCGGATTATTTACATCTACCAAATGACCCGTAATACCCGAATCTATCATATCTAAAATAGCGGAAACCTTAGAAAGAGCATCTTCTCCTACAAGCTTTTCAAGTGTACCGTTTTCCATTGCCTTTTTCACCACCGGAACAGGAAAACGAGTAATCACCTTGGTTTCGCCCGTCTGTACCTCGATACGAACGATTCTACGATCAATAACCTCCTGCGGTGCATCATTAATCATCACAGGACTCTGAGGACCTTCAAGAAGCTCCGTTGCGCCAACACCTAGGACCTTTGATAAGGTTTGAATAGCCGTAATATCGGGATATGAAGTATCGCACTCCCATTTTGATACTGCCTGCGCAGTCACAGACATTTTTTCTGCAAGTTCTTCCTGAGTCATCTTTTTCTGTTTTCTAAAATATGAAATATTTTGTCCTATAGTTTTCATAATAAACCTCTTAAATTAAACATTTCAAGCTGTGCACGTTCTTGATGTACTTATTATAGCACAAATAATATTTGTTTCCACCGACCATTAGTTGTTTTTTACATTTTTTCACAACACTTAGTTGTATTTTTATTATATCATAAAATCAACTAAAAGTAAACACCTCTGGATTCAAGACCCCCTGGTTAAGACTACACCTGCTCACGCAGGATGTAGAAAAGTTTTGCTTGTCCCTTTTACAAGTGACATTTTCTTGCGAAAACCGTCAAAGCTTTTGTCAGTGCTCCCTTCGGTCGCCTGCCTGTTGCTTGATAAGAATATTTGCTTTAACTTAAAAAAGAGGCAAAATGAAAAAGCCGAGGCGATTGCCTCGGCTTCTCATTTTATGGCTCCCCTTTTTGGACTTGAACCAAAGACCCCCGTGATTAGACGCTACGCACCAAGTTTTGCTTGTCCCTTTTACAAGTGACATTTTCTTACGAAAACCGCAAAAGCTTGCAGTCAG
>JAZLBH010000023.1:0-14383 GCA_045613605.1 Eubacteriales bacterium
GTTTTGTGTTGCAACGCAACACGATTTGCGTACCTCTTTGCCGCGAAGCTCTATTAAAAGTTTTTGGTTCTTTTTTCAAAAAGAACATTAATCTTAAGTAAACTAACTCACCGCTAAATCCCAATTTGCATGGTGATGAACATTTGTTCGCTTCGGAGGGTTAATAAAACGCTTCCCTAAAGAAGCATATCAAAAAACTCATCAATATCAGCGCAGTCAAGGAATTCAAGAAGCTCCGGGGAGATCAGCTCACTTGCACATTCCTCGCATAATATTTTATTATCCTTTACAAAGTATTCGTCATCTTCATAAACCCTTGCCGAGCAAACGAAGCACTCTCCAAGAGATGAACCAAGCCCTGCGACAAATCCGTCAAACTCAGGGCAAGACGAAGGACAAATATACTGTCCGCATATTTTACAAATAATTATCACTCCTTTGCCATTTTTACTTGAAATTTTAATCAAAATGTTGTATAATGGTCAAGATGTATTAATTCCATCTTGATTTGGAGAGAATGCGAACAAATGTTCTATATTGAATTATATACCAAACCTTCCCTTTTGTCAAGAGAATTTAATAAATATTTTATTTTTTTAGAAAGGTGTAGTCAAATGCTTGCAATTACAGTAAACGAGCTCGGTATGTCCTTTGGCGCCGTGGATTTGTTCAAAAAAATAAGCTTTGCTCTTGAAGAGAATGACAAGCTTGGTATTATCGGAACTAACGGTTGCGGTAAATCTACGCTTTTCAAAATAATTCTTGGTGAGCAGGATGCAACGAGCGGAAACGTTTTCATTGCCAAGAATAAAACTATAGGCATATTAACTCAGGACTGCGCCTTTGAGGTTTCAAATCTCACGGGACGCACCGCACTTGAGCAAATGTACGCCGCATTTCCCGAATTGCTTCGAATGGAAGAAAAATTGGCCTTGCTCGAAGAAAGAATGGCTTCCGAGCAAAACGCGGACGAGCATATTCGCTTAAGTGAAGAATATCACGATCTGTATACTAAATTTTCAAGCCTTGGAGGTCTCGATTATAAGAGCCGTTGCGCATCAATCCTTCTCAAAATGGGATTTGAGGAGCGCGCTCTCTCACTCGATGTTGATTTGCTCTCAGGCGGTCAAAGAACGCGCCTTGCATTGTCAAAGCAGCTTTGCCGTGAGCCTGATTTGTTGCTCCTCGACGAGCCGACAAACCACCTTGATATCGAAACCGTACAGGTGCTTGAAAGCTACATAAAAAGCTATAAAAAATGTGTGCTCATCATCTCGCACGATAGATATTTTCTCGACCAAGTGACGAATAAAACCTTGGCTATGGAGCACGGTGAGGCAAAGCTTTACAACGGCAACTATACCCAAAGCATGAAGCAGCGCGAAATTGATAGAGAGATTGCCGAAAAGCATTACCTCAATCAGCAAAAGGAAATAGCGCGTCAAGAAGCATATATAGCCCAACAGCGCGCGTGGAATCGCGAACGAAATATCATTGCCGCCGAAAGCCGACAAAAGATGCTTGATAAAATGGTCAAGCTTGAACGCCCCAAGGAAGCACCGAAGCCCGTAAAAATAAAATTCACCCAATCCTTACAGAGCGGAAACGAGGTTTTAAGAGCATCAGGACTTTCAAAATTCTTTGGTTCAAAGAAGCTCTTTGAAAATATGGACTTTCTCATCCGACGCGGTGAAAGAGTTTTCGTCATCGGCAAAAACGGTTGCGGAAAATCCACACTTTTGAAAATGCTCGTCGGTGAGACTGAGATCACATCGGGCGTAATTGAGCTTGGATACAACGTGGAAATCGCATATTTCGATCAGCAAAACCAAAACCTGACCGAAAGCAATACGGTTCTCGACGAGCTTTGGAACGCCTACCCCGAAAAACGCGAATTTGAGATCAGAAGCGCACTTGCGCGCTTTAGATTCAATCAAGAGGATTGTGAAAAAACAGTTTCCGTTCTTTCAGGTGGCGAGCGAGCAAGACTCACACTTGCAAAGCTCATTTTGTCACCCATGAATCTTCTCATTCTCGACGAGCCGACAAACCACCTCGACATTATGTCACGCGAGGCACTCGAAAGCGCTCTTGACGAATTTGGAGGCACGATTCTCATCGTCAGCCACGATAGATACCTTGTAAATAAGCTCGCAACGAGAATTATCGAAATTGACAACGAGCGAACAACGGGCGCGGACTTCATTGACTATCCCGTGTTCAACGTTGGTAATGCCTTTGCCGAGTTTACTCACCATAAAGAAACCCATACCGTTGCGCCCCTCTCCACCGAGAACGAAAAAGCATCCACGGCGCAAAAAGAGGACTTTATGGCTCGTAAAAAGCAGGCGTCGGACGCGCGACGCGAACAAAAGCGCATAGAAAACCTCAAAAAAGAGCAAGAAAAAATCGAGCGCGAGCTCGAAGAAATAGAAGAAGCCCTCTACGGTGAAGCCGCAACGGACTATAAAAAAGCAGCAGAACTCACCGCAAAAAAAGACGCCCTCGAAGGGCGCCTTATGGAAATCTATGAGGAGCTTGAATAAAGCCAAAATCAAAAGGAACGTCCTATCGGACGTTCCTTTATTTTTCACTATACAATTCATCAAACTCCCATTTTATCGGGTTTTCGTAAATGTATTTCGATATTTCCTCGTAATCTTTTTTATCGCGAATTATGTGGTCATAAAATCCGCGTTGCCAAATTTGTTTTTCGAATGGAGGAACCACTCCTTTCTTAACTAACTTTATATATTCCAATGTGGAATATCGCTTAAACTCTTGCACGATTTGTGAAACCGTAGGGGCGGATTCCATATCCGCCCGTGACATTTCAATAATTGCGTGAAAATGATTAGGCATCACAACATATACATTTGATTCTATATGAGAATATTTTGAGATGACGTCCAAAAATGTTTGTTCTATCATTCGGGCGGATATGGAATCCGCCCCTACGGGTGCAAACAACATTTCTCTATTTTTCGTACATATCGTCACAAAATATGCGCCCGCCTCGGAATAATCATAATTCTTTAACCTTAAATCTTTCCTTTTGGGTAAATTTTCTTCCATTTCCATCACCACCCATTACATTATAACACAAAATCCTCGAAGCAACAAGTGCTTCGAGGATTTATATTTTTTATTCAGTAGTATAGTTATCAAAGTAACCCTGGATCCAAACGATGGGTGTTCCCTTATCGCCGGAGCCGGATGTGAGGTCACAAAGTGAACCAATAAGGTCAGTGAGCTGACGGGGTGTGGTACCTTCTGACGCCATCTTACCAACAAGGTTGCCGTCCTTTTGAACGATTCTTTCCTTAATCGCATCCTTAAGAGCGTCACCGGAAAGGTCTGCAAAATCATTGTCCGCAAGATACTTGAGCTTAAGCTCGTTGGGTGTTCCCTCAAGTCCCTCAGTGTATGCAGGAGAAACAACGGGGTCCGCAAGCTCCCAGATCTTACCCACAGGATCCTTAAACGCGCCGTCACCGTAAACCATTACCTCAACGCGCTTGCCCGTTGCATCAAACAATCTTGCTCTGATATCCTCAACAACAACCTGGCAATCTCTTGGGAAGAGCTTAACCTGCTCGTCAGTTGCCTTGTTGGAGCCGAGAAGTCCGTACTGCTCGTTGTAACCGCTTCCGTTTACGCTTTCGGACAAAATATCGTCAAGTCCGTAAACGATTTCAGCACCTGCCGCCTTAAGAAGTCTCTTGCTTCTATGTCTTGTGTGAATGTCACAAGTGAGAACGTTCTTTGTATAAGGAAGCACCGCACGGGGATCATTTGCAAAAATAATCTCGCAATCAGCGCCCTGCGCTCTGATGAGCTGCTCATAAAATTCAACGTAGTCAACGCCCGTGAATCTGTGCTTTTCATAACCGAAAAGCTCTCTGTATTTTTCAAGTGTAAGTACGTCACTGTAGGGGTTAACTCCCATCTCATCAACCTTGTCAAGTGAAACAAGATGGTTACCAACCTCGTCAGAAGGGTAAGAAAGCATAAGAACGATCTTCTTAGCTCCACGTGCGATACCTGTCAAGCAAACTGAAAAACGGTTTCTACTCAAGATAGGAAGAATTACCGCAACGGTCTCGCCACCAAATTTTGCTCTTATATCGGTTGCAATATCGTCAACAGTCGCGTAGTTACCCTGCGCACGGGCAACGATAGCCTCGGTCATAGCAACGACGTCGCGATCTCTGATTTCAATATTTTCTTCTCTTGATGCTTCAAGAATGCAATTTGTAACGATTTCGGCAATATTATCACCGTTTCTGATAATGGGCGCTCTAACGCCGCGAGAAACTGTACCAATTGTACGGCTCATAAATAAATCTCCTTTAATTTTAGGATTAACAAAAGAATTATATCACTATTTTTTTATCTTGTAAAGTTATTTTTTCAAAAATATAAAATTTTATGTAATACTAAGGGTTAAACTCATCAAAAATCGTTTGCATATCTTCAATGGTTTTGTATTTTGAATGCGTTGCATTCGCGGTAACGAGAACAAAATACTCTCCGGTCTCATTGCTTTTTATATACGAAACCAAGCAACGTCCCGCCTTTATTTCATAACCGCTTTTGGCGGCTATAAGGGTATATTTTCCACCCAAAACACTCTTGGGCGTATATTTTAAGTATCCAAGCGTCGTGTTGAGCGTCGAATGATAATAAGTCTTCGTTCCATAATCCAGCTTGTACTCTACTCCGCCGAAAAGCTCAACGCAATCAGGATTTTCCATCGCATAAGCCATCAGCGCCGCAATATCTCTGCAGGTCGTCTGGTTGTTTTCGTCATCCATACCTATTGCTCCACCAAAGGTCGTGCTCTGCATGCCTATCTCCCTTGCCTTTTCATTCATAAGAGCAACAAAGTCCTCAAGCGACAATCCAAGATAATCCAGCAAGCACATAACCGAATCAGCACCCGAGCAATATGATATTCCAAACAAAATATCACGAACGCTTATCGTTTCTCCCACGTAGTCCTTCAACCCCGCGCTTGCGGCATCGTGAGGAATTTGAGAAATGACCTCTTTGGTCACAACGTATTTGTCATCAAAATTATCAATCAATTCAAGCGCCACAGTTATTGTCATAACCTTTGTCATAGATGCGGGATAAATAATTTCATCCGCGTATTTATGGGCCACCGTGGTCATATCCGAAAGGCGCACCAAAATTGCATATTCCGAATATAGATCCATTTGATACATTCCCTTTCCGCCCTCCGTCGCAACGTAAACGGGTGCGCTTGGAGTGTCGGTATCATCGGGCTTTTCGGTCATAATAAGGGATATTGGATTCCAAACGGGCAATTTAACGTCAGCAAACGCCACAAAGAACGTGCAGGTAACTATGACAAGCACAAGAATGGAGGCAAGAATAGCAATATAAGATTTTTTCGTGTCATCAACGAAGCTAGAAGATGCAAATCTATCCTCGCTTTCAGGTCCAACGTGTATCTCACCGCTGTTATATTTATTGTTTTTCATTATATCTCCAATTAAATATTTTTCATTTCATCAAGCTTTGCCTTGATTTGCTTCATATCCTCAAGCATTTCTTCCTTTTTGCGAGGATCTCGAAGAAGGAGCGCAGGATGATAAACGGCAGTCATCAAAAAATCACCCCTTTGAATCCACTGTCCGTGCTCTTTGGTTATGCGGTAATTCGGACTGATAAGACGCTGTGCGGAAATTCTTCCAAGGCAAACGATCATCTTAGGCTTGATAAGACGCACCTGCTCGCGCAAATAGTCCATGCAAGCATCCTCCTCATCGGGCTTGGGATCGCGATTCTTAGGCGGACGGCATTTCAATATGTTGGCGATATAAACGTCCTCGCGCGAAATATCGACCGCAAATAAAAACTTGTCAAGAAGCTGACCCGCCCTGCCCACAAACGGCGTGCCTGAAAGGTCCTCCTTCTCGCCGGGCGCTTCGCCTACAAAAAGAATATCCGCTTCTCTGTTTCCAACGCCAAACACACAATTCGTTCTTGTTTTGTGAAGCTCACATTTGTCACAGCTCGCGCATTCATCGTATAATTCTTCCCAAGTTTTCATATATCGACTCCTAAAAAATCAAATTCAAAGCCAAAAGGCAAATACAAAATAATTATACCAAATTTTTGTGAATTTTTCAATAGATATCAAAACATTTTATCAACAAAAAATAAAAAAAGGACAGTGAAAAATCACTGTCCTTAATCATTATTTAATTATCTAACATTAGCGTTAAGAGGTTCTGCATCATACTTATCCTCAACACCGTCACCGTCAGAATCGGCGCGTGTGGGATCGGAGTAAATCTTACCTATAACAGCCATCTTAGTACCGTCAACACTAAGAATGACAACTGTTCTGATTTCCTCACCGTCAAGAAGTCCGTCACCATCGGTATCCGCCTTGGTCTTATCGGGCTCATACTTTGTACCGTTGAAGATAACCATGTTGTCTTCATAGTAGTCAAGAAGTCCGTCACCGTCAGTATCGGTTGTCAAGTCAATCTTTTCACCAATATCGTCAAAGATACTTGAAAGTCCGCTTGCGTTGGATGAATAATAGAACTTACCTCCGGTTCCGTCTGAAAGGGGCTGCAAATAATCAACAAAGTAACTACTATCCGAACCAAACCCTACAGTATAAGCAACTATTCCAGCATTTGCCAAAGCAGTTTTAGTTGCAGATAATTTACCTGTATTATTAGGCTGACCGTCAGAAAGAACAACCATAACTCTAAGTGTAGTGTCTTCTTCAGTGGGAGTTGAATACAAGTTAATGGAGCTTTGAATTGCTTCATACATATATGTTCCGCCAGATGAAAAGAAATAGCTTCTTGTTAAATAACTATTAGCTACATCCTTATCACTTGTCAATGTATTTCCTGTCAAATTGCTAGTGTTATTTGCAAAACGAACAATACCAATCTTACTACCTTCAGGCATCTTATTAATAAGATCCTGTGCAACAGTAAGTCTATAGAAAGATCTATCGTTAGAAGACATACTACCTGAGTCATCTATTACAAACACCATTTCGATATCCGTGTATGTCTTTCCGTCAAGGCCCCAAATATCAACCCATTCGAGCTCCTCTTCATAAACGCGTCTATCAAGAATTACAAACGTTGAAAGCTCATCTACCTCTGCAGTTGCCTTGTTACCGTTGATAGTTGTATCAAGAGGCACCATCTGATTTGTATCTTCATTATATTTATAGATTGTGGGGAGAGCATTTGAAGCAAGCATATCAAGGTTGATTTCAAAGCCAACGGTTGCACCGTTAATCTCTGCATCAATGGAATACTTGTATGCATCACCAATATAACCAAGAGTGTCCTCATCGAAGAAATCGTTTCTTTCAACTTTAATAGAGTTCATCTGGGCACCCTTAATCTCAATATTAATTGTAGGAGTAACAGTGTCTTTTTTATCCTCATTATCAATAACAGGAACGTAAGTTACATTAAAGGATGCATTAAAAATTGTGGGATCAAAGCCCATTTCTATTTCTTTACCATCCCAAGCGCCGTCTTCATCAGTGTCAGAATTGAAGTAATTGGTTCCTAATTCAATTTCTTTTTTGTTAGAAAGGCCGTCACCATCGCAGTCACCATAGATTGAATATGCAATATTATTATACATCAACCAAAGCTCACCGTTAATTGTGATAGCTATTTGATGTCCTTCAAGCTTACCGAAGAAATTATATGTATAGCCATCCTTAACTGTGTTTCTTACCATCTTACCGTCATCACCAAAATCGTAAATAGATCCGTTAATAACGATCTGGTTATAAACAACGGTATTGTTCATAATGAAATAAATGTCACCATTGATGGTAATAAATATATAGTGGCCAACAAGCTTACCGTCATCGCCGTATGTGTAGCCGTCCTTTTCACCAGTCACCATCTTACCGTCGTCACCAAAATTATAAATAGATCCGTTGATAATAATTTGGTTATAAACGATGGTATTGTTCATAATAAAGTAAACGTCACCGTTGACAGTGATAAACACATTGTTGCCAACAAGCTTACCGTCATCGCCGTATGTGTAGCCGTCCTTTTCGCCGGTCACCATCTTACCGTCGTCACCAAAGTCATAAACTGCACCGTCAATAATAATTTTGTTATAAACAATAGTATTATTGATAATATAATAAACGTCACCGTTGATAGTGATAAACACATTGTCAGCAAGGAGCTTACCTTCTCTGTTGTATGTATATCCATCCTTTTCACCGGTTACTCTCTTACCGTCGTCGTCAAAGCTATAAACAGCACCGTTTATAACAATCATCTGATTACAAACAATAACATTATTTACAACAAAGTAAACGTCACCGTTGATAGTAATAAATATATTGTTGGCAATAAGCTTACCGTCGTCACCGTATGTATATCCATCCTTAGTGGTATTTCTATACATCTTACCGTCGTTACCGAAGTTATATATTGCATCTTCAATAATATACTGATTGTAAACAACGAAGTTATTAATAACGTAATAAACGTCACCGTTAATTTCAATGAATACCTCGGTATGTGTAACGCGTTTTCCGTTTTCGTCATACGCAAACAACTCACCGTCTTTAATTTCTGCAAAAGCAGGAACTATGACTACGGGTTCATCCTTTGGGGGATTATTCACTTGTCCGCCACCGGAATTACCTCCGCCGCAGGCAACGAGAGTTAGTATCATCAAAACAGCGATAACTAACAATGTCAAAAGTTTAATAGTTGATTTCATTAACTATATCTCCTTCCAATACATAAAATTGTATTATCAATATTATATCACCGCAAAATCGTATTGTCAAGCAAATTAAAAATATTTACAATTAAATTCAAACAGCAAGCTACTATACTTCTTTTTGAAAAAGCAAAAAGCCCGTCAAGACTTGACGGGCTTTTGTATTTAATTAGATTTTGAACGCCTTATCAACGGGCAACGCCATAACGACTCCGTTAGCCTCGCTCATAACACCGTGAGCCTTATTAACCTCGTCCATAATTCTTGCCGCGGTTCCCGCAGGAGCAAAAATAGTAATGATTTCTCTTTCCTGCTGAACCTGTGATTCTCCAAGCTGCTCCATCATAGAGCTTTCGCTAAGGCGCGCACGCATAACGGTTCCGCCCATAGCTCCTGCGCCTCGAGCCGTTTGCATAACCGCGTCCGTATATCCCTGGTTAACGGAAACAAGTATAAGCTGATGCTTTTGTCCACTTTTCACGTTCTTTTTACCTCCTGTAGTATCGTTGTTTTTCGAAGCTCTATTAACAAGCTCCGAACCGAGCCTGCTGATAGCCGAAAGACGAACGCACATCATAAGTCCGCCATACTCATAGCTACCGCCAAAGCCCTTATTTATATCAAAAACATAGGAATTTATCATATTTTCGGGCGCGAGCGTAATAACGATATCCTTATCGTTGGTACCAAGACCGAAAATATCCATCATTTCAGAGGGCGCAGTACCAATACCGTTTGCCTGCATATTAAATCCCATACCGTTTTTGAGGAGATTTTCCATATACTTCTTAGCCTTGCCACGAGTGATAATTGAGAAAACCAGCATAATTCTGTTAGGTTGATTCAACTGCTCTGCCATCACGCCACCTCCTCGTAGTATATGATATCATCATCAAGCTGAAGCATTTCGTGTCTAGCTTGGGTAAGAAGCTTCTTGCGCTTGATTTCACTGTAAAGACCCAAAATTTGAATCGCGATAAGAGGTGTCATCGCAATCATTGCAACGATACCGAACGCGTCAGTAAGAACGTTACCGCCAAGTGCTTGACAAGCACCGATCGCAAACGGCAAAATAAAGGTCGTTGACATAGGACCGCTTGCAACGCCACCCGAGTCAAAAGCAATACCAGTGTAAAGGGGCGGTACGAAAAACGTAATAACAAGCGAAACGAGATATCCGAATATCAATATCGGTAAAATCGGCATACCGGTGAGAACACGAAGCATAGCAATGCCAACCGAAACGCCAACACCAACAGAAAGCGCCATTCCGATCGCCTTTTGTGAAACCGAGCCGTTTGTAACCTCCTCAACCTGCTTTTTAAGTGAGTGAACCGCAGGCTCCGCACTAACAACAAAGAAGCCCATAAGTGCTCCTATCGGAACAAGCAAAAGCTTTGCATCTCCACCCGCAATTCTCTCTCCAATCAATCTGCCCGCGGGCATAAATCCAACGTTAGCACCCGTAAGGAAGAAAACGAGACCAATGTACGTGTAAACAAAGCCCACAGCCATTCTGAGAAGCTGGTGCTTTGTAAATCTTTTGCTAATTATTTGGAAGATGGCAAGCACGCCTATGATCGGCAAAAGAGCTTCCCCAACCTCCAAGGCATATTTGGGCATGCCGCTAAAGAACGAAGCAAACGCCTCCTTGGTAGTGTCGGCAATAACCAACGCCTCCTGTGTTGTGGTGCTTTCGGGCTTAAAAACGATGCTCAAAAGCAATACCGACAAAATCGGACCGATCGAACAAAGCGCAATAAGACCGAATGAATTTTCGTGAGCCCTTTTAGAGGTGCTCATTGAAGCCATACCCGCACCAAGCGCCATAATAAACGGAACCGTAATGGGACCGGTCGTAACTCCACCCGAGTCAAATGCCGTAGGAATAAAATCATCGGGCGCAAAGAACGCAAGAACAATTACTAATCCGTAGAAAATAAGCAAAAGACTGTTGAGCCTAATTCCCTTTCTCGAACGAATCATCGAGATAACAAGGAATATACCAACACCGATTGCAACCGACCAAATAAGCACCATATTGGGAATAGATGGCACCTGCTCCGCAAGAACCGTAAGGTCGGGCTCAGCAATAGTAATTATAATACCGAGCGCCAAGCAAACGATAAGAGGAATGGCAATTTTCTTTGCCTTACCCAAGGTCGCACCGATACCCTCACCAAGAGGCTCCATAGAAATAGCCGAGCCTATAGTGAAAAATCCCATTCCAACGATAAGCAAAATCGTGCCGAACAGGAACATAACGAGAACTCCACTTTCCATGGGCGCAACGCTGATTGAAAGAAGCAAAACTATGGCAAAAATCGGCAATACGGACTGTATTGCTTCCATTAAAACCTTTTTCAAATTGTTCATAATTTCTCTCCTTTCTAAAAAATAATCTTTACCTATTAATTATATAATATTGTTAATAATATGTCAATATGCTTTTCTTACAAAAATTAACATTTATTTCTAAAAAAACACAGCAAAGCAACCGCTTTGCTGTGTAAATATTTGTATTTATTAACTGCACGCCTTTAAAAGCACTGCTATCAAAAACAAAACAATCGGAACGAACACAAATATATGCCACCCGGTGTTGTTTTCGAATTCAAATCGCGTTTTTCCTATCCAACCTCTTTTTCTGGTAAATCCGGAGGTGGAATTGGTCCAGCCGGCATACTCATTGCGAAACTCTCGCATCTCTTTATGCTTTTGCTCGTGCGCTTCACTGGCTATTAAATGCCTATTTCTTTTTTTGCTCATTTATTTCCACGTTCCCGAGTTAGGATCATACTTTCCCTGTCCCGCGTTGGGATCAGTCTTATCGGAATTATTTGAATTGCTTGATTGACCGCTATATTTTCTGCTATTTACATTTGAAGAAATAACCATGATTATCATCACAACAATCAAAATTATGAAAATAATGCCGATTATCTTTCCAATATCCATAGAAGTGCCGAACACGTCTTCACCGTCGGCAATAACAACCGCGATATTGTATCCTGTTTTTTCAGCAAATGCAACAAGTGCCTTGTTTACTGTGCCCTCAGAAACCAACAAGCTTGAGTTGTTTACAAGCTTTGAGTAGCTTGTATCTATTTCTTCACTTGTCTGTGGAATTCTATTAGCCAATTCTTCAACCGACATGGCAATTCCCTTTGCAAGCTGGAATTCGTAATGATCAGCAATGTTTTTACTGATTGCATCACCCGTAAGCATCAGATTAATATTTGTGGGAACATCATCACCAACCCAAGAAATACATTTTAAAGTGTTATTCCCCTCATAAACGGTGTAAACAAGAAGAATGTTTTCCTCAAATTCATCCGAATCTCCGAATATTTTGTAGTATTGCTCATTTGCATAGGTCTGGAATGTACTTTCACCGTAATTAATGTTGTTGTTAGGATCGCCGCCGAACACCAAAGAAAATGCAGCTATCAAAAACATTATCAAAACAAAGACCGTAATAACAGTCATAAAGGTACTGCTCATGCAACCGCCATTGTTTTGACCGTTAGAGCCGTTACCTCCACCCGAGCCGTAATGTCTTGATCCTCCAAAGATAAAAATAGGTCTTGGTCTGTACCAACGTGGACCGTACCAATGCGGTCCGTGATGAGGGCCGTGATGCATGGGACCTCTTGGTCCTCCGCCCATACCTCCTCTTGAACCACCTGCTCCACCGCCGCGTGATCCGCCTCCGAATCCGCCGCCTCTTGATCCACCACCTGGTCCTGGCATAATAAAGTCCTCCTTGTATGTGTAAGTTTTAGTTTATCAATAGTGTTTCAAATTTTGATTTGTAGGGGAGTTTGCACTTGCTTTGTGCTCTTGTTTCGTCCACCTTTTCAAAGGTGGCGCCCGCGCGGCGCTAGCGCAAAAACGGCATTTTCTTTTTGCAAAGCTTTTTCTTTTGTGCCTATAGTCTCAAAAGAAAAAGCGTCTAACAAATTTTGATAGCAAAAAGGTTTAGCCGCTTTTCTTTGACAGCATAGGCGCCACGAGAACCCCCAAAACTCGACTTCGCTCGTTTCGGGGAACCCCATCCGAAAAGCTATCAAAAGAAACGCCGAATACAGGGCTACTCGCCCCGTACCCTCGGTCGCTTTTTGAAAAAGCTCCGCAAAACTTTTTATGGATTGGCTTGTGCGAACAACTCTATAAATCCCAATTTATTTATATTTTTATTATAACACTACATTTCATATTTTTCAAGTACAAAAAACGAAAAATAATGCACACTATTTTCGCAAAAAGTGCAAAATTCTTCGGTCACCGTTCAAAAACAACACAGTGTGTTGTTTTTGCGTTTTGGTGCAGGGACACTTTCCTTTCGGAAAGGATATTTCACTCTCCGCCTGAAAAGCGAGCTTTTCGATTTTCGAGTGAAATATGCGTACCCCATCCCACAACGCACGCGTTGTGGGGCAATATTCAAAACAACCTGCATACAAAACAAAAAAGAACGGATACCGTTTGGTATCCGTCCTTTTTTGGCTGGGGTGCAGGGATTCGAACCCCGGTAATGTCAGAGTCAGAGTCTGATGCCTTACCGCTTGGCGACACCCCAATATTTTCGACTTTGATATTATAGCACACCTATCTCGATTTGTCAAGCGGATTTCTTTATTTTTATAAAATATTTTTTCTTTCTTGCGTTTACAACGTTTTTTAGGGCATTCTCAAACAGATAATAAATATACACCTAAAAAATTCAATATTTTTATGAACATTATTATTTTCCTATTGACATTCTAATATTATCGTGATATAATGCATTGTCAAAAAAATAACAATCTTGAAAGGAAATTAAAAAATGAACAATTTATTTGATTTAACAGGTAAGGTTGCCCTTGTAACAGGCGCATCCTCAGGTCTTGGCGTACAGTTCGCAAAGGCTCTTGCTCGTCAGGGAGCTGACGTTGCTATCTGTGCTCGCCGTGTAGAAAAGCTCGAAGCAGTTAAGGCTGAAATCGAAGCTCTCGGTGTAAAGTGCTTCGCATACAAGTGCGACGTTCAGGATAACAACCAGATCAAAGAGATGGTTGCAGCAGTTGAAAATCACTTTGGAAAAATCGACATCCTTGTAAATAACGCAGGTGTTGCAGGCGCATCTCCCGCAGAAGCAACTCCCGACGAAGAATGGAACTACGTTGTTGGTGTTAACCTCAGCTCCGTATATTTCGTAGCTCGTGAGGTTGGTAACGTAATGCTCAAGAACGGTTACGGCAAGATCATCAACATCGGCTCACTTCACTCTGAGGTAGTTATGCCCAACACTTGCTGGCCCGTAGGCGCTTACGCAGCTTCCAAGGGCGGTGTTAAGATGCTCACAAAGGCACTCGCAGTTGAATGGGCTAAGAAGGGTATCACAGTTAACACAATCGGTCCTGCTTACTTCAGCAGCGAAATGACAGGCGCAATTCTTGACACAGGCGCATTTGACCAGGTTGCAGCAACATACTGCCCCATGGCAAGAGTAGGTAAAGAAGGTGAGCTTGACGGTGCTCTTATCTACTTTGCATCCGATGCTTCCTCTTACACAACAGGTCAGTACCTTGCAGTTGACGGCGGTTGGACAGCAGTTTAATCAAAA
>JAZLBH010000024.1:0-1560 GCA_045613605.1 Eubacteriales bacterium
TTTCGCATTCGGGATTTTTGAGTTACCCCAACAATTTTAAACCTTTCACTTCTCCGTCACAATAGTAAGCTTTCATAAAAGCTACTTTGATACCCGTTCTCGCGCAAAAAAGAAAAAGTTGATCGAAGTTTTTCCTCGAATTCGGGTTGATAACGGAAATAATCTTCATAAAAATACTGTTCATGAATCATCACTTTTATACAATCGCGTTGGCTTATGAATGCCAGTTGTTCTAAAATTTTTTCTTCAGAATAGCAATTCAAAATAATATCAATGGATGCAAAAGAAATGTTGCCGATTTTCAGAATTTCACCTGTGCGAATTCGCGCCGCATTTCCTTCATCGATATCATAGGAGGTGCGTGGCTTTTCGTTGGTACCAAATAGCCCTAACAATCCAACAACTCCGTTGTCCTCCACCGCCCTCAAACCGCTTTCGGTCAATAAGCAATAATGAATCGTTGTAGTATTTGCCAAAGCCGCCGGAGAAGCAAAACGCTTGATCTGCTCATGTGCCCGTTTACATTCCTCGTAAACCACATCATAGCCCGAACTTTCATAAGGCTTTACATTTTCCAAATCGGAGTGAAAAGAAAGCTTGAGCCAATCCGAATTTTCTTTCCATTCCTCATAATAAACAGCACTCATTTGAGAAAGATCGAAATTTTCCATTCGGTAAAATAAATTCAGTTGCACCTTCAATCCAAATTTATTATGAAGCCGCCAATACATAGCGAGATACGGATGGTCAAATAGACTTCGATAACTCTTCTCGGTTAATTCCTTTAAAAAACGAATATTGTCATCTACCGTAAAACAAAAGTTTTTGATAAGACCACCGCCCTTCTTTTCCAATTATATCACAATTTCACTATTCCGTCAAGTTAAACAAGTTGCAGGTTCCATCCAAAAGGTTCAAGAAAAGGTGCAATGTTGAACGAGGGTTGCTTTTTACCCCTAAAAACACGAAAAGCCCTTGAAAATCAAGGACTTTGAGATTTTAGTGAAGTTTTGGCTACGCCAAAGTGATGTTGTGCTATGCACAGTGATGTTGCTCCCTACGGTCGCAGTGATGTGATGTGTTCCGCATCCTCGCGCGCGAAGCGCACATCACTTGCGAAGCAAACATCACGCCCGAAGGGCACATCTCGTTCCGCGAAAGCGGAACACATCGTTGAAAAAGCCCTCCTGTTGCAAAAAGCAACGGGAGGGCTTTGTGTTATATTTCAAACGTCATGGAGAGCCGCTTGGCGCTATCGGGAGCGGGCGGACAGAGGGGTAGGCGGTTCGGTGATGACGCGCCCCTTTTTGATCACTCCACTCTCACCGTGGAAATGCTTTCCGGCAACAGCTCGACGTATCTCCACGCGCCGTCTTCAAACAGCTGCACCTGCTTTTTATCGGTGTCGGGATTGACTAAAAGATACGTGCGGGTGCCGTCCGGATTTTCGATCAGCGTGGCATAAAGAGGCTTTTGGAAATTTGGATATTTGAACAAGCTTTGCTCGTTCCCCGAAATTGCGAAGTCGGAGGCCAAGCGGTCTTAGGAAGACAACTTAGT
>JAZLBH010000025.1:0-2945 GCA_045613605.1 Eubacteriales bacterium
GACGCTTTTTCTTTTGAGGTAAAAGGCCCAAAAGAAAAAGCTTTGCAAAAAGAAAATGCCGTTTTTTGCGCTAACGCCGCGCGGGCGCCACCTTTGAAAAGGTGGACGAAACAATAGCACAAAGCGAGTGCTAACAACTCGCTAAACCCAAATTTATCAATCGTCGATAGAAATTCTTTCGGTTTTCATTGTGGAAAGGGCTTCTTCAACGAGCTCGTTGAAGGGGAGCTTATTTTCTTCAAGGAGAACCTTTTCAAGCTCGGGCTTGGTTTTAGGATGCTTGGGGGTAAAGACTGTACAGCAGTCCTCGTAGGGAAGGATCGAGGTCTCAAAGGCTCCGATTTTTCTTGAAATTTGAACGATTTCCTCCTTATCCATACCTATGCAGGGACGGAAAACGGGAATCTCGGCTACTGCATCAGTAACACCGATCGCCTGCATCGTTTGGCTTGCAACCTGTCCCACACTCTCACCTGTAATAAGTGCGCCGCAATTATATCTTTCTGCCACCTTATTTGCAAGTGCTACCATATATCTTCTGAGCAAAAGTGTAAAATATTCCTCATTACAATGCTTTACAAGCTCTTCCTGGATATGTGTAAGGGAAATTATATGCACACAAATCTCTCCTGAATAGTCGGAAACGATTTTGGCAAGGTCGAGCACCTTTTGGAGGGCTCTTTCACTTGTGTAGGGGAAGGATTCAAAGTGAACCGCTTCAAGCTTAACTCCGCGTTTAGCCATCATATAGCCTGCAACAGGGGAGTCGATGCCGCCCGAAAGAAGCAAAAGTCCCTTTCCGTTTGTGCCGACGGGCATACCGCCCGCGCCCTTGTGGTGTCCTGCGTAGATATATGCCGCGCGTTCGCGGATTTCAACCTTAACAGTAATATCGGGATTCTTAACGTCAACCTTAACGCGAGGATTTGCTTCAAGCAAAACTCCACCAATTTCGCGTGAGAGATCCATTGAGTCAAGAGGGAAGCGCTTGTCACTTCTCTTTGCCTCAACCTTAAACGTCTTATATTTTCTAATTTTCGGTGCGATAAATTCGCGTGCAGCAACGGATATTGCTTCAAGTGATTTTTCGCACACATAGGCGCGAGCTATAGCCACTATGCCAAAAACCTTTTGCGCCTCAGCAAGCATTGCGTCCATATCGCAAAATTCGTCAAGCGGCTCGATGTAAACCGTGCTTTGCGCTCTCAAAATCTCGAAATTGCCACATTTCTGCGCTCTTTTGCGCAATTCCTTACAAAGCATATTTTCAAAATACGTGCGGTTTGCTCCCTTAAGAACAATCTCACCGTATTTACAAAGTAAAACCTCGTTCATTTTATTCTTCCTTTTTTATTTTTATCTAAATTTACACTACGCCTTGCGCCTTCATTGCCTCCACAACCTTCAAAAAGCCTGCGATATTGGCTCCGGCAACCAAGTTTTTGCCAACTCCGTATTCGTTTGCGGCAGAGGAGCAATTCTTATATATGTTCTTCATTATTTGATGTAATTTCTCGTCCACCTCTTCAAAGGTCCACGAGTATCTCATTGAGTTTTGGCTCATTTCGAGCGCGCTTGTGGCTACGCCACCTGCGTTTGCCGCCTTTGCAGGTGCAAAAAGCACGCCGTTGGCCTGAAAATAAGCAACTGCGCTCGGTGTTGTGGGCATATTTGCACCCTCGGCAACCGCAAAGCAACCGTTTTTAACGAGCGCCCTTGCTCCGTCGATATCAAGCTCGTTCTGAGTGGCGCAGGGAAGTGCAATATCGCACTGAACCGACCAGATGTTTTTACATCCAACGCGATACATTGCGCTCTCGCGCTCTGCCGCGTATTCGCTTATTCTTTGGCGCTTGATTTCCTTGATCTCCTTCATAAGTGCTAAGTCAATTCCGTCCTCGTCGTAAACGTATCCGCAGGAATCACTCATCGCAACCACGGTTGCGCCAAGCTCGGTTGCCTTTTGCGCGGCATAAATTGCCACGTTTCCCGATCCCGAGATAACTACGCGCGCACCCTTAAAGGATTTTCCGTTGTCCTTGAGCATTTCATCGGTAAAATAACAAAGTCCGAAGCCCGTTGCCTCTTTTCTTGCAAGTGAACCGCCATAGGTCAAGCCCTTGCCCGTGAGAACACCTGTGTATTCGTCGCGAAGGCGCTTATATTGACCGAACATATAGCCGATCTCTCTTGCTCCAACACCAATATCGCCCGCAGGAACGTCGGTATCGGCACCTATGTATTTGGAAAGCTCGGTCATAAAGCTTTGGCAAAAGTGCATTATTTCACGATCGCTCTTTCCCTTAGGATCAAAGTCGGAGCCACCCTTACCGCCGCCTATTGGAAGGCCTGTGAGGGAGTTCTTGAAGGTCTGCTCAAAGCCCAAAAATTTGATTATGCTCTCATTTACAGAGGGGTGGAAGCGAATTCCGCCCTTGTAGGGTCCGATCGCGCTATTGAATTGTATTCTATATCCACGGTTTACCTGCACAGCACCGTTATCGTCAACCCACGGAACGCGAAATTTGATCGTTCTTTCGGGTTCAACTATCATCTCAAGCACTCCACTGCTTACGTATTCGGGATGCTTTTCTATAACCGGCTCAAGAGATTCAAGAACCTCATAAACCGCTTGGTAAAATTCGGGTTCACCGGCATTTTTGGATTTTACCTTTTCTAAAAGAGTTAAAATGTATTCGTTATTGATTGCCATTGGATTTCCTCCTGACACGTTTTTATATATAGTATATAACAATTAGATAAATTATATCAAAATGGTGATTTTTTGTCAAGATTGGAGCTTTAAATTTTGATTTATCAAATAGTTAGTTTTATTGAACAGCGGACGCGCAATGCGCGCCCCTACGAGTTTTCAAGATATATTTTGCTAAATAATAGCCGTTTTGCTTTCAAAAGGGCTATTATCTTGCTATAAAATTAGCTCT
>JAZLBH010000026.1:0-8804 GCA_045613605.1 Eubacteriales bacterium
TTTTCGTAAAAGGATTTTAACAAGTGAACTGATAATTCGTTTGCGAATTATCAAAAATTTACGAACGGTCACCACAAACCCAATCCATTGTTTTGCTCCGCTTTTTCAAAAGCGGAAGCACGCCGCGCGTATAATTTACAATCATCTAAAAATCGTACAGCGCGCCAAGCAAACTGTAAACAGTTTGCCTAGAAACATATGTCATCAGTATTGGCTTGAGCGGTTTTTACTTTGTAACTCCCCGCTAAATCCCAATTTATCTAATTCAAAACCTCAAACTCCACTTGCTTTGCAATATTGCAAATGGCGGTAACTGTGCATTTCAGCACGTATTTTCCATCAACGATTTCTCCTTGAAGTGTCTTTTTCAAAATTTGCGCCTCGGGGAGCCTCGCGTCAATTTTTTGATAGAGCAGTTCATATGCCTCATTCATCGCATCCTCTGCACTTATTTCCATCTCAACCATCTCATATTCATAATACTCATCTACCGAAAGTGAAATGGGCAATTCTCCAAGCGAAAAGGGATCAAACGTATATACATAGTTTATTATATCATAACTTATAGGCAAATTTCTATAGTTTGTGAAAAATTTTATCGGTTTTCCGAAAAAAATCAACGTTTTTTTCGTTATTTTTTCTCCCGTTGGCACTTTTTTGTTTTGAATTAACGGAATTTCTATCAAAAACGTTTGTGTTACGCGTCCGTAAACCTTGCCCGAAGCATGCGTATACCGAAGAGGAGCCTTCTCGCTTTCGTAAATTCCACTCGCCAATAGGTCTCCTGCTCGCACGAAATCCCCCTCTTTAATTACAGTAAAGCCCGTGTATACCTCAATCGCAACTATTTGCGCATCAAAGCATGAAACAAGATTGGCGGGATTTGTTTCCTTTTTCTTTATGTCGGTATCTATTTTTTCAATAACCTCAACTATCGCAACCGTCCCAACGATATTTATCGAAATCCAAGCGATATCGTCGTCATTTATCATAACCCTGTGTTCTATGGAATTTACATCAATCCTCTTTATGAAATCCCCTATTTCCATACCGTTTTTTGCAAGTGCTTCTATGATTTCTTCCTTGCTAAGGCGTTCATTTCCACTAACGTCAATCCTCCAAATAACGCTCTGCGCAAGACAAAATATCGCAACGGAAACACAAATCCCTGCAATCAAGCCCCATCTTTTTCTATATTTAGATAAAAAAGCCGGCAATGTGTGTCTGCCCTCATTTTTTATTCTGATTTGCCACACCCTGCAAGCAGTCATTATCCTTTTATACTGATACGAGGGCAAATCAACGAATGCTCTTTTTTGCTCTTCATCCACCCTCACGTTAATATACAAAAAGCCATATCGAGCGCACAGGTCCAAAAATTGCTCCAGCTGCTGCCTTGAGAGTGAGGCTGTGTAATAGCCGATTATCCTATAAAATAAGCTTACCTTTTTTCCTCTAGCCATTATTTCACCCTCGTTACAAACTTCAACTCAAAGATTTTACCGTCAACTCGAACAAATCCGTTTGAATAAGACGTAAAATAAAGATCCTTGCCAAGAATTATCAACACGTATTCTTTAAGCGCAAGCTTTATTTCATCCTCAGCATAGTAAATTATATGCCTGCATTCCCTAACTGTAATTTCTTTTGTTCCCCGCATCTCCAAAACGTCATTATCACCAAGAATTTCATCGATTTCAAGGGCGCGCTTGATTCGTGCTCCAAGCCTTTCATTCTTTTTCATATTTTAATACTCCACGTCAATATAATTTAATACAATCTATGAAGGTGGGTAAAACAAAATGACGAAAAAAACAAAGCCGAGCACAAAGCTCGGTTTTTTAAGCGGATTATATATAATTGCTTCAGCCCTTCTTTTAACGATTTTGCTTAAAAGCTCTTCGCTTGCAAGCGCTGAAGTAAAAAAAGCTCTTCAAATATGCTATAGCACGCTCATCCCCTCTCTTTTTCCAATAATGGTTGCCACTCAAATAATAACCGATAGTGGCGCCGTTGAAAAATTAGCCCGCAAGCTGTGTGCTCCCCTTTCCGCATTACTCGGTGTCAGTGCAACTGCCACCGTGCCATATCTGCTCGGACTTTTTGGAGGATATACGGCTTCGTGTAAAAGCGCAATGCTTTTATATCAAAACGGTCAGATATCGAAAAACGATTTTGAAACGGTCATTGCCATTTCAAGCATACCAAGCTTAGCCTTTGTAACCGGTTTTATCGGCATGGGCATATTCAATAGCTCAACTATCGGTTGGATTTTGTGGTTGATTGCAGTTATTTCAACCTTGATGCTTGGCATAATAAATAAATTTTTCCTCAAATCAAGCGCTATAAATTCACCCTATTTGCCCGCATCTAACAATACCAAAAAGCATTTTTCGGTGGCTGTGATAAAGGCAATTTCCGGCTCCGCATATGCAATGATAACGATTTGCGCCTGCGTAATATTTTTCTCAGTCCTCATATCAATTTTGAACGCCTATATGATAAAATTCCCCATTTCCTGCACAACGAAAAGCATATCCTTCGGTCTTCTCGAAATAACCAACGGAATAAGCTTGTGCAAAAGCATACCTTCGCCGTTTTCAAGAGCGCTCGCGTGCGCATTTTTGATCGGTTGGTCGGGGCTTTGTATACATTTTCAAGTTATCTCACTATGTGAGGACCTTGATATTTCCTTTAGAAAATACTTTGCTTTCAAGGGCTTGCAGGGGGTGATTTGCTTAATTCTTGCTTGGATCATTTTCAAATTCAAGCTTTAATTCTGCACATAACAAAAGGGACACCTGAGTGTCCCTTGCTTTTTATTTTTGCTTCTTTTTATACCAAATATTATGTATAAACGGTACAAATGCAGCCACTATGCACAAATAAACGAACAAATTGCCTATATAAGAATACAAGGTTCTTGAGCTTACGGCATATACCGTATCAATTACATATCCTTGCTCACAAATCGGCATTGAGTTGATTATAGCGCCCTTATCATTTATCACGGACGTAACGCCGGTATTTCCACACGTAACGTTATATTTTCCCTGCTCCACTGCGCGCAAAATATTTTGCGAATGATGCATATGCATCGCGCGTGAATCATAGAACCAAGAGTCGTCAGACGGAACTATTAGCATCTGTGCCCCTGCTCTGGCGCTTTCCAAAGCAATCCTTTCATATATACCGTCAAAGCAAATGAGTGTTCCCACCTTAATTGCATTGTCTTCGTTTGTTGCATTAAAGACAGTAGCTTCTTTTCCAAAGGAAACGTCACCGTCAAGCATATTGATCTCTGCTAACGGAGGAATAAGTGTGGACAAAATCTCTCTCATGGGCATATATTCACCAAAAGGAACCAATTTCATCTTTGTATATGCTTTAATATGACTTGTACCGTCGGGATAAAACGCTGAAACCGAATTATAATATTCGGTTCTGGTTTCATCAATATAGGTACCGATTACTATCGTAACGTCCAGCGACGTAGCGAGATTTGAAACAGCGTCAGATATTTTAACAAATCCCTCTCCTTTTATAAATATTTTACTATAAATATCAACCGCTAAAGCTCCCTCAGGCCAAATAATAAGCTTTGCACCGTCCTGTGCAGCCCTTTGTGTCAACTCCTCATATCTGACAAAAATTGTTTCCAAGGAGATATCATACGTTAACTGCGATTCAAAATTTCCTTGAAGCGATGCCACCTTAATACTTCTGTCCTCGTCCTTGGCGGGAATAAGATACAAAACCGTTCCGCACAAGATATGAGCGCCAAGCACAATAAGTGCTACTCTTGCGGCCATTTTTCTCTTATCGGCAAACAAAATCGCATAAGCCACAAGAAAGTTAATGAGAACGATTACAAAAGTCAAAAAATACGATCCGAAAAGTGATGCTTGCTGCATCATTATGGGCATTGCAGTTTGTGAAATGGCAATTCGTCCCCAAGGCACACCTGCCCAAGTTAACGTTTGCGTCCACTCATTCACAGCCCAAAGCATTGCCGCATAAGGAGCCAACAATATGGGATGGTTTTTATATAATTGAGTTTTTGTGAATCTTGAGATCAAAACGAAAACAAACGCAGAAAATGCCGCTTGCAATGCCGAAAGTCCTATCCACGCAAGCGCAATAACCAAAATTGCTTCCCCACTGGAAAGCCCTGCAAATTCAAGTGGATAGAAATATGCAAACCAATGGAATATAACGACTCCAAAGCTCATATAGAAAATAAATCCGTCAAGATATGCTTTACCAACCTTGTACCTTTCGGCATTAGCTCTTCTGTAAATCATCATAGCAAGCGGAATCATTACGACGAACGCCAAAAATCCAATATTAGTAAAGAGGAGTGTAAATCCAAGCAAGATTCCACTTAAGGCTATGTAAATTCTTGCGGGAATCCTTTTAATAAAATTCAACATAATTATCTCCAATCAAATAAAATCCTTCAAAAACCAAACGTCATCGCGTGCAAGTCTCACCTCTTTGCCCTTTAGATAGCCAAGTGCACCGGAATCGTCATCGAAATCAAATCTTAAGCGGTAAGCGTAAAGCGCTTGATACTTATATCCCTTAGATCTATCGTCCTTATTGATTCCGTATTTTCCGTCACCCAAAAGCGGATGTCCGATATAACTCATATGCGCGCGAATTTGGTGGGTTCTTCCCGTAACAAGCTCGATTTCAAGCAAGCTCATATTGTTTTTTTCGGAAACCACCTTATATTTGGTAATTATATTTTTAGATCCCTTGACCTGCTTATCAAAAATCTTAACTTGATTTTTGTCACTGTCCTTAAGAAGAAATCCTGTCAAGGTATCTGCCCTTTTAGGCATTTTTCCGTGAACGACGCAGTAATAAAACTTCGAAATCTCGTCATTCTTTATTTTTTCATTCATCACGCGAAGCGCTTCGGCATTCTTGGCGCCGATAACGATGCCTCCCGTATTTCTGTCAATTCTATTGCAAAGAGCAGGAGCAAAGCTCTGCTCATTATCGGGGTCGTATTCACCCTTTTGATAAAGATAAGCCTTGATATGCATAATCAAGGTATTATCCTTGCCCTCGTCGTCCTCATGAACAAGCACTCCGGGGCGCTTATTACAAAGAATGATATTTTCGTCCTCGTAAACAATAGTCAATTTGGGGGTAATTGAAGCAAGTGCAGAATTATCCTTTTCGGGTGAATCGAAGAATTCATCCTTGATAAACAGCTGCACGATATCTCCCTCCTGCAAAACGTACTTTTGCTCCGTTCTTGCACGATTGACCTTTATTTTCTTTGTTCTGATATATTTGTACATAAGCGATGTGGGAAGCCCTTTGACCGCCTTAGTCAAAAACTTATCAAGACGTTGCCCTGCATCGTTCTTTTTTATTTGAAATTCTTTCATTTTTACTCCAAATCAAAACAAGGAGAGGATATCCCCTCTCCTTGCGCATTACTAATTAAATAGTACCGAAAATTCTGTCGCCTGCGTCACCAAGACCGGGAACGATATAATCGTGCTCGTTGAGCTTTTCATCCATAGCAGCTGTGTAAATATCAACGTCGGGATGATCTGCCTGAACCTTTGCAACACCCTCGGGACAAGCAACAAGGCACATAAATCTGATGTGCTTGCAATGATATTTTTCCTTAAGCATTGTAAGAGCATCTGAAGCAGAGCCGCCTGTTGCGAGCATAGGGTCAACGAGGATAACGATTCTCTCGTCGATGTCCGCGGGCATTTTGCTGTAATATTCAACGGGCTTGTGTGTTTCGGGGTCACGGTACATACCGATGTGACCAACCTTTGCAACGGGCATAAGTGAAAGAAGACCGTCAACCATACCAAGACCTGCACGAAGGATGGGAACGATGGCAAGCTTCTTGCCCGAAATCAATTTTTGAGTTGATTTGCAAATAGGAGTTTCAACGACCGTATCTTCAAGAGGAAGATCGCGTGTAAGCTCATAGCCCATAAGCATTGCGATTTCATTGAGAAGCTGACGGAAGTCCTTAGAACCTGTGTCCTTGTCTCTCATAATTGTAAGCTTGTGTGCAATAAGTGGATGATCCATAACGTGTAATGTACTCATATATAACCCCATTCCGCTGAAATTCAGCATATATTTATTTTTATCTTTACTATTATACTACTCTTTTTTACATTTTTCAAGGGGATTTTTGCAAAAAATCGAATAAAATCAAGGATTTTTTGCAATAAAATGCTATCCGCCCCGTACAATATGGGGCGGATAAATTTTATTTATTGGTTTTATTGTGTAACCGGCACCTTGTCCTTGTCATACCAAACGAGCGTGCCGTTTTCGTATGCCTCGATGTCTTCGTCAACTAAAACTATAATTCCGTTCGGTAAAATGTATGATCCATTGATACTTACCTTTGAAATGCTTAACATACCCGGGTTTTGAATTAAATCGTCGCCGAGCATTACCTTGGCTCCGCAGTGCATACAATACCCAATTCCAAGTGAAACACTGGATGATTTAACAACGTGAAACGAGGTGTAAGTACCCGTCAGTCCGCAAGCACAGCATTCAATATGCTTAGTAGCAGAATAATTTTTCCAAAAATCATAGCTATGAGTATGTAAAACTGTTAAATTCAGTTGTGAGCCACCGGTAGTTGCGTTATAAGAGGGAGAAATATAATAAACTCCGCTTGTTAATTCTTTTGTAAACGATACGGTCCAAAGACTGTTTGTCCACGATTTTTCAATTGCTATTTCATTCATTTCAGAATCATAGAGAACAACGTCCACAGAAGATCCTACTCCCGATATTGTAAACGTAAACTCTTCACTGTATGGCAGAACTATCTTGGCAAGAGGATGCTTTTCAAGATAATACGTGCTTGTTCTGTCGGTAAATAGTGTACCTTGCGTATTGGTTGTTCCCAAGGTATATGAGGGAATATAATTTTTTAACATATGTTCAAACGCTCCCCAAGCATTTAGGCGTTTTACCGATTGAGTATTTCCGTCACCCGTTGTGATATTTATTATATCTGCACCGTTCAAAATACAGTTTTTAATTTGTATAGCGGTCAAATCGGGATTCATAGACAATAACAATGCAGCAACTCCCGAAACGTGAGGGGTGGACATTGAGCTTCCGGACATATAATGATACCCGTTAGAATAATGCGTTGAAATTGGCACCCATTGTTCTTCTCCTTGGTAGTACATATATCTACATTCGCAAGCTCTATATTCTCCCCACTTAGTATCTATTTCATAATTTCCCGCATCACAATCATTGCTGGGAACGGTGCTTATTATACTCTCTCCGGGAGCATAGATGTCAATTGTATTCATCCCCCAATTAGCTCCCGTTGGCCTATTATCATCAATATCAGTTCGTCCAACAGTAATCATATTAGCTATGGGATTGCTGTACAAGCTAGAGCCATAAAAAGATGGGTAATGATGTTGACCTTCTAAGTCATTATTTTGAGGATCGTTTCCGGTTGAACAAATAAACAAACCGCCTTTATTGCAATATGAACGAATTACATTTTCCAGTTGTGAAGAATGCCCACCCATACCTATGCTAAAACTTAATATATGAATCCTTTTACTTGTTTCCCAAAGGTCACTTGCGTAATTTACAGCATTTATTATAGCTACTGTAGAATTCGTAGCATACAAAGATCTCAATTGAACTAATGATATATCCCAATTAATTCCTGTAATTCCAATTGCGTTATTTCCTACAGCACCAATAATTCCCGCAATATGTGTACCATGAGAATGGGTATCGTTTTTTCCCAAACTAGGGTTATTTGTAGTAGTATCATAAAAATCAAATGCATTTTCACCGTTGTAGTTACCGTCTAAATCCACGTGCGAAGCAATTCCGGTATCTACTATTCCAACTCGAATAGAGTTATTTCCCGTGGAATAATCCCAAATCTTATCAACCTCTATTTTTTCAAGACTCCATTGATCGTTTGTCCCATCTGAAAAAGAATAATAAGGATCATTTGATGCTTCCTCTGGATAAACATAGTAATCAGGATCGGCAGATTCTATTCCATCTATTTGTTCTAATATTTCACATGCTTCTACCACAGCTTTTTTGGTTTTATCTACTAAAATCAATAACAAGATTTGTTGGAATTCTTCTTGATCTATTGGATTCTCTCTTTGGGTTAAATCAATTATTTCTTCGATGCTCACTCCAAGAAAAAACTCTTTGCTATGAACTTTGTTTGGCTCACTAATATTTTTATCTAAAAGAACAAGAACATGCCCAGGTACGAAATCAGTTTCTTGATTCGATGGTATGATAATTGTTTTTTCATTAGTAGTGCTTTGAAATTGAAAAATATTATCCCAATTACACCCTGATAACAACGAACAGGTAATGATAATGATAATAACAAGTAATAAGCTAATTAGTTTTTTCATAGATATACCCCCTTTAGGAAAGTATATCGAAAAAACGGATTTACGTAAAATGTGCTAGGGTGCATCCCGGCTACGGTAATATACCATCTTACCGATCACGCTCCCTTTGACGCTCTCTATAATCTTTATAATATTTAAGAGCATCTACAATATACGATTCGGTTTGTCCAGGGGACAGACCTTTCGGCAGAAACGGATTGATTGATTCCGCCTTAAAACTGTACTTTTCTTTTTGGTTGGGCTTTCTCTCAATCATGATAGAGAGAATAACATCTTCGCTCAACTTACCTGCTTTGGAAAACTCACGCATCTTGGTCGCCTGTGCCAGCGATGGGTTTTGCTCTTCACTGGCAATGGTATTCACAAGGTAAGCCT
>JAZLBH010000027.1:0-10952 GCA_045613605.1 Eubacteriales bacterium
TTTCTTTTGAAACCATAGGCACAAAAGAAAAAGCTTTGCAAAAAGAAAATGCCGTGATGCGCTCGCGCCGCGCGGGCGACCGCTTTTGAAAAAGCGGTGCAAAACTTTTTATCGCGTCCGATTCGTGCGAACATAGTGCGCGACAAACCCCAATTTATTTAATGCAAAGGAATACAAAATGAAATTACAACTCGTTGCAACCTGTTTATTTGGGTTGGAAAAATTTTTGGGTGAGGAAATCGATGCCCTTGGATTCAAAAGAATAGAAACAATTGATGGTAGAGTCACCTTTGAAGGAACGCTACAGGATATTGCGCGCGCAAATATAAATCTTCGTCTTGCGGAAAGAGTTTTCATAAAGCTGGGTGAGTTTAATGCATATTCCTTTGACGATTTATTTGAAGGCACTAAAGCGCTCCCGTGGGAGAATTTTATATCTAGATACGATGAATTTCCTGTCAAAGGACATGCTATTAAAAGCAAGCTGTATTCGATTCCCGATTGTCAAAGCATTGTTAAGCGCGCGGTGGTTGCGCGATTGTCCGAAAAATACGGTGTTTCGTGGTTTACCGAGAACAGTGGGGTAAAATATCAAATAGAGTTCTTCATTCTAAAGGACAGAGCATCTTTGATGATAGATACAAGCGGAATTGCACTTCACAAAAGAGGATACCGCCCCGCGTCCGTTGCTGCGCCGCTTCGTGAAACGCTTGCGGCGGCATTGGCACTTACCTCAAGACCTCGCAAGGATGTACTTATTTGGGATCCGTTCTGCGGTTCGGGAACTATTGCCATTGAGTCCGCTATGATTTTGGCAAATATTGCACCCGGTATGAACAGGGAATTTATCTCTCAAAAATTTCCGCAAATAAGCCCTAAAATGTGGGAGACGGAGCGTGAATTGGCGCGTTCCAAGGTATCTAAGGATATAGATTTTGAAATTTTTGCATCCGATATAGATGAGGAAGCAACTGATATTGCTTATGAAAACGCACTTCGTGCCGGAGTTACGGATTATCTTAATATTTTTACTGCAGACGCGAGAAAAATTGAGAAGCCCGACAGACGCGGAACGATAATTTGTAATCCACCTTACGGTGAACGTCTTATGACGCCTCGCGAGGCAGAGCAGCTTTATCGCGATATTGGAAGGAATTTTGACAAATTCTATCCATGGCAAATTTATGTTTTGACTTCGATGGAAAGCTTTGAAAAATGCTATGGCCGTCGCGCAGACAAAATCAGAAAGCTGTATAACGGAATGATTCCTTGCAATTTGTATCAATATTACAAGCCAAGGGACGACAAAAAGCAATTTAGAAATAAATAATTGTTAGATAAAACGCACTTAAGACATTTGTTTTTAGTGCGTTTTTGTGTGTTGATAAAGAAAGTAATGGTGAGAATTGATGCTTTTGTATATGCGCGATCCGGTCCCCAAGGGCACTTTTTTGTCAATTTATCTTGACAAATCGGGGTAAATATTGTATAATTGATTGTCTAATATCGAATTTTGTAGCTAATTTTAGAATAATCTTAGATGTTAGAATATAAATTCGAAGTGCTGTTATATTAATAATGGCGAAAACTCAAAGGAGAAAAAATAATATGGAGAAGAGAAGTATTATTCAAGAAAGACCGTGGATGAAGCATTTTCCTGCTGAGTCAAGAACTGCTGAATTCCCCAAAATGAAGGTTTATTCTTATCTTAAAGAGACTAACAAGCACAGACCTAATCATACGGCGATTTACTATTACGGAGCAAAAATAAAGGTTAAGACCCTTATTACAAAAATTGACGAGGTTGCTGATGCTTTTGCTGCATTGGGCATTAAACAGGGCGACGTTGTTTCCTTGCTTTCTGCATCGACTCCCGAATCAATTATGGTTTTCTATGCGCTTAACAAAATCGGCGCTACACTTAATGCAATTGACCCAAGACTTGATGCAAACAGCATTACAAGAATGATCAAGTCCTCCGGCTCAAGAATGCTTATTGCTATTGATATGTCTTATCCCTTGGTTGCTAAGATTCACAACAAGATCAAGCAGGAGCATATAATCATTCAAACGGCAGCTACCTCATTGCCTCCCATCAAAAAGCTTGCGCTTAAAATAGCTACAAGCAGCCGTATTCCTTACGGTAAGGGCGGTATTATGAGCTGGGATGAATTCGTTAAGGGTGCAAAGAACGGCTTGGCTCATGAGGCTGAATACGTTGGAGACGCTACGGCGGCTATTACATATACCGGCGGTACGACAGGCTTCCCCAAGGGCGTTATGCTTACTAACGATTCTATCAATGCAACTGCATTTAACTTTATCCACGCGGGAATTATACACGAGGGAGGAGACAGATTCCTTGGCATTATGCCCATCTTCTCATCCTACGGTCTTTGCTGTGGTATCCATATGCCATTGACTATTGATACGGAGCTTGCGCTTATTCCCAGATTCTATCCCCTTAAGATGGGTGAATACATTAAGAAGTACAAGCCCAATCATATGATCGCAACACCTGCCTTCTATGAAATTCTTATTGACAGTAAAGAAGTTAAGGGAATGGACCTTTCAAAGCTTTACACACTCGGCTCGGGCGGTGACTCGATGAACGAGGGTCTTGAGGCTAAGCTTGAGGCGTTTATGAAGGAGCACAACATGAGATATCCCTTGTGCCAGGGATACGGTATGAGTGAGGTTTCTGCTGCTGCGACCTTCTGCGTTAACGACAGATACAAGAAGAAGAGTGTAGGTATTCCTTGTCTTACCACCGTTGTTGGTATTTTCGATCCTGAAACGGGCGAGGAGCTCAGCTACGGCGAAGAGGGTGAGGTTTGTATGACAGGTCCCTCTATGATGAAGGGTTACTTGAACAACCAAGAAGAAACCGATCACGTTAAGAGATTGCACTCTGACGGTCAGTATTGGATTCACTCCGGTGATATTGGCTCTATTGACGAGGACGGCTTTGTTTATATCAAGGGCCGTGTTAAGAGAATGATCACGAGATTTGACGGACATAAGGTATTCCCGATCACTATCGAGAGTTTTATTTCCGAGCATCCCGACGTTCACAGCTGCTCTGTAATCGGTGTTGATGACCGTGAAAGAATGCAGGGTCAGTATCCTATGGCAGTTATTGAGCTTAACGCAGGCATTCCTGCTTCTCGCAGAGATGAAATTGCTAAGGAGATCTACAATAAATGTCAAGAACAGCTTGAACAACGCGGTAAGCCCGTTGCTATCGTGTGCGTTGACGAGGTTCCTCTTACACCTATGGGTAAGAATGACTATAGAAAGCTTGAATCCTTCTACAAGTATTTCGATTACGATGCTTGGCAGAAGCATATGTTTGGATAATAAGGACCGCTAAACATTATAAAAACAATAAATATTTTATCCACCGCACTGTTTTTCGTGCGGTGGATTTTTTGTATTTGCTATTGACAAAATATTACTGTTGTGCTATACTTATTATGTATTTATATGTATATTTGTCGAAATATACCTTTTGTTAAAATATTTCGTATAAATTGACATTAAGAAATGAAAATTATTACATGATGCAAGCTTTTGCGTCGGAAAGGATTTTTATGAATTTCAAAAAAATTCTCGTTTTGGTAATGGCTCTCGTTATGGTCGTTAGTGCTTGCGCTCCCGCTGTTCTTGCCGCTACCGAAATAACATCTATTTACAGTGAAGAGCACGGCATTGATTACGATGCTCTTGAAAATCTCAATCTTTCAGAGGAGTATGAAAAGTTCAAAGACATTTTGGCTGATATCGCTCAAAAAATCGAGAACGATGCTAATGAGTGCTTTGCAACGGTTTATTCAGATCTCCATGAAGATGGATATATTAAAGGAACCGTTGACTCATTGCAAGGCGCTAAGAAGCAGCTTGAGGGTGTTGAAGAGGCCGCTGATTTGAGAAATAGCATTGACGAGCTTTGCGGCGTTCTTGAAAATTCTCATGAAAGCACGCTTCACGACTTTGTTTTCACAGTTCTCGGTCTTGTTGGAGACGTTAGCGTTCATGTGAATAATTTGAAGGATAATGACATCGCCTTCCCAAGCAACGTTGAAGAAGCATTGGATACTATTGGCGAAGAGGGACTTGCTGAGGCTGAAAAGACGGTTAAGGAATTTGTTAATGACGTAGTTGCTTACGTTTCTGTAAAATATCCCTCCGCATACGAGTCAGCTCTTGAGACGTTGGGTATCGGTGAAGAGGCTTACGGTCATTTGGTTGAAATCGTTGTAAAGCTTGACCTTTACACCGCAGGCAGAATTACTGACGAGATACTTTCTCTCCCCAGCATTCTTTTTACAGTTGCTTTTGATAACGCAGAAACTGTTGGAGAGGCAGTTGAGTCCGTATATGCTCTTTATAACAGTGTAATCGACTTTGTTATTGAGCTCAATGCAACAGTTGAGGACGCGATTGAGTTTACTGATGAGGTTGTAGCTATGGCGTCAACCTTGTATACATATTCAATGAATATCATCGTTAGAGAATTCGGCAGCTTGGAAAGAGCGGCTAAGATTGTGGAAAGACTTTGCGAATATGCATTGTACCTTGCTGAAAAGTACGGTGTTCTTGACCAGGGAATCGAAATGGCGACCGATTTCGCTAACATGGTAAACAACGATATTCTTGAGATCATTGATGAGTGTGGCGGTCAGTATGACAGCTTGTCTATCGCCGCAACAGAAATCACTAATTACATAGTTGAGCTTGTTACTGAAATCAACGATTACGTTGAATATAGAATCTACGGTCACTACGAGCTTAAGGATGAATCCGTGTACGTAGCGCTTGGCAACTCTCCCTACGGTGAGGAGCTTGCGGCTATGCTTAATCTTTCAAGCAAATACTTCCAGTTTGAATTGGACGGTGACTATGCTGAAACCCTTGCAACTGCGGACCTTATCACAATTAAGCTTGATGATGCAGAATTCTATTCATTTGCAAAGAAGCAGGCTGATGCTGTTGTTGCAGAACTTGTACAAAACAACGAAAAGCTCATGGCTTTGCGTGAGCACGAATTGCTTGGCGGCTTCGTAGTTGAAACTATGGATGAGTTTGGAATCAATCTTGATGCTAAGGCAGAAGAGCTTGATTGGAGCAAGTACGTAAACGACGAAGAAACACTTGAATTGATGTATGAGGCTATTGAGACAGTAAAGGCTGAGCTCATTGCAAGAGGTATTCCCGAGTACTATTATTTCGATCTTCAGCCCATTATGCAGGACGTGTTGGATGAAAACGGATTTGCAGGTCTTCCGGGCTTTGAAATCAACGTTGATCCTCTTGAGATTCCTCTTATTGATCTTGTTGGTTATACACTTGAGAATGCGCTTTACGCATATGCAAAATTCTCAAACAATCTTAATACATTCCTTATCAACCTTGAGGAGATCGCTCCCAACGCAACCGTTGCGATCGTTGGCGTAACAAATCCTCTTGAGGGCTTTAGTATTGATTTTGATGATTACGGCATTGATTTGATCGAATACGATGAATGCGTTACAATAGTTACCGCTTTTGTTGAAGCATTCAATGCTCAGCTCGGAATCAGAGCACTTATTGATGCGGACCTTGTATTTGTTCACGAAAATGACGCTCAGGCAATTTATGATGCACTTAACGTATACTGTGAGCACGTTTACGACGACTGTGCGGACGAAGAATGTAACCGTTGTCTTGCAAAGAGAGTGGCTCCCGGACACATTGCTGATAAGTACGTATCCGATAACAATGCTACTTGTACCGAGGACGGCACAGAATCCGGCATTTGTAAGGTTTGTGGCGGTAAGGCTACAAGAGTGAAGAAGGGCACAGCGCTTGGTCACGCATTTGCAGATGCTACTTGTACAGAGCCTAAGACATGTACAAGAAAGGATTGTAATGCAACAAGCGGAAAGGCTTTGGGCCACGACTGGGCAAAGGCAACATGTACTGAACCTAAGACATGTAAGAGATGCTCTGAGATTCAGGGCAAGCCCAATGGACACAAGTGGAGCGAATGGGAAGTTTTGAAGATGCCAACACTCTTCTCTAAGGGATTGCATAAGCATCAGTGTAGTGTTTGTGGATTGGTTGAAGAGGAGATTATGCCATTTAGAGTATCTAAGTATCCTCTCTCCGTAATACTCCTTGTTATCCTTTCTGCAATTATTTTCTCTGCTACTATCTCAACGTTGCTTATTTGGCACGGCAAGAAGAAAAACATAATTAAGTAATTGATTGCAACAAATATATTTTTAAGCCGCTATGCCGTTTGGTATAGCGGCTTGAATTTTGACGTTCAGCGTCAAAAAATGTGTTTAGCAATATTTCCCTATACATTTTAATTAATACATTGAATGCTTTTTCTTGACAAATTTGCGTTGTTGTGGTATAATTGATGCTATGTTTATTCAAAGGGCTTGAATTGGACTGCTTTTATTGCTTAAAAATCTAGATTTAGATGGTTCAAGATTGCTTTGAAATTGATATTGTGACACAAAAAGTGTATTAGAAAGGAATTTTCAAACATGAAGAGAGTTTTTGTCTTAATATTGGTTTTCTCAATGCTTTTAGCAACGTTTTCACCAGCACTTGGTGTTGTGGCGGAGAATCTGCAGAGCAGTGATCAATCAGTGCAGGGAACGGGTGGAACGATCAACTACGTTTCATTGGGCGACTCCATGACCAACGGTATGGGTATGCCCGGCTATAAAACCAGTGGTTATCTTGAGGTTGCTCCCGCGTCATATCCTGCTCAGTTCGCTGCTTTCCTTGCGGGATATACCGGTACTATTGCTGAAGGACAAACTGAATATTTTGGTGAAAGAAACGTTCATCTTACACAGCTCGCTACAAGCGCAGCACGTGCCGAGGACGTTTACTATATTATCAATCGCGGCACTGAAAATGAAACAGAGCCTGATATTTGGACTTACAATCAGTTGCTTGACAGCAGAAACAGATGGGGAGACATTTATGGAATAGACCACAGCGCAAGCAACGACCAGGTTGCGGAGCAGTTCCGTACTGCTATTGAAAATGCGCACGTTATTTCATATGCGCTTGGAAACTGCAACTTTGGTGTATTCCTTCTCAGCCAAATATCTGCAATGGTGGGCTTTAAGTCCTACAATAACTTTGCAGAGCCTGAGGAAATCGAGGTGGCTTATGCTCACTATACCTTTGATAACGCTCTTATTTTGCTTGAGGCGGACGAAGATACAACCGAGCTTGTAAAGGAAATTTACAATTACGTGGTTGACTATTGCACAGCAGAAAATCTTCCCGTTGAATTGATAAAGAAATGCGCTGATTTAGCAAGCTATACAGTTGCAAGCTACGTAATCACGGTTAAAAACACCGTTGAGTATATCAATAAAGTTAACCCCGACGTTACCTTTATGTTCGTACCACTTATCAACAACGCGTATGATTTCACAATTGACTTTGTTGATGACGGAGCTGAAAAAAAGGTTAATATCGGTGAATTGATCTCTGTGATTTACACACCTATCAATGCTTACGTTGCTTCATTTATTACACTTAAGCAGAATGACGGCGAATATCCCGACATGACGTTCTATTATGCGGATTTGCCCGTTGACGAAAACGGTGAGACCATTCAGGTTGAAACTTACGGTCAGGCATTCGAGCAGATCTATACTGAGATCGATAATCCCAATGAGTATCCTGCGAGAAGAGCATTTTGTCACGAGTGCTTCGTTCCCGACGTGCGCCGCGCGTTGTTCACCGTGCTTTTCGGCGATAAAGGTGAGTCTTTTAATCATAATGACGTGAAAGCTTATGAAACCGCTCAAGCAAAGGGAGAAGCGGATTTAGCAAGCTACATTTACTATAACCCAGCGAAATCTAAGTGGATCGCCCTGTATCTTGGCGTTGTTGAAGCAATTTTCGGCTCAATTAAATCCGAGGCTGAAATAGACCTTAATGAAATCGATATCACAAATTCAACCGATTTTGATATGTTTGATTTGATCGAGCCTTATACTCAAAGCATTGATGAAAGACTTGATAGCAAGGCATTAGAAAACGTAAATCAAAAATTGGCGGAAGAGCTTAAGAAATTGGGCAAATCCGAAGAGGAAGCCCTCTCATTGGCAAGCATTCCCGCGTACACTAAGGCGTGCGAGGACGAGCTTATGAGCGTTGGTATGATCAAGGCACTCCTTTCACTTTACGGAAGATCCGTATTCGGTAACGGACTTGCAGCTCACACCTCCGAGGCAGGACACAGAACTATTACAAGATCTCTCAGCGAAGCATACGACAACGAGTATACTATGTCGGATGAAACCGCTGAAAATATGAAGGATGCTATTCTTCTTGCTATAGAAAACAAGGAATTAGCATACAAAATCGCTTATATGGCGGTGAAAAAAGAGGGTTATATTGACGATGCGATCGAAAAGATCGACAAGGTGCTTAATGTGGTAAATATTGCTCTTGACGAGGTAGAAAAAGACGTTCTTCCTTTAACTGACGAGCTTTATGAGGACGTTGTTATTGAGCTTCGCGCAATCATTTCCACTCTTGAAGAGGTTAGGGATACGCTTGCAAACGATAAGGCAGATAATTTGGACGGCTTTATGGCGTTAGTTGAAAAGCTTGAGGCTGATTATGAGATGCATTCTGAGAATTTAGCCAACCTCTTTGCCCAGGCAGAAATCGACGCAACTGCAGCGATTGAAACTGCTAAGGTTATTTTCAACGATGAGGTTGTTCCTGCGCTTTACGATTTAGCGGAGGAATGCAGATATCTTGCGTTGGATTATTTGTTCACAAACATTAAATTCATCTATTATAGATTCCCCGAATTTAGAGACACGGTAGTTTACCCCCTTATTTTCGACGTGATGGCTGAGTTTGAAATCATTGCCGGAGACGCGATGGATAAGGTGACAGAGGCATATTTCACGGTATTGCTGCCTTGCCTTGAGGAATACAAGTCCTTTAAGGAAGCTATTCTGGAGGCGGATAGGATCATTCACGAGATTTATACAACCTTGGTAATGATCGACGAGGAGCTTGGTTACCCCTCTATCGACATTATCGGTACTACGGTGGTTGAATGCGCTGAGCTTTTCAACAATATGTATTTCTACGGTCCCTTGAGAGACCTTGAGGAAATGCTTGAGCCTTATACAAGCGTGCTTTTGGAGATTGCGGACGTTGCTGAGCGCGAGTTCGAAAGCGCAGTTGAGTTCTATAATGAGCTTATCGTAAAGCTTGAAGAGGTATATGAGCAAACCAGACCCTTGGAGACTGTGGCTCATCAAATTTTCTCATATGCATTTGATTTTATTGACGATACACATCCTCTTGAAAAAATCAAGGGACATTGTGATAATATAGTTGATCTTATTGATGCAACTTACTCCGAAACCAAGGATCAGGACAAGGTTTTTGAAGAGATCTACGCTTATTTGATGAAGGTATATAACGGTGCCTTTGAGACTGAGTACGTGATCACTGAAAACTCAACTTACGTATCAATTGGTAACGCGGTTTACGGCGAGGAGCTTGCAAAAATGCTTTTCGTTGAGGAATATTACAATTTTGCAATTAACGGAAATTACCTTGATAAGATTGCTGATGCAGAGCTTATCACGGTTAGATTCGATAACGGGGAATTCATGGAATTCCTTATGGGTCAGATTGAAGGTATAGCATTGACCTTTTTGGGCAAGGAGTACAAGCTTGATTGGGACAAGCATCTCGATGCCGAAGGACAGGCGGCGCTCAATGAGGTTCTTGCACAGCTTAAGGTCGACCTTATTGAAAGCGGAATTGCAGACGAATTGGTTCCTATTATAAAAGATACGCTACAATCCGTTATAAAGGAACAGTTTGGTACTATGGGTATTCGCCCGAAGGTTGATCAAGAGAAGGTATGTCAGTTTTTACTTCTTGTTGCTGAAACTGTGCTTTATGCATATGCCGACCTTGGCGACAGAATCGGAGCGGTGCTTAAGGACATCTATACCGTAGCACCCAATGCTACAGTGGTAATCACAGGCGCGCAGTTCTCGTTGGATGGCTTAGCCTTGGGCTTGGGTGATTTGGATCTTGGTGAGTATGAGGAAATGATAGACTACGTTCTTAAGGCTCACAATGCTCAGTTCTTTGGATATACGTTGACGATGGACAATGCGATCTTCGTTGACAGCATTGATGCTCTTGATATTTACGATGCTCTCAATCCCAGATGCAGACATTTGTATGACGACTGTCTTGATACAACCTGTAACATTTGCGGTGAGGTTAGAGTGGCGCCCGGACATTCATTCACGAATTTCGTTTCAAACAACGATGCTACATGTACCGAGGACGGAACAGAAACCGCTAAGTGCGACAACTGTTCTGCTATGCACACACAAATTGACGTTGACAGTGCGCTTGGACACTCCTATGGCGAGTGGACCGTATTAAGAAAGGCTACCGCCTTGACAAGAGGCAAGAGACAGTGTGTATGTCAGCGTTGCGGATACGTGAACGTTGAGATCATTCCTGTGACCAAGAATTGGTTTGTTACAACCTTGGGCATAGTTATGGTAGTAGGCGGCATTGGAGCAGGAGTTTATTTCTATAAGAAATATTATTATAAACCCCAGCCCCAAGCATCCCAAAAAGAAGAATAATTAAATAAATTACCCCACCGCATCATTTAGTGCGGTGGGGTTGTTTTTTTGTTTTGAGGCGGATGCACGCGGTGCGCCCCTACGGAGATAGTGCAAACATTGTGCGATGAATTGAGGTATGGGTTTTATATATATGATGGTAGGGGAGCATTCCATATGCTCCCGTATATGATTATTGGGCGGATATAGAATCCGCCCCTACGGTTTGTACAAATGGAGAAAAAAGGCGTCCTCCGAGAGGAAGCTGTCAACGAAGTTGACTGAAGGAGAGTGCGCGACTGC
>JAZLBH010000028.1:0-9149 GCA_045613605.1 Eubacteriales bacterium
AACTTTTCAATTATTTCCAGAGGGTCTATTCCGTTACCCAAGGACTTGGACATTTTTCTGCCCAAAGCATCTCTTACAAGACCGTGAATGAATACGGTGGAGAAGGGCTTTTTGGGCATATGCTCAAGACCTGAGAAAATCATACGAGAAACCCAGAACGTGATAATATCGTAACCTGTTACGAGTACGCTTGTGGGATAGTATTTGGCAAGGTCTTCGGTGCTTTCGGGCCAACCGAGAGTAGAGAAGGGCCAAAGAGCTGAAGAGAACCAAGTGTCAAGAACGTCCTCATCCTGACGAACCGCACCGCCACACTTAGGACAAGTTGTGATGTCCTCTTTAGAAACCGTCATCTCGCCGCAATCATCACAATAGAAGGCAGGGATTCTGTGTCCCCACCAGAGCTGACGGGAGATACACCAGTCGAGGATGTTGTTCATCCAGTTAAAGTAATTCTTTGAAAATCTTTCGGGAATAAAGTTAATGTCGCCGCTTTCAACTGCCTCAATAGCGGGCTTTGCAAGGGGCTTCATCTTAACGAACCACTGATCACTTGTGAGGGGCTCAACTGTTGTTCCACAGCGATAGCAAACACCAACGTTGTGATCGTGTGCAACTGTCTTTACAAGGAAGCCCTGCTCCTCAAGGTCGGCAACGAGTGCCTTTCTGCACGCGTAACGGTCCATACCCTCGTATTTTCCTGCATAAGCGTTCATTGTAGCATCGTCGTTCATAACCTTAATCTGTTCAAGGTCGTGGCGCTGACCAACAAGGAAGTCGTTGGGGTCGTGCGCGGGAGTAATTTTAACGCAACCTGTACCGAATCCGATTTCAACGTAATCGTCAGCGATAACGGGAATTTCTCTATTTACGATGGGCAAAATGAGAGTTTTGCCGATGAGATGCTTTGTGTTTTCATCTTCGGGGTTAACTGCAACCGCAGTATCACCGAACATTGTTTCAGGACGTGTTGTAGCAACCTCAACGTATCCGTTTTCACCCTTGATGGGATATTTGATATGCCAGAAATGACCGGGCATATCCTTGTATTCAACCTCAGCGTCGGAAAGGGCGGTGAGACATCTTGGGCACCAGTTGATGATTCTATATCCACGGTAGATGAGCCCCTTGTTATAAAGGTTTACGAACACCTCACGAACCGCGTGAGAGCATCCCTCGTCCATAGTGAATCTTTGACGTGACCAGTCACAGGAAGCGCCGAGCTTTTTGAGCTGGCTTGTGATTCTTGTCTCGTAAGTGTCCTTCCAACCCCAAACGCGCTCAAGGAATTTTTCACGGCCAAGGTCATATCTTGAAAGGCCTTCATCAACGCGAAGACGCTCCTCAACCTTGATCTGAGTTGCAATACCTGCGTGGTCGGTTCCGGGAACCCAAAGAGTGTTAAAGCCCTGCATTCTCTTATAACGAACAAGAATGTCCTGAAGAGTTTCGTCAAGGGCGTGTCCCATATGGAGCTGACCTGTAACGTTGGGCGGGGGAATTACGATTGAAAAACTTGGATTATTGTTATTTTTGTCGGGCGTGAAGTAACCCTTTTCACACCATTCCTGATATATTCTGTCCTCGAATTCTTGAGGTGAATATGTCTTTGGAAGCTCGTTGTAGCTGTTCATTTTTGAACCTCGCTTTCTTAAAGTATGTAAATAAATTTTAATCGGGAAATAAAAAATCCCCCATCCTGATATCAGGACGTGGGAACGCGGTACCACCTGATTTCGCATTCCAAATAGAATGCGCACTCAAAATCTTTAACGGAGATTGCCGTTTCTTGCTACTTTCTTTAACAAAAGCCGTTTCACAAGAACCGCTCGGGGACTACTTCATTCATATTTTGCCATGGACTTACACCGACCGTCCACTCTCTATGCGCAAAAGGACGAATTACTCCTTCCCGTCAGGGCGTTTCATATCGAGATTTAGTATAACACAATGAGCAAAAAATGTCAACAAATTTATTAAAAAAACTTTATTTTGACGCAAAGTTGTCGCCCTGCGATAAAAAACAGTGATACAATCGTTATGGAATAACAAAAAAGCGCCGAGAAAGGAGTAATATGACTTGGGAGATAGCGGTCGGAGTTTTTGGTATCATTTCCGCCTTTATTGCGGTTATGAACGTTGTTGTAAAAATCAATTCAACACTTTCAAAGCTTGAGATTGCAGTAGTACAGTTAAAAGAAACAATGGAGCATCAATCTGATAAGAATAATCATTTTTACACCGAGCTTGCAGAGCACGAAAAGCGCATTCTTGTGCTTGAAAGAGAGTGGGGTGCAAAGCTATGAAGAGGATTGATTGGGCAAAAAAGCTTTCAAGCCGAAAATTTTGGGCGGCACTGTGCTCGTTTGCTTGTGCGCTTTGTGTTTTGTTCGGTGTTGATGAAATGACCGCAGAAAAGCTTGCGGCAACCATTGGTGCACTGGGCGTTCTTGCGGCATATATCTTGACTGAAGGATATATCGACTCAAAAAACGCGGGGAAAGAGAATAAAGAATAATGATCGAGAGCCTTGGATTACCAAGGCTCTCTTGCCTTGGTAAATTTTTTGTTGACATTTGACGAAAGTGATAGTATAATTGATACGAAAACATTCAAAAAGGAGTGACAATATGAAAAATTCTAAAAAAGGATTTACGCTTATCGAGATGTTGGTTGTAATTGCAATCATAGCGATTTTGTCCACGGTTCTTATAGTGGGCTACTCGTCTTTCATCGATGATGCCAATAAATCGAACGCTGAGGCAGAGGCGCATCAGGTTGAAATTTTGATCAACGGTGCTTTGATGACCAAAAAGGCAGTGAAAATTTCAGACGATATTTGGGTAGTTAAAGCAAGTTCCGAATGTGAATTCGTTACTGAAGATCCTGTGGACGGTACGTCAATTAAATCCGAGGAGGTTGAGGACCTTACTGAAGAATTGACAGGCTTTAATTTGGCGCTTGATGAAAGCGGTATTGTTTACACAAGCTCTAAGGGTTTAGCCGTTCCCGTGGAAATAAACGAATAAACGAAACCCCACTCAAGAGAATTGAGTGGGGTTGGTTTTTACTTTAATTGGGGCGGCATTTTCTTCGCAGGGACCGGGACGCGATAAAAAAAGTTTTGCCCCGCTTTTTCAAAAGCGCTCGCCCGCGCGGCATAGGGGTTCCCCGAAGCGAATAAAATGAGCTTTGGGGGTTTCCGTCGTGAGCGCATCACGGCATTTTCTTTTTGCAAAGCTTTTTCTTTTGTGCCTATGGTTTCAAAAGAAAAAGCGTCTAACAAATATTGATAGCAAAGCCGTTTAGCCGCTTTTCTTTGGAAAAAGAGGCCCAAAGAAAAGCTAACAAAAGAAAGGGCCGTATGTGGAGCTACGCGCTCCACACCGCGCCAACTTTTTTGAAAAAAGTTGGATAAAAACTTTTTTATAGCGCCAAGTTTGTGCGAACAAGGTGCGAGACAAATCAAAATTTGAACCTATATTAACCAAAAACAAAAAATATTCATATATTTTATTAGTAAATATTGATTTTTTATGTAGGGTGTGATAAAATATTATAGATAATCTATTGAAAGGAGTGAGAGCTTTGAAGGATAAGTATATTTCCAAGAGAAAAAGATTCTGGGCGGAGATTGATATGAATGCCGCTGAAAAGAATTTCAACTTGATAAAAAGCAAATTAAGTCCCACGACAAAGCTTTGCTGTGTAGTTAAGGCGAATGCTTACGGACACGGTGCGGTTTATCTTTCTAAGCTATATGAGAAGCTTGGTGCCGATTTCTTTGCGGTTTCGAATATCGAAGAGGCAATGCAGCTTAGAAACAACGGAATAAGCACTCCTATCTTGATTCTCGGCTACACTCCTACCTCCTGCGCGACAATTTTGGCTGAAAACAACATTTCTCAAAGCGTATTTTCATATTCATATGCGAAAGAGCTTTCAAAATGCGCGTCGACAGAGGGCGTTAAGGTCAAAATACATATCAAGCTCGACTCCGGAATGGGAAGAATAGGATTTGACTGCATACACAAGAATGATGATATGATTCAAAGCATCGTCGACGTTTGCAGCATGCCAGGTCTTAAAAACGAGGGGATTTTCACTCACTTTGCACTTGCCGATGACGGAAAAGACGGCGCTGAATTCACAAAACTACAATACGAAAGATTCCTTGGCGCAGTTGAAGATCTGAAGGCGCACGGAATCGAGTTTGAAATAAAGCACTGCGCCAACAGTGCAACCACGCTTGAATATCCCGAATATCATCTCGATATGGTGCGCGTGGGTGTCATTCTCTACGGCATTGCTCCCTCGAACAAGGTCCACGGATGTGAAGGTCTTATTCCCGTTATGAGCTTGAAATCGGTTATTTCTATGATAAAAGAAATAGAAGCAGGTGATACGGTAAGCTACGGCTGTACCTTTAAGGCGGAAAAGAAAACCAAAATCGCAACCGCGCCCGTAGGATATGCCGACGGATTTTGGCGCTCGAATGCCACAAACGGCACTCAAATGCTCATACGCGGTCAAAGGGTCGATATCGTCGGCAGAGTTTGTATGGATCAGCTTATGCTTGACGTTACAAGCGTTAAGGGAGTGCGTGAGGGCGATTATATCACTCTTATCGGTGCTGACAAGGATGAATTTATCTCCGTCGAGGAATTGGCAAGAAACAACGGCACTATCGGATATGAAATGATCTGTGCCATAGGCGAGCGCGTTCCAAGATTTTATATTAAAGATCACGATATTGTTTTTGTTAAAGATAATATCGTGTCATATGAAATTGGAGAGTAATTATGGACATTAATTTCAAAATCAAAATGAACAAACAAAGTGGAGCTAAATATACATCATTAATGAACACTATAGCCTCATCATCACTGGCATGCCTTGGATTGATATATATAGGAGGCGGGGCTTTTTCGTTTGTTAGTGTTATTTCAAGAGCGGTTTTTGGTGATACTGTTGCATTTGATTTTATCTATCTCGTGATAAACTGTATTGTTAGCTTTTTGATGGTATATCTTCCAATAAAACTTTTCAATTTTATGAAAGATGGTGCTTATACAGATGAATATATGCCCGTTGAAAAGAATATTTTAGATAAATCTATTGTTCCATATGTCTTTTTACTTGGTCTTAGCGCAACGTTTATAGTGGCATTACTCAACAATACCATCACAGATCAATTCCTTGACTATTCGGGTTATGGAGACGATTATTTGTGGCGCGTAGGATTGAGATATAATTACCAAATTCTGATTTATATATTTACTGCATCGGTTGTTCCTGCTATAGTAGAAGAGCTTTTTTGCCGAAAAGCAATGTGTGATGCTCTTGCGCCATACGGACCAAAAACAGCAATCATTATAAGTTCGCTTGTTTTTGCCTTACTTCACGCTAATTTTTCAATGTTTCTTTATACCTTCGTTGGCGGTATTTTCAAAGGATGGCTTTATGTTGGTACTAAAAATATAAAGATCGCGATGGCTAATCACTTTGTAAATAATTTACTTGGAGCTTTGGCAACGGTAGTTTATTACAGAGTGTCAGAGGATGCATATATTTCTTTTTTAGCCGTGCGTCTAACTATTTCGGTTATAGTCGGAATTGTTTGTTTTATGTGTTTGAAAACACATAAAAAAGCAACCGAAACCTCTCGTATTGAACAGGCAAAAGAAGATGGCACTTACGAAGAATACATTGCGCATAAAGTGAAATATGCTAAAAGCCTTGAGATGCTTCCAAATGAAAATGGAGAAGAAATAACTCCATTAACAAGAAAAGAAAAAATAAAGGGATTTTTCTCTCCGGTTATGTTAATATTCATTGTAGTTACGATGATTATAGCTTTTACTAAAATTATTCCATAAAAGAATAGATAAGCAAACCAAAACAATGCTATTTTTGATTAATCTCAAAATGCTTGTGAATATATTCAACAAAAATGAATAAAAATACAATTATTCGATAAAAGGTAAATAAATCAATGAGAAATCAGTTTATGTTAAAAGCCATTGAAAATGCAAAAATTGCATTTGATAACGGTGACGTGCCCATTGGTGCCGTGATAGTTAAGGATGGCGAGATCATTGCCGAGGCATACAATGAGCGCGAGCTTTCAGGCAGAGCAACCGCACACGCGGAGATTTTAGCGATAGAGCGCGCATCACAGATCTTGGGCAGATGGCGACTTACCGACTGCGAGATGTACGTTACGCTTGAGCCGTGCCCTATGTGTGCGGGAGCAATACTCAACGCTCGACTTGGCAAGGTATATTACGCGCTTAAGGAATCAAATTCCGGCGCGCTCGGAAGTGTGATAAATCTTAATTCTTATCCGCTTCTGTATAAGGTTCCGACAGAGGTTGGAATGTGTGAACAGGAGAGCAGGGATTTGCTTTCATCCTTCTTTCAAAAGAGAAGGGAAAAATAAAAGCAAATAACAAAACGGTCTGCCCTCTTTATGAGGCAGACCGTTTTATTTTGTTATTTTGATCAAAGTGTTTCAAGATAATTAACAACGTCACGGATAGTTACGAACTGACCGATATTCTCGTCACTGATTTCGATGTTGAATTTGTCTTCACAAATCATAACAAGGTCAGCGAGTTCAATTGAATTGATACCAAGGTCATTGGTAAGCTCAGCATCAAGAGTGATAAGATGCTCTTCAACCTGAAGCTCTTCCATAAGAATCTGTTTTACTTTTTCAAACATAGCAATCTCCTTAAATGTGTAAAAATCAAAATTAATATCAGATACGGGAATAAATATGCACAAAATATGCAGTCCAAACCCATCTGCAAGTATTATACAAGGTTTTTTTTGATTTGTCAACAATATTATTAAAAAAATTTAAGGATTTTTTAAGGAATATCATATGAACGCGTTCGCAAAAAGATTTTTTGTTTGTATCGCCTTGGTTTTCTTGGTGTTTACGGCAATTTCATTTGAAAAAATAAATTTAATATGTTTTCCTGCTTTTCTGCTTTTGCTTGCAATTTTTTATTTTATTTTCTCAAAACGCAGGGGCAAAAGCAAAAATCTAAAGCTTGTCACAGCGCTTTTGATTGCGGCGGCAATTTTGGGTATTGGTGCTTCTAATGCGCTTATTATCAAAAATGATAGAATGGTTGAGAAATATTCGGGCGAGCACGATATTTCAGGATACGTGGTTGAGACGTCGTCAATTCACAGCTTTATGTGTGAGTACGTGGTGCATATAGAGGAGCTAGACGGCGAACGCGTCAATTTTGATATGGTGCTTGTAAGTGACTATCAGTGTGAGCTTTTTGACGGTGATTTCTTTAGATTACGGGGGAGGATCGCGCCCATTGATTCTTACGCCGATGCGATATATCTAAAGAACAATAACGAGCACGACTATCCTCTTGCGTGTGAGATCGATGACAAGACAGAAATAAATTTTTGCGATAAGGAGCTTCGCGTTTCCTTGATGCTATCCAATCTTAATTCAAGGCTCTCTGCAGTCTTGAATGCCGTTTTGGGAAAGGAAAGCGGCTCACTTGCGAGCGCGCTTTTGCTTGGCAACCGCGAGCTGCTTTCGGATAGCACTCTGCGCGATTTCAAGCGTGCCGGAGTTTATCATATGCTTGCGCTAAGCGGCATGCACGTGGCTATTTTGATAGGAATATTGGATTGGCTTTTGAAAAAGCTTTTAACCCCGCGCGGTGTAAGGATCGTGGCTCTAACCCTTGCTTCTTTATTCTACATTGCCTTGACGGGATTTGCTTTGTCCGCGTGTCGATCAATGCTGATGCTTTGGGTAATGTATCTGTCCCTGATGCTTGGAAAAAATCGAGACGTTATGACCTCACTTTTCCTTGCCGTATCGGTGATAGTTCTTATAAGTCCTGCATCCGTGCTTGATTTGGGCTTGCAGCTATCGTTTTTATCCACCTTTGGAGTGATATGCGCAACGATTATCGCCGAGAAAATTGGCTTGCGCAAAAAGAGAAGCGGTAAGGTTGGAATAAGGTCTGTGTGCTTGTCCATCGTGCGAAATTTTGCGCTCCTGTTGCTTTCATCACTGTGCGTCTTTACAGTGACCTTGCCCATCATTACGGTGTATTTCGGTGAGGTCTCCTTGGCAACGTTTATAAGCAATATTTTTATGGGCGTTGTGTGTGAGATATTTATGGTGCTTGCTTTGTTGACGCTTTTGCTCTCAGGGAGCCCCTATTTACGCATACCCTTTGCGGAGCTTTCGGCTTTTGTTGGAGAGGTAATGAATGCAATGGTTTCATACGTATCTAATATTGAGGGAGTAATGCTTTCACTGAATTATCCCTTGATGGAGGTTTTGGTGTGCGGACTTTTCATTAGCTTTTTGATATTGCTTGCCTTAAAGATAAAAAGAAGATGGCTTATACTTGTCCCAAGCATAGCGTTTGCGATATTGACCTGCATAAACGTTGCTTGCTTCTCCAATGCAAGAGGTGATTTTAACCGTGTGGAATACGTTTGCGCCGACGAGCTCGTATTCTCAAATGCCGATGAGGTGTATATATGCGATGCTTCTGACGGCTCTTTTGGAGATCTGTATGAGGGTGTTGAATTGGCAAGGAAAAATTGCTTTACCGAGATAGACGGAATAATTCTCACTCATTATCATTCCGATCATATAGTGTCAATTGAAAGATTGGTCAAGTCTTACAAGATACACAAGGTGCTTCTCCCAATGCCTCAGAATAGTAATGAGGATTTGATAATGAGAGCAATAGTGCGCGTTTTGAACGATAACGGTGTGCTGGCTTACGTATATGAGAATGAGAGAGAGCTTGATATATTGGACGGAAAATTATATATTACCCCAAGGGTGTATTCTGCTGAATTTTCACACCCAAGCATAGGGGTGAGCTTTGCAGTCGGAGGCGAGCGCGTGACCCTCATCGGTTCGCCGTATTTTGATTCATATCTTGAAGCAAGCGGTATGCTTGAAAAATATATCAAAGAAAGTGATTTTTTGATATTTGGCTCTGACGGACGCGCCGCCAAGGAAAATTTTGAAATTTTCGGCTTAATAAAGCGTGAATGTGAGATATCTTTTTCAAGCTTTGATACGATGGATATATCCGATTTTGAGGCTTATATGGATAAGTATCAAATATATTTTGACG
>JAZLBH010000029.1:0-20425 GCA_045613605.1 Eubacteriales bacterium
ACGGAGATGTACTATGTCAAGAAAGATACAAGTATGCTGAACGGTATAACAAACGACTTCTGCCTATAAAGTGAACCGTGGGAGGGTTCACCATGAACCATCTTAATTAACTATAAAATATAATAATATATTATTATAGCAGAAATATATATAGTAACTTATAAAGACGCAAAAATTGCGTCGCTGTAATCAAATAAAAGGACTACCGCAGAAAGCAACATTCTGCGGTAGTCTCTCCGTTGTTTTACATGCTTTGAACAAAATCGAAATCCCGTTCTTGATAATCTGTTTCTGATTCCTCAAACTCTGTGGTTTGATATTCATTTTCATCAAAGTCTATATCTTGTAAGTGGTTCAATGTAAATTCATTGCACCGTTTTTCAGCATATTGAAAATCCACTACAAAACTCAAATACTTAGGTTCTTGTTTTTCAGCAAATATTTTTTCTTTACACACCTTTTGCTTGTATACGATAGACGCATTTTTTAGAATTAGATCTGTATTTTTCTTGATAAACTCATATTCCTTTGTAACGAGAGCTTTATATTTGGAATCAAGTTCGGACTGAATATCATATGGTGTTAACTCACTTTCAGGAACGGGAATCATGTTGCCAATTTTTAATGTTCCTTTTAATTCCAATTCTCCCGTATTTGAATTCATTACAATTATTCGTATAATTGTAGGAATGTTTTTGCGTATTCTTTTTTCGCCATTTTTTATTTCATAATCACTGTCCTTTGGCGAAGAAAACGGTATAAAATAATCATATCCATTTACTCTCAATGCAACCCCTAAATATTTTCTGGTATGTTTTCTTGAATCTACTTTACTGTCAAAAACATTTTGCAGTCGCATATCAGTACGTAAAAATTCTATGTATCTGTCCGATACACTGTATATTCTCAAATTGCTCATTTTAACCTCTACAAAAACGGAGCGAGATTTCTCTCGCTCCAAAGATTTTAAAATCTCTCACTTAACGGTAGAGAAACACCTGATTTTAAAGTTTCCCACATTAGGACGGAGAATCATCCGATTTTAAAGTCTCTCGCTTGATGGTGGAGAAACACCTGATGTTGCAGATTCCTCTGCACCTATAGTATACGATATTTGAACAAAAAAGTCAAGAGGTTTTGCAAAAAAATACGAAAAAACAAAAAATATTTTTGTGAACAGCGAGAGAGCACGCAATATGTGGCAAAACTGCTGCCGCTTTTTTGATGCTGCAGCAAACGGAAAGGTTGGAATAGACGGAAACAACGGAAAACGAAAATGGATTTTTTGATCTAAAAGCATTAAAAATTTTCGTCATTTCTGCTTTCGACAAAGAAATACAGAATAAAACACAGCAAAAAGAGAAAAACCGAAGCCATTTGGCTTCGGTTATGGCAGGGGCAGGAGGATTCGAACCCGCGACCCACGGTTTTGGAGTGGCTCTGAATGTCCGCAAATCCTTGAAAATACTCGCTTTTTCGCCCGTTTCAACGCCTTTTCCTCTCAAGACCGTGTGTCGCACTTGTGTCTGAAAATTGTTGATGCTTTTTTGATGCTATGAAAATTTACAATATTTTTTGAAATTATAAACTGACAATTCAGAGTTCAAAAATTGCGTAGCAGTAAGCAAAGAAAACGCTCGGCGAAAAAGTTTTGTACTTCACGTTGAAATTACATAAATATTGTTGACATTTTTCGCAATGCGTGATATAATGTAAAAAAAGTAAAATATCTTACATTTTTTAATTTTATTACAAAATCCGTGGTTCCCACGGCTTTTAGAATTTGTGGAGAACATGATCAAGGCTGTATTAAAAAGACACAATATACTGTTGAGCGAGTTTGCTGATAATTTGAACATCTCTCGCCCTACTCTTGATGCCTACATAAGAAATTATGATTCGGGAATGAGATTATCGAACAATCTATTCCAAAAGATATTTGATTTTCTCTTCAGCGATGCCCAAATGTCGCCGGAGGATTTCCAAAGAAGATATATATATGTACTTGAGAACTATGGTAAAAAGACGGATATGTCTTCCTACTCTCAAAGTGCGCCCCAAAGCTCATCAGGAGAATCAAACGGAACAAGTGCAGCTCAAGCCGTTTATGATGTGTTGGGTGAAGATTTGATTTTGGAAAAATTCACTAAGGATGAGTATAACGTGCTTGCAAAGCTCCTAATGAATGACAACGGACTATTGCATTGCATCTTCAAATACTTTCTTCTGTGGAAAGATAAAATCAAACTGTCCGACCTAAACGAGCCGGAAGTTATGATGGCAATAAACCTTTTCCTTTTTAACAGAAAAGTGCAAGCAAAAGACTTCACTTATTCAGAGGAAGATTATAAAGAACTTGAGTTGGCAATCGATAAGAAACTCCACCCTGCTAAATATACGACGGAACAAGAGCAAAAGACTATCGATGAAATCAGCGGATCAATTTCGAGCCTTCTTGCTAACAATAGTGGTTTATCAATAGATGAAATCATCGCGCAGATCAAAAAGAAAATCTGACCGAAAAGAGGAACAACAAATGAAAAGACAGTTTCAAAAACTTTTTACTATATTGGTAACGCTTTGTATGGCGTTCGCAATGATAATAGGAATAGGTAGCATTTCCGCAGCGGCAGCCGAGGATGAATCCACACTATCCATATCGTTGATAGGCAATTCTACAATTTATCTTCAAAAAGGAACGGAATATAAAGAATTCGGTGCAACCGCCTATGATACCGTAGAAGGAGATCTGACGGAAAGTATCGTAATTAATAATCCTGTAAAAAAAGACACGGTGGGAACATACACGGTGTCGTATAGTGTTTCCAACGCATCCTCTCAAACAGCAACAGCGAGTAGAACGGTTGTTGTTTTTGATGGTAAAGCATCTGAAATATTGGCAAAGAAATATACATCGTATAACAATAGTAGTTATCCACCTCAATTTGCGAAAATAATTCCAACACAAGATGGTGGAATTATTGCTTACGGAAGCATATATAATTATAATTATTACTATTATTATTACGATATCATCGTGAAATATGATGAAAATCTTAATGTTGAATGGGAGCAAAGATACTCATATAATAGCTATAACTATGGTCGCGACGTTGTGGAAGATATAAATGGTAATATTGTAACTCTTTGCTATTCTTCAAATACCAATTATGTTCGTGTGTTTGATAAAACCGGAAAGTATCTTACGGTTTATGGTATATCATCAAGAAATTATAACAATATCGAATTTATAGGTGAAAATAAATATCTTTTATGTGGAGATGGAAAAAATTACTCCATAGTAACCTTTGATCCTGCAACAAATTCATTGTCTTCAAATAATAAGACGGCAAGCTTTAGTCTTAATTATGCGTTTGTCATTGGAAATTCGATATGCGGTTTGCAAACAGACGGTAAAATATATAAAATGGATTTAACTACAGAAGAAGTTACTTGCATTGAAACCAAGTATTCGTTCTCAAATTCGGATTATTGTGATTGCTATGTGGAAGGAGAATATGCGTATTGCGCTACTGTTGATACTTCGGAAAAAAATTACATTTATAAAATAGACTCGGATCTAAATATTATTGCAGAATATGATATGTCACAAATAACAACAGGCTCGAGAATACTCGACATCTGTGTACAAGAAAACCGTGTTGTTGTAATGTCTGATCGCTTGTATGTTTTTGACAGTTCAGATCTAACTCTTGTCAATAGTTTCACCACACAGTACAACTTTTCTTCGGTTCAGGACTTGATTCTAACCGAGGATGGAAGCGTTTATTATTGCGGAAGATATGATTCATATAATGCAGGTGTAGTTAAGCTTTCTAATATTGTGTTATTTTCCGGTGTTGAAGAATATCACAGCCCATTAAATCAAACGATAAATTACTCTCAGGGAGTAGATATCACCGACATTTTTGGCAACTCACTTGGCACACACACCTATGACGATTCTCAAGTAGATATAACCAAAGCGGGCAATTATAAAGTATATTACACCTTCACCGTAATTGACGATGAAGGAATCAAAACCTACTATGTGGACAGAGATATTATCGTAGAGCCGAAAACTACTTTTGAGGACGGGGCGGTTTACAGCGGAAGCAAGATTATTGACGTTGAGGGGGGCAGCGTAACCATCAATGGTAAGCCCTATTCTTACGGAGATATTTACAATGTCCCCGGTACAAGCACAATGGTCATTACAGGTGAAAATGGTTATACAAAAACAATCAATTTCACCATTGAGTTAACTGTGGATGGCGTTGAAGATGGGAAAACCTATTACACGCCTGTAACACCTATTATTTCGGGAGGTGCTATTACTCTCGACGGAGAGCCTTACACAAGCGGAACACCCATTACAACAAAAGGAAACCATATATTAGAAATAATTGGTTCCTTGGATTGCTCTGTAACAAATAATAATTCGTCATACCCCTTTAAATTGATTGATGGCGTATATACATCTACAAATAAGCAAGGAAATTCCAGCTCAACATTAACCTTTAGATTTAATGATAGCGGAAAATTTTCTTTTAATTATTGGGTGTCGAGTGAAGCGAATGGTGATTATCTAACAGTTTATAAAAATGGAAGTCAGATAATAAGAATAAGTGGTCAAACATCTAAAGCGAATTATGTTGTAGATGTTGTTGCCGGAGATTATATTGAATTTACTTATTCTCATGATAGTAGTGGTGTGTCAGGTAGTGATGCTGCATATATAGTTGCAAACACATATTATAAGTCAATTGATTTTACTATCGAGCCTACGATAATTGGCGTTGCGAATGGTGAAACGTATTACGAAACGCTCTACCCCGACATCAACGCTGAAAATATGACCTTGAACGGTGTTGATTATAACAACGAGCCGATTGAGAATTGCGGCAACTATACGCTTGTTATTACCGGTACCAACGGATACAGCAAGACCTTGAATTTCGTTATTGAAACGGTAGTATCCGATTTGACGAACGGTGAAACCTATGATGAGGAAGTAACACCTTCCTTCACTAAAGGTACGGCAAGATTGAACGGCGAGGAATATATCAGCGGAACTACAATCTATACGCCAGGACTAAATACTCTTGTTATTACAGGAGAGAACGGATATTCGGTTACGTACACATTTACAATTAATTTGGGTGTGGAAAATGTAGCTCAAGGTGAAACTTATATCGGAGAGGTTACCCCCATTATTTCGGGCGGCGTTATTACTCTCAACAATCAACCCTATGTGAGCGGAACGAAGATTGATGTTCCCGGTTATTACACAATCACGGTTTTAGGTGCTGCAGGATACAGAAAGGATATCCATTTTATCGTTAAGCCTTACGAGGTTAACGTTGAACATGGAGCAACCTATAACCATTCGGTAATCCCCGCTGTATCTAACGGAACGCTGACATTGAACGGCGAATCTTACACAAGCGGTTCTGTTCTTAACACATCGGGCGAATATACCCTTGTTATCGTAGGAGAGAACGGCTACTATCAGAGTATCACTTTTACTCTCATAACGGGTGCGAACGTAGAGGACGGCAAGCACTATAACGACGATATTACCTTAAAGTTTGTTGGAACTGCAACGCTTAATGGCGAGCCTGTTAAACCCGATACCGTTATCGACAAGGTCGGAAATTACGAGCTTGTATTGGTTGACGGCGAAAGCACTTATACATATAACTTTGTTATTGAACCTGATTATTCCATTTTTGATGGAAGAATTTCCTCTTGCATTATTGATTTTGATAATTGTACGGTTACACTTAATGGAGAGAGCGTAACCGAACAGATCACAATAAGTGAGGTTGGAATTTATAGTATAACCGTAGAAGGAGAAAACGGATACACCAAAACCATAGACTTTGCTATCTGCGCAGAGGTTAATGTGGAGAACGGAGGCGAATATGCAGCCGGACTCGTGGTAAATGCAAATGGCGGTACAATTAAGCTGAATGGAGAGGATTTTACGGACGGCACAGTTCTGTCCGCGGTTGGAACATATACTCTTACAATAAACGGAGCGAACGGTCACGAGGAAACTATTACCTTTAACATTGTTCCCGAAATCAACGGCATCAGCAATGCAACCGTTTATTACGGCTCGGTAACACCTTCTATCGTGGGCGGCATCTTAACCTTAAATGGTGAGGACTATGTCTCCGACACAGCAATCACCGAGGAAGGCGTTTATCAGCTCGTTATTTCGGGTATCGGTGGATACACGAAAACGATTAATTTTATAGTTCTTTCCGAGGGCTTTGAAATTAAAGAAAATGGTTCTTATATGCAGTCGATAACTGTCACACACGATGTGTGCGATATGGAAATCAATGGTAATCCTTACGGTATCGGTGAATCGATTGATACCGTAGGCGAGAACATCCTCTCCTTTATTTATAACGGAGAAAGAACAGATATCATCTTCTACGTATTCCCCACAGTTAGCGGCGTAGAGGATGGACAGGCTTATGTTGGAACGGTAACTCCCGTTGTGGATTGGTCTAACCTTTTGCTTGACGGTAAGAAGTATACCAGCGGTACTGCAATAACACAGGTGGGACATCACACTCTTACGATTGCCAACCTAAATGGATACAATTATGAAATCCACTTTACTGTAACAGAGGTTTGGGAAAACATCGAAGCTGACGGACGATATGAGTATTCCGTTGCTCCTAAAACAAACAACGGAACGTTATATCTCGATGGAAAGACTTTCACAAGTGGAAAGACAATTAATACCGTCGGACATCACACCATCAAGCTTGTCGGTGTAAACGGATATGAAAGTGAAATAACCTTCACCATAACCGAACGAATGAATAATCTTGAAGATGGAAAAGAATACACGGGTAGCGCGTGTCCCTCGATTTCTTATGCCACTCTTTATTTGGACGGTGTATCATATTCAAGCGGATCGTATATCTACGGTGTAGGATATCATACGTTACGCGTTGAAGGAACTAATGGTTATGTTTCTGAGTATAATTTCACTGTTTTGCCATCCATTTCAGGTACGCAACCTAATGGCGAGTATACTCCCGGCAACGCTCGCGTAAATTGCAGTTATGCCACCATTAAATTGAATGGTGAAAACTATTCTTCGGGAGATTGGATTTATAACGTGGGATATTATACCGTTGAAATCATAGGAATTAACGATTATATATACACCTATGAATTCACCATCATTCCCTCAACTTCAGGCGCACAAGATGGCGGCAAATATAGTAGTTCCACTCAGTTTTCATGCAGTTATGCAACGCTTAAGCTAAATGGTAATAGCTATTCTTCGGGAAGCACCATCTACGATATCGGATATCACGAGATTGAGATTATAGGTGTTGGTGGATACACAAAAACTATTCACTTTACAAGAACGGAAAATATTAACATTACAGATGGTCAGGAATATACTTCAAGCAAATCAGTAAACATTGATTATATCTCTAATTTTTCAAATACGGTCGTAACGCTCAATGGTGCGGAAATCAAAAACTCTGTAATCGTTTATGATGTTGGGTACCATACGATTACAATTATCGGTGCAAATGGATATGAAAAAACATACACATTCACACGAAAGGAAGGCACAAGTGTCGCAGACGGAGAAGAAGTAAGTTATTCAAAGTCTGTAAGTATAGATTATCTTTCGAGCTTTACTAATACGATTGTAAAACTGGACGGCGAGATTTTAACAGATTCAAAGACCGTCTATACAATTGGTCATCACATCCTTACAATTGAAGGTGTTAATGATTACTATGAAGAAAGACGCTTCACAATTAAAGCCAACTGGAGTGGTGTCGCCAATGGTGCAAGCTATACCTCGCAAAATGGTACGTACTTGAGATTGAGAAGCGATAGCGGTAGCAGTAGCATTCTTTCTGAAGAATACTACGAAAAGATTTTACTTGACGGACAACCTTTCACCAATAACACCTACTGTTATACTGTGGGTAACCATAAATTTGAGATATATGGCGCTAACGGCTATGTTGAAACCGTTGAATTTGTTATAAATCCCGTAGTCAATGATCTTTTTGACACAGCGAGTGTTACGATCAAAAACGATGCTTCTTATCCTTTCGGGTTGAATGATGGAATTTACACATCAAGCAACCACGGAAATCCCTCTTCCTCAACATTCACTTTAACTGCAACAACCGATATCAAATTAACGTTAAGTTATTTTGTATCATCTGAATTGGGTTGTGACAAGCTCATAATAAAGAAGAACGGAACTGAAATCATCACCATATCAGGAACTCCCGGATGGGAAGATCAAGAACTTGCTTTAAGAGCAGGCGATGTTTTAACCCTTTCTTATGTGAAAGATGGAGCTGTTTCCAAGGGAGAAGATTGTGCTAAATTCAAATTTGATTTGAAGTCGGAAGGCTTTGGAACAAAGATCGTTCCCGAAATTTATCTCAACAATACCAACACATATCAGGACGAGAATACTTATGTATTGTTGAATGGTACTCCTTATACGCTCAACTCGAAAATCGATACCGTTGGCTATCATACTTTAACAATAATCGGTGTCGGTAATTATGTTAAGCAATATAAGATTGCTATAGTTCCAATTGTTTCTGATATTACCAATGATGCTGTTTATACGGGATCTGTTACACCAAATATCAATGGATGCGAAATCCTTTTGGACGGTGAAGCATACACAAGCGGAACTCCTATCGTTGCGGTTGGTTACCACACGATTGAGATGATCGGCGTAAACGATTATGTTTTAACCTACAACTTCACAATTACTCCTGTGGGTGTTGAAGATTATAGCGATAAGACCTTTTACGAAGAAGTCACGATAAATACCATCAAGAACGCTACGCTTTATCTTGACGGTGAACCTTACAACGGAGAAAAAATTACTGCTAGTGGACACCACACCATCAAGATTGAGGGAACAAACGGTTACGAGGAATTCTTTAACTTTACAATTGCCGAAAAAATAATTGTAAAAGATGCGGACGGATATAAGGAATTCGTTGATGGTTTTACTACCGAATATATGGTTAACATCACAATCCCCGATGCTCAACTGTTTATAGATGGAGTTGCCTACACAAGTGGAACGAATTATTATACTGTTGGTTTGCATTATCTCCGCATCGTGGGTGAGAACGGATACGAGAAAGAATATACCTTTACTGTTATCGAGCGCATCAATGGTCTTGTTAACGGACAAACATATTCAAATCTCAAGCTGAATTGCGAAAACATCGAATCAATGCAATTGAACGGCGCAGCAGTAAGCAATCTGACCGAGATCAACCTCGTCGGAAATTATACCCTTGTTATTATCGGAACGAACGGATATACGAGTGAATACAACTTTACAATCGGGCTTGATTTAAAGAACGTTGAGAATGAGGGAGTTTATAACTCTGCAATTTCTCCTGTTGTAAATGCTGAAACCATATATTTGAACGGATCTTCTTTCACATCAGGAACAGCTGTATCGAATGTTGGTTACTACAGCATGAGAATAGAGGGCGGTGGAGGTTACGTATACGAAATTTCCTTCACTATCGATGTGAGGATTGATGGAGTAAAAGATGGCGAGCATTATCAAGATGCTGTTTGTCCCTCCATTAATTCCGATCAAATTCTTCTCAACGGTAATGCTTATGAATCTGGCACCGTAATATCCGCTATCGGCTACCACAAGATAAAGATAATTGGTGCAGGCGGTTACGAGAAGGATCTTTCCTTCACTATCGATGCGGTTATCGATGGGGTTATAAACAACAGCGTATATCAGGGAGCTATCACTCCTACGGTAAATACTGACAACCTCAAGCTGAATGGCGCAGACTATGATTCGGGAACAACCGTATCCACTGTAGGCAACTATGTGCTTGTGATAAGCGGAGAAAACGGCTATAAGGTAGAAATTGCATTTACAATAGCCGATAATTTACAAGGCTTGACGAATGGTGCAACCTATCAAGCAAACGTTACTCCTACATTTAATGATGCAACGGTAACGTTAGATGGTCAGCCTTTCACCTCCGGCACCCCTATTTTGGATAGCAACATCGGTGTACACAAATTGAAGATCGTCGGTGTTGGTGGATACTCCAAAGAATACGTATTTACTATTGCTCCTGTCATTAGCGGAATTGCAGTCGGTGAAACATATCAAGGTAGCGTATCGCCTGTAATCAACGGCGGCTCATTCAAATTGAACGGTCAGGATATCACCTTGGATAATCCGATCAACACCGTTGGACACAACAAATTAACTATCCACGGAACGAACGGATATGTTCAGGAAATCACATTCACTCTTGAGCCTGTTATAGAGGATCTCGAAAGCAGCTATCAGCAATCCTTCACTCCCAATGTAATTGGTAGCGGAATGACTATGAAGCTGAACGGCAGCTCCTACACCAATGGAACGAAGATTGAAACCGTAGGAAACAACAAGCTCGTTGTTAGTGGATATGGAGGTTATACCAAGACATTCACCATCACGGTAGTACCGCTTATTACCGGCATTGAGAATGAAGCTGTCGCTTACGGTAGCGTTCAAATTAAGGTTTCTCCGAGTGCAACGCTTAAAATTGATGGTGCGAGTTACACCAATAACGCATCGTACACGAAGGTTGGCAATCACACCTTGAAGATTGCAGGCGTGAACGGCTATGAGCAGACACTCACATTTACACTTAAAGAGGACAGCTCAACGATCTCTGCCGAACAATATAGTGGCGCTTTCAATTTGACCTTCAACAAAAACAATTTTGAAATCCTTATTGACGGCACAAATTATTCAAGTAACACCAACTATTTTACAATCGGTCATCACGAACTTACGGTGGTCGGATCTAACGGATATACAAGCACCTACACAATCACCGTTACTCCCGTATTGAACGGTGTCGAGGATAAGGGCGAGTATAACGAAAAGGTCTCCATCACAACGACCAATGGCAAGATTTACATTGACGGTGTGCTTTATAGTGCAGGGAATGAGTATAAGAAGGTCGGTAACCACACATTAACTATGACGGGTACTGACGGATACGAATTTTCTCTTACTTTTACGGTTACCCCAAAGGTATCAGGAATCACAGACGGTGGCTCGTATAGCAACTCCGCAAGCTGGACTATCCCTTCGGATTGTACCGCAAAGTTAGATGGCGTTTCCGTTAACGTGAATTCGTCAACTGCGAAAATCGGAAACCACACTATCGAAATAAGTGGTGCAAACGGATATCAGACAGCTATCAGCTTTACCGTTACCGAAACTGTTAACATCACAGACGGAGAAGAATACAACAAGGTAATTACAATCGATATCCCGGATTGTACGGCATTCTTAAATGATTCGGAAATCACCGATCTTTATGAATTGAATACGCCCGGAAGTTATACCTTGACCGTATTCGGTACGAACGGATACACAAGCGAATACAAGTTTACCGTAATCTCTGTTCTGTCCGGCGTCATTAACGGTCAGAACTATGACGGTAGCGTAACAGCGAACACCTCAATCGGACAATGGTATCTTGACGATCAGCCCTATGTATCGGGAACGTTGATTACTGAAATAGGACATCATACCTTGAAGGTAAGCGGCCCCGAATACGAGCAGGTTTGCTCGTTTACCATAACAGTAGATGTATCGGCTTATGCTAACAACCTCAAGACATACAACTACACCGATACAGACCTTGAGCTTTACATCAACGGTGAGAAATATACCGCCGGAGCAAAGTTCAATCAGGTAGGTAATCACACCGTTGAATACAGAGGGGCTAACGGATATGTTTCGAGTGCCGACTTCACGATTGAATATACCTATAACGGCAATTCCGATTATAAGTATAAAGATAGTGCGGTTATTGACATTCCGAACGCAACTCTTTATGTAAATGGCACACAAATCGAAAACTTAACGGAAATCAATTCCATCGGCAACAACATCATCACTATTAAGGGTGCAAACGGATATGAAAAAACCGTTGAGATTTTCATAGCTCCTACGTTAACCATCGAAGATGGTGAGGTTCGTAGTGAAAAGTTCGAGATCAAAAAACTCAATGCTACCATATATCTTGACGGTGTCGCAATCAGCGAAGATACAATCGTAGATACACACGGAACTCATACATTAAAGATTGAGGGTGCGAACGGTTATGTTCAGGAAATCACCTTCACCTTTGATAATCCGAATAACGATTATGTAATTATGATTTCTGTATTGGTAGGATTAGCGGCAGCCGCATTTGTCGTTATGATAATATTGAGAAAGAAGGTGCTGTAATATGGAATTTATAGAAAAATATTTTATAATTTTTGCAGCTCTTCTCGTTGTCGCAGGTTTGGCTTTAATCGTTCTTTACGCAAAGCGTGACCTCATCTTACACAAACGCAAGGCAATCACATACGAGAATTATCAAGAGTACAAAAAGTACTTTACTTTTCAGCCCGACAACGTACTCTTGATACTCGGTGCGGTTTATTTAGCAGTTCTCATCGTTATGTGCTTTTTAATCCTTCGTAACGAGGTGTTGAAAATATATCTCGTTGCGTTTGGATCGATGGCGGTTTTGGTTGGCACGAGCCTCGGATTATACTACACGAGCAAACGCTATAACAAGGATCTGTCAGCCTTTGATGGTATATACGAAAACATCAGTAACAGCTACATAAACAAACAAAAACTTTTAGAGTTTATTAAGGTATTAAAAGCAAGGCGTGATGATATCAGAAACGATGTCAAGCGAATCAACGATAATTGCTCGGCTCTCATCGAAGGATATAGCAATCTTCCCGATTTGGACGAAGTAGACAGACCGCTTTCTGATATCATCGCAGCACAAGAAAGTATCGCCAATAGCTTCGACAATACCATGACAGGTATTTTCACCAAGTCCTTGATTGATTACCTTAAAAACGGTAGCATTAGCTCTCACACCTACAATATTTTCAATCCGATCACCGGCATCGAATTAGAAAAAATTTGCACAGAGATCAATGAGAGTAAAAAATCAATCTTCTCCGCATATCTCGTAACGGCTTTTGAGGGGGCAAAGTTTAAGAACAACAAGGCTCTCGTAAAATTGGCAGAGGTACTACAAAACCATGGTATGTTCAAGGATGAGATGTACACCAAAATTATTTTGGAGTATATTGCAACGCACGAAATGGATCGTGGCGAGGTTGTTGAATACCTTTACAAGAACAACTTGATTACTTACTCCGTAATTCTTGAATGCGAGGAAAAGGGATACAACTTCATCTTTGACCGTTCTGTAAGCAGATACTTAACCGAGAAAGAACTCATCGAATTTATTTCGATCATTATCAAGAAAGATAATTACACCTTGGCGAACAAGTATCTTGTATTCTGTACCAAATCCGATTGCGAAAGCATCAAGAAAGCTCTCGAAATCGCCGCGGTTAATAATAAAACTGCAGAACTTCTCGAAGGTTACTACCATTTGTTGCAGCTTGATAGCGGATACAATGATATCTCTACTCGCTACGAGAGTATTGCTCTTACACTTCGTGGTTACTTTGTCGGCAACAAAGCAGAACTTGACAGAGTTAGCCGCATTATTGACCAAGAAACTTATTTGGACAATCAGGTTAGCCTCGATGCAATGTACAACAGAGCGCTTTCAGACATACAGCCTGTACTTGACAAGTGCTTCAACTCGTTGCTTTACTATTTCGTTTACGGAAAAGGATGTGTTACGCAGGTTGTCGAGGACAAGGTCAAGTGGCTGTTTGTTGAATACAAAAAGCGCTTGAACGTTCGTGGACTTCTGTGCCTTGCAGCATTACTTGATGGCTTGATGCTCGTTAATATCAAGGAAAAGGATAAGGCAAAGACGGTATGCGAGAGCATCCTTGCAAGCGGAAGTCTTTGCACCGACTTTGAGTATTATCCGATAAGTGCGAACAGCAAAAAGAATTATGTTCTCTACGGAAAAGAAATCATCGAAAATCTCTACAGTAGCGACAACTTACCTATTCTCAAAAATGTAATTATGCATATTGAAAGCAAACGCTTAACCTTGGATGCATTCAAGAGCTTATAAGGAATTCGGACATGGAGTTAATATTAGAAAACATAGTAAAAAGTTCAAACCTTTTGATAGATGCTTCGTCATTGATTATCGGGCAAAAAGACTTCTTCATGCTTGATTTATATGGATGTCTCAAAAAACACGGAAAGCGCATCTACATAAAGAAGGATGTTCGTCAAACACTCGAAAAATATAAAACCTTTGCCGAAAAAGCATCCTTTGCACAAGAAGGCTTGATGGTTTTAGAGCATTATGAAAAAGAAGGTTTGATAAGCGAAATTGACTCTATTCTTGAGTTAAGCGGAACGCAACTGTGCATTGTTTCCGAGGATAAACAATCCGCAGAAAAAGAAATCAAAGCAATTAAAAATAACGGCTTCAACGGGAAGATTACTATCGTTAAAATTGAAAAGGGTTTTCCCGTTGAAATAGAGGTGAATAAAATGTCAGGAGAAGAAAAGAAAGCGAAACTTTTGATAAGCATAGCATTGGATAATAGCGCATCTATGAAGGGTGACAAAATGGATAAGCTAAAGCAAGCCGTTTTTGCCTTTAATGATCGTCTTACTCAAGAAGGATTAATTGACCGTATCGAATTTTCAACTACTGTATTTAGTGGATTTAATTGCGTGGTCGCAAAGCCTTTTGAGGAAATAACAATCGTAAAAGAAAAGTTTTTTGCAGGCGGTATTCCTTTTGTGGATTTATCAATTGCCAAAAGCATTGAAAAACTCAAAGAAAGAATCGAATACTACGATACAGAAAACGTTTCCTATTACAAGCCTTGGCTCATCGTTCTCTCAAACGGAGAAAATTTCGGCGATATGAGCAGCTCTGTTGAGTTGATTACAAGAATGGCGAGCGAAGGTAAGTTGACATATTTTCCTTTTGCTCTTTCAGATCGTGAGTTTGATAACAGCTTATATCCCTTACGCAAACTGAAAAAATTTATTACAATCAAAGATACAATGTACGATAATCTGTTTAATTGGATCTTCGACATTGCAAAGAAAAGGGTTGAAACTCCTATCGACCAATCCTTTGGCATAGATGCAAATTCTTATGATGGATGGACGATAAAATGATTATAGAAAAATGGAAAAACGTGCAAGCGTATGAGATAGGTAAACTCCATATCTCGCGCAACATGGTGTGCCAAGACCGAACGCACTTCAAAGAAATAAACGGCGTGAAAATTGTATCGCTTGCGGATGGTGCAGGATCTAAATCCAAATCGGAAATAGGCGCAGAAATTGTTTGCGACAAGATATGTGAACTCCTCTCTACCAAATTTATCGATTACCTTTTGTGCTTTGAGGATGAAAAAACAAATCAGGCGAAGCACAAAAAGAATATGGCAGCTTTAAGCAAAGAGATAATAAGTTATTTGGTATCGTGCTTGAAAGAAAAGGCTGCCGAGTTAAATATCCCTGTCGAAGAATTGTCGTCTACAATGCTGTTCTTTGCAATAAAGGACAACCACTACATTATGGGGCATATAGGTGACGGAGTTATTGCAGGGCTATATAACGAAAATAATGCATATCGTGTTAGGGTTATATCTGAACCCGAAAACGGCGAAAGAAGCAACATAACCTTTTTCGTGCCGGATACCAACGCCTGCGAGCATTTGCACCTCGAGGCAGGCAGTATCGACAATTTGAAAGGCGTCCTCCTTACCTCCGATGGAGCTGGAACGGTACTGTTCAATGGATTATCCGTAGACGATAATGTCTATAAGCTGTTCTCTAACTTCCAAAGCCGTCAACACACCGAGTATTCCCAAGTGGTGTCAAAATTCTTAAGAGAAATCATCTCCAACTATTCGACGGATGATTTGAGCTTAAACATCCTCATTTTGGAGGATTCAGATACAAGTAAAATATCTGCCGACTATGCAAATTATTTGCTCTCCGGCATTAAGTCCTCAAAGCAAATAGTCCAAAAGTCACAATACTGTTACTATATCGATCCTTCGATTGTCGCAGATCAGGAATTTCAGAATGCTGAAGAAGTTAAGGAGTATTTAAAATGGAGATAAAGACAGCGAAAAATAACTATATCTTCATTGAAGATACGGTCTTAACAACACCTTCCTTTTATTTGCTTTTGAAGGATTTAATCGAGAAGCTTGAAGCAGAAGGAAAACAAGCAACTTTCTATGTGGATAGCAATATCAATGAACGAGTAGAAAACTACAAGGCGGATATGAAATTCAAAGAAGCATACCTATTGGAAGGTTTGCTCGATATACTCGAACAAAAGTCTCTGCTTCAGAGGATTGAAACAAACAGTTATCTCGACTATACGGCTCTTGAGGAAATATTCAAGAAAGCCAAGAAGGAAACCGAGTGCATAGTCCTAACACAAAAAGATGGCGTATATACCGTTTTTAAGGAGCTGAAGAATATTGGAAAAAGCGTTGCCTTCTATTACATTGCAGAAAACACATTCGAGGAATGGCAAGAACAAGCACAATCAACTGCTCCCAAAGATGCCTTCTATCTTGAGGATGATGAATATGTCAACCGAATAGATACTACAGGAATCGATTACGTATACTCTCCCAAGTACGGATACTTGAAAATCAATGTAGCCTCTCAAATGAACGGCGGTGAAGGAAGCGTTTATCGTACATACAATAACATGATGGTAAAAATCTTCAAAGAAGAATACATTACCTATGTTAACTTTAAAAAGCTATCCGAAATGATTGAAATGAACATGTATAATCCTTTCATCTGTTGGCCAAGAGATCTGGTATATGTGGGAGATACCTTCGTCGGTTATCTGATGGACGAGGTAAAAGGCGCAGAAACGCTTTTAAGCCTTCGACTACAGAGCTTTTCGGAATATACTCACCCTGAACGCTTTGAAATATGCTACAACTTTTTGAAGCATATTAAGTATTTACACGATAAGGGCATTTTGATAGGAGATCTGAAGCCCGACAACATTCTCGTAAAGTCACCGAGTGAGGTATACTTTATAGACTGCGGATGTTATCAGATCAACGATTATGCTTGTCCCGTGTGCCATCCCGAATACACAAAGCGTGTATTCAAAAAGGATGAGCTAAAGAAGCAGCTCCGAACTGTGGAAGATGAGTATTATCCTATCAACAAGATGGCTTTTGAAATAATGATAATGAAAAACCACACTTATAGCCCAGACAACATGGATATCGAGAATACAGACAAGTCGCAATTCTTCTATCCACTTGATGTGGACGGAATTGACATCAAATCCGAGGATATGGCATTGTGGGCGAAGTTCCTAACGCCATCAATGAGAAAGTATTTCTATTATTATTTCAAGCAAGGAAAGATAACCGATTTGTCGGAATGGGTTAAAGAATTACAATTATTTTTAGAAAAAATTAAAAAGGAGATGAATAACAATGGACGGTAATTTTGATTTCTTTAGTAAACCTAAAATGAATGGAGGCATTAAATTGCCTGTGTGTCTGATATTGGACAAAAGTGGATCAATGTCAGAAAAGGTACATAGTAGCAGAGGTATGGTCGTAAAAATCGACGAATTGAATAACAATATTCAGGAGTTGTTCAGAACAATCAGAAATGACTCCAACGCAAGATTGATGAGCGATATTTGCTTGATTGGTTGCGGTGGTGATCAGCCGGAGGTAATAAACGGATACGCAAGCGTAGATCAGATTACCTTCAGACCTTTAACCGCAAGCGGAAGAACTCCTCTCGGCGCAGCTGTAGAGCTTGCTCTTGACTTGTTGCAGAAACGCCGCGAGTATTACAGAAGCGCAGGCATAGAACACTACAAGCCCATTATGATGATTATGTCGGACGGTCAGCCCACCGAGGTAGAAAGCATTGTTTACAATGCGGCTCAAAGATGCTCCGATATGGTTACAAAGGAAGGTCTTAAGGTGCTTCCTATCGGAATAGGTGATAGCGCAAGATTGGATATCCTCGATATGTTCTCACCTAACGTAAAGGCTAAATGCATCACGAACATGGATGTCTTTGTAAAGCTCTTCGAGATGTTGAGCGTAAGTATGAGTCAATCCGATAACACCGTGTTCGATTGGTTAAACGATCAAGTTTAATGGATTAATATAGGAGGAAAAATTATGCGTTGTTCATGTTGTGGAAATGAAATAAGAGAAGATGAACGCTACTGTAACAAATGCGGACAAAACAATGAGGGATACGTAGAGAGAAAGCCAATTGAAAAGGTTGAGATTTACCACCAACAGCCTAATCATTCTGCATATAATCAACCTCACCAAACCTATAATCAGACCAATATTTACCAACAGAATACTTATCAAGTCCCTAAACAGGAATCTGCAGCGTTAGGCATCCTTGCCATTATATTTGGAGCATTGGGTGGTTGGCTGGGCTTGGTACTGTCCATTGTCGGATTGTGCACATACAAAACCCCAAAGCATAGGACAAAATGTTGGGTGGGATTGGGATTAACAATTGGATGGGTCGTTTTGGGATTGCTTATCGTATTGGCATCTCTCTAAAAATGCAGCAATCAAATATCCAACATTTGTATCGCTGTACCAAAGAAAAGGTTCGGCGAGAAAATCTGCCTCCGAATGAGGTCTGTCCAAAGTTTTTGGCAGACCTCATTCGCTTGAATTTCTTGCACGATTTGGAGATTTTTAGTCTCATATTTACAATTTTACTTTTTCTGCAGATAAACATATCGCGCGAAAATGTAGAAAAATCAATGCTTCCGTACTGTCACCGTATACAAAACAATTCCGGGTAAATGGTAGGGCGATCTCAGGGCATATGTGTTAACATTTAGAGCCGAAAAAGTCAAGGAAAATCAAGGGCTTTTAGCACGGTGTCAACATGGGGGAGGCATATAATATGACCTACCCCCTTATCCTATCTCAAACAAGCACGGTGAGCACAACAGTAAGTGAACCGTGTACTACGAACTAATAGGGGCTTTTTCGAACCCCTATTTTTGAGCAGGATAAAGCCGTGTCTCATTCACGGCGTCACACATCGCACGGCAACGCCGAGCGAAAGGCAAAAAACAAGGTGTTTCAAGGACTTTTAGCAGTATCGGCGTATAGGTCATACCACAGACAAAAGGTGTCTGTTGGCGCCAATTTGACGAAATTTCGAGCACAAATACATCAAAAAATAAGGCGTATCAAGGGATAGACAATGTCTGCCCTTGGCGCCTTTTTCTTATTGTCTGCAAATGATAACAAATTGATAATTCTCAACGATACCGCTGGATATGTGATAAAGTTTGTGGTATAGTTGGTAGTAAAAAAGAAAGGAGAAAATATGGCAACAAAAAAGCTATTAACAAACGGAAATGCCTTCAAGCGAACAGACGGTCGTTGGGGCGGTACGGTGTGGTATATGGACGAGAGCGGAGAGCGCAAACGCAAGAGCTTCTCGGGAACGACCAAGCAAGAGGTCAATAAGAAAATGACCGCATATATTGAGAACTTCAACAATGAGATAGAAACCTCAATAGAAACCAATAAAACACTCAAGGAGAGTATGACAAATTGGCTTCAAGTATTCAAGTTTCCGTCAGTAGAAAGAACAACATACGACAGATACGAATGCACCGCAGAGAACCAAATATACCCCTTGATAGGCAACAAAATTGTCGGAAACATAACATCAGCCGACATCAAAAAAGTCCTCAATCATTGGATGAATGAGGGCTATGCCTATACGACGGTGAAAAAGGTACACATTATCCTCGGAGACTACTTCAAGCATCTGACACAAGAAGAGTTAATTACGAGAAATCCAATGAATGCCGCTCCGATGATAAAGAAAAGTAATTTCTATGCAATACAAGAAAAAGAGGAATTGCCTACAAGTGAAACAATTACAGTATTCACAGCGGAAGAAATAGAGAAACTCAAAGCCGAAGCCGCCAAAGCCTACGGCACAGGCAAGAAGTTATACCGTCAAGCAGGAGCGTATATCCTAATGCTTAACACGGGATTACGCGCAGGCGAAATGCTCGGAGTTTTGAACAGCGATATAGACCTTGAGAGACGAGTTCTGCACGTGCAGAGGGGAGTGAAGGTCATAAACAAAAGAGACGGCGTAGAGCTTCTTGATGGCTCTACGGAGGTCAAAGTCGGAAAACTCAAAAGTGCCACAAGCAAGAGAGATATACCGCTCAACGATACGGCAGTTCAGATGATTGAAGAACTCCGTCAAGAGTTCTACTTCGGAGAGGATAGTCCTCTAATATGCGACGAGAAAGGCAATTACACCAAACCCGACATATTCAGACGAAGATACCACAGACTCCTTGAGGGAGCTGAAATAGAGAGTAAAGGACTTCATAGCTTACGA
>JAZLBH010000030.1:0-8001 GCA_045613605.1 Eubacteriales bacterium
AATAGCCCTTTTGAAAGCAAAACGGCTATTATTTAGCAAAATATATCTTGAAAACTCGTAGGGGCGCGCATTGCGCGTCCGCTGTTCAATAAAACTAACTATTTGATAAATCAAAATTTGAAGAAAAAAGAAAATTTTTTAAAAAAATATCAAAAAAAATGAAAATTTTTCAAAAAAATGTAATTTTTTGTAGTCACGGTGTAGTCATAGGATGATAGAATTGCCTCACAAAAGCACGAAATGTGTCTTTTGATATTAAATTTGGCAGAATTTATTAGGGAAAATCCTGCCGCCTGATAATTTTTCTATTAAAGGAGAACAAAACAATGAAAAAAAGAAGAACACTAATTATCTCTCTCTTGCTCGTAGCAGCTCTCGCACTTGGTATCGGTTATGCAGGATTTACATCTGAATTAATGATCAGTGGTGACGCGGTAATGAACGCAACAAGTACATCTTTGGTAAATATCAGCAACGTAACAGAAGTTTCAAAGAACGGTAACTTGACACTTTTGTCCGAAAACTTGGGTTCAAAGACAGTTAACGTTGATATTACAGGCTTTGCAACAACTCAGGATTTCATCGTTATTGAAGTAACAGTTGAGAACCCCCACGAATTTGAAGTATCTGTTTCAGCTCCCTCATTGACTATGCAGAACAATGATATTACAGGTGGCGGTAAATACTTCCATATCGAATTGTTGAATGCTGCTTCAATTCCCACATCAATTCCTAAAGCAACATACGTTGAAGGACAGCTTGTACCTCAGACAATTACATTCCAGTACAAGATCACTGCTTTAACAATTCCTGCTGATGCTCACACAGTAAGCTACACAATTACAGCTAACGCTTCTACAAGATAAGTGATAAAATAATAATTGTAACTTTCTTAAAGCTATTATAGATAGCAAATGAAACGAAAGGAGGATGGCAATTTGAATAACGATAAGAAAAAAATATATATAATATCTTTGGTTATATTTGCCATTCTCCTTGCGCTGTTTCTTTTTGGTGCGGATAGTAGTAAAATAATATCTGCAATAGTAATTGCTCCGCTCGCGGTATGTACGTTCTTCGTTATTAAAAAGCGTGGATCATTATCTATCAACAAACGCGAGGTGCTTATGCTGATGACAATTTTAGCTGTCATCTACGTGGCATTCAAGGAAATGTCGGGAATATATTTCGGATTTTACAATAATCCCTATTTTGTAAACGCCGAAACCTTGATAGAGGTTATTATTCCATCTGCGGTAATGATTGTTGCGACTGAGGTTATAAGATATGTTATAGTTACACAAAAAGATAAGGTGTCAACCTTACTTGCATATCTTTCTTGCGTGCTGGCAGAGGTTTTGATATATTCTAACGTTGCCGGTATCATAAGCTTTAACCGCTTTATGGATCTTGTTGGACTAACACTTTTTCCTGCAATAAGCGCAAACATTTTCTATCATTACATATCAAAAAATTACGGAATGATCCCTAACATCGTATTCCGCTTAATAACAACATTATACATTTATTTCATTCCACTTACCACGGGTATGGAGGATGCTCTTGACTCGTGTATAAGAATTATTTTGCCGATAGCATTACTTGCATTTGTTTCGGCAATGTTTTCAAAAAAACAAAAATCAGCCATTAAAAAAGGCAAAAAGCTTGGTGCGATAGGCACCGTTTTAACATTTGTTTTCGTTATATCAATCGCAATGCTTATATCCTGTCAATTCCGTTTTGGTGCATTGGTTATCGCCACCGAAAGTATGACGGGGGAAATCAATAAGGGCGACATGATAATATACGAAAGATATGAAAATCAAAGCATTAAAGAAGGACAAGTAATTGTCTTTAAGAAAAATGATTCATTAATAGTTCACAGAGTTGTGCGTATAGAAAATATTAACGGTGAGGTTCGATACTTCACCAGGGGTGATGCTAACCCCTCGGATGATGCCGGTTATAGAATCGATTCTGAAATAGTCGGTCTTACTGATATCAAGGTTGCCTATATCGGATATCCAACTTTGTGGCTTCATGAACTGCTTAGTGGCAGTAACTAAATTTGAAAGAAAGGAGGTTTATTTAAATGTCGGAAAAAGAAAAGAAAAGACGAGCGGTCTATCAGAAAAACCGTGAAAAGTGGATATTTGCACAGTCGGTTATCGTTGCGGTTCTTACTCTTGCGGTGATTATTTCATCAATTGTTTCAATTCAGCTGAAAAGCAAATATTATGTTTCGTATACTGAAAGCGGAAGCATAAATTACAACGTTTTCTTGAAGGATAACGATTTCTATGATGAAGAATATCTTGGCAAGAATCAATCGTACGTTGCATCTCTTATTGACAAAATCATTACCGATTTCCGCTATGAGATTGACATGGATACTGATGACGTAAATTACCGTTACTCATATACCATTAAATCAAGACTTGAAATTATTGATACCACATCCGATGTGGCTATCTACAATCCCGAATATGAGCTTGTTAACGTTCAGAACAGAACTCAGAACAGCTCAAACAGACTCATAATTAACGAAACCGTATTGATCAATTATGATGAATACAACAATCTTGCAAACAGATTCCTTAGTACATATGAATTGACAGGAACTAAGAGCCACATTGTTTTAACATTGGCTGTTGACGTGCTTAGCAGCTGTGACGCTTTTGCGGGCAGCTCGGTTGATACCTATATTTCCGAACTTAGAATACCTCTTACGACAAAGACTGTTAATATCAATATGACATCAGCTGTTCCCGGTGATGAGCTTAGCATGATTGCTTGCACACGCGGTGCGGGAAGTGAAGTGTTCAAGACCACAGCTATAGTGCTTGGTGTGGTTGACGGACTTCTTATCGGTCTCCTTGTGGCGTTTATTTACCTGACAAGAACTGAGGATATTACATACACAGCTCGTGTTAAGAAGATTGTTGGACAGTATAAGTCTTATATACAAAAAATCAACAACTTGTTTGATACATACGGATATCAGCTTATTATGGTTGATACATTCGACGAAATGCTTGAAATCCGTGATACAATTCAGGCACCCATCCTTATGCATGAAAATGAGGATAAGACCTGTGCGAAGTTTATGATTCCCACAGATAGTAAGCTTCTTTACCTATATGAAATCAAGATTCAGGGTTATAAGGATCCTGAGCCCGAGCCTCGTCCTGAGCAGGCTCCCACAACAATCGTTAAGCCCAATATAACAAACGTGGTTCGTCCCGTTGTTAAGGTTGTTGTTAATCAGCCCGCACCCAAGGAAGAACCCGAAGCCGAAATCGAAACAGTTTTAGAGGAAGCTGAGGTTGAGGTTGAAGCGGCAGAGGAGAGCGCACCCGAGGTTATAGCTACCGTTGAAGAAGAAATTGAAGAGATTCTTGACTCTATCCCTTGTGCAGAAGAAATCGAGGATGAAAATACAGTTGAAGCAATTGATATTTTCTGGGAAGAAAGAGAAAATAAAACCTATCGCTACGATCCCGATGGACATCAGGTAGATGAAGGTGATATCGTTCTTGTCCCCACAAGAGACGTGCACAGTGACAAGGAAATTGTCAGAGAAGCAGAGGTTGCTAAGGGTAACTACAAAATCGACCCAGAAACATTAAATCACCCCTTGAAAAAGATCATCGGTGTTGTTCGCAGAAAAGCTGAAAAGGCATTTGTAGCAATGATTACTCCCGATGAAGAGGGCGAAAACAATTAATAAAATTTAACAGAAGGGAGAGTGTGTATTATGAAGGTATGGGTTAAAGTGCTTTTGGGTATAACACTCTCCTTTATGTGTATATTCACAAGCCTTGGTTATGCGGGATTTACAAGTCAGATGCTGATTGCAGGTAGCGCAGAGATGACACCCCCGGAATATGATTCTATTGTTGTTACTAACGTTAGAGTGGTTTCATCAACCGCTTCTTCGCAGTCATCAAGTGTTATTCCAAACACTAACGTTAAGTTTAACTGGTCTGCTAATAAAGGTAGCAAAATCGTTTACGAGATTACCGCGCATAACTATTCCGAAACTGAAACGTTTGTATATACAGGCGCATTTTATGACAGCGAGTACTCAAGCATAGGCAACAAAATGACCGTTTCATCGTCAAGTGACGCGAATAATACAAGTAAAATACCTGCATCCTCAGGTACAAACTATTATGAGGGAATACCGGTTGAGCCCGAGCAGGAAATCGTTTTCTATGTTACCTGTGATTTTAGCGCACAGGCTTCGGGTGAAATGATGATTAATTTCAAGTTTGTTCCCGTTGTTTATTCGGTAACTTATCTTGTTAATAATGAGGTTTATGCCATTGACTGTATCGTTGATAACAGCACGGCGTATACGGTAAAGAAAACAGGTCCCAATAATGGCAGCATGGTATTTGCAAACTGGGTTAACGCAAACGGACAGGCGGTAAGCAGCTATCCTGCGGGTAATACAAATAGCTACACGCTTTCAGCTAAGTGGCAGAACCTTTATTTGATCATCTTCGTTGACCAAAAGGGCGACGTGCTTTACCAGGAAACACTTACAAGCTCGTCAACTAAGCTTTCAAACGAAGGTCAGGCAACGGTTGATGAGATACTTGCACAGCTTAATGCCGAGGTATCACATAGAGATATCGTTGTTACTTGGAGCGATTACACCATTAACAAGCCCACAAGCAATATTACCGTTCGTCCGATTTACACATATCACGGTAACTTGAGATATACCCCTGTAGATGAGGACGGCGACGGTATTATAGATTATTATCAGCTTGATGCGGTTGCCTCACTTGAAGAAAACGTACTTATCTTTGGTGAGTTTAACGGACTTGACGTTAAGGTTGTTAACAAGCTCTATGCAAACGATAATAATTTCGACTATTCATCCGGTGTAAAGACCGTTACTATTGAAGAGGGCGTTCAAATTCTTAATCATAACTCCTTGGCATATACGCAGAGCTTGAATACGGTATATTTGCCAAGCACGTTAACAAAAATGGAAAAGAACGTATTCTCACGAAATCTCTTTATCGGAAGCAATAACGATAAGAAGGTGCTTACAATCTATTATAACGGCACAATGGCACAGTGGAAGGCTTTGGTAAATGCGAGTGAAGATGACTGGCACAACGGACTTTTGAAGAACTCCAAAGTAATTTGCAGTGACGGTTACTTTGAATTGACCAATGTTTCCATCTTGGGTAAATATACTTGGACAGAACGTCCGAATTAATAAAATCAATAATAAAAAACAGGCAAGCATCAATGTTTGCCTGTTATTTAAATTATATCAAAAAATATGAATAAATCTCAAAATAAGACAAAAACTAAAATAGCAACGAAGATTTGCGAATGGTTGATTATTAAAAGGAGATTTATAAATATATGAAAGCAACAGGAATTGTTCGTAGAATTGACGATTTAGGGCGCGTGGTTATCCCCAAGGAAATAAGGAGAACCATGCGAATCCGCGAGGGCGACCCGCTGGAGATTTACACGGACAGGGAGGGCGAGGTCATTTTCAAAAAGTACTCACCGATTGGGGAGCTGACGAATTTTGCATCGCAATACGCGGACACGCTCAACAAGGTTTGCACGATGGACGTGATAATTTGCGACAGGGACGTCGTCATTGCCTGCGCGGGGGTGCCGAAGAGGGAATATCTTGAAAAATCACTTTCCGCCGAGCTTGAGAGTGTGATGGACGGCAGGGGAATTTACACTCACAAGGAGGGGAACGAACGGATGATGCCGCTTAACGAGAGCTTGGCGCATTACGTGAGCTGTGCGATGCCGATCATCAGCAGCGGTGACGTGATTGGTTGCGTTGCGTCGTTAAAATCGCTTGACGGATACGGCAAGAACAATCTTTCACCCGACGTGGAAACGCGACTTGTGTCAACTGCCGCGGGATTCTTGGGTAGACAGTTGGAGGAATAAAAAACAGGGCAAGTTCACTTGAATTTGCCCTTTTTGAATGAAAATTATGTTATATTGAGCACCTTGTTCGCACCCACTCCGTAGGGGCTGCCTTTGGCAGTCCGTTTCAAAAACAAACTAACTTTTTAACTCCCCCTATAAATCCCAATTTATCTATTAAAAAACGCCTCGATTTTGGTCGGGGCGTTTTGATTTTATATTTTCTTTTGATAAATTCTCGTATCCTCGTTCTCGACGTCTTTGGCTTCGATGAAAAATTCGTAGCCGTATTTTTCGTAGAGTCCTATATGGTTGGTTGAGATGTAAACATTGGTTGTGCCGTCTTCCTTGGCAAGCTTTTCCGCATAGGAGAGAAGCTCTCCTGCCAACCGTTTGCCACGATATTCGGGAAAGGTATATATCCATCCTATCCAAGGGGTCAAATCGGTAGGCTGAACGTCATCCATATCCGCGAGTGTACAAAATGAAACGAGATTTTCTCCGTCAACAAGCATTAGTACTTTTACATCGCCAACAAGCTTGTGGAGTTTATTTTCTTTCAAAAGGTACGCAAGATACTGTCCTGCGCCCCAATCACATTTTTCAATTTGAGTGAGCCAATGCTCTTTATTGTCTGCGATGGAATATTCCAAAAATTTCATATCATTTAATGAATTCATTGTAGATAGTCGCTATAGTCTTTTCGTAGTCGCTTTCGTAAACTGCGATGACGATATTAAGTTCACTTGCGCCCTGGTCGATCATTCTTACGTTTACGCCTGCATTTGAAATGGCTGCGAAAATACGTGCCGCTGTGCCCTTGGTCTCTTTCATTCCTCGACCAACGACGGCAACGAGGGCAAGACCCGTATCTACTGTAATGTTGTCAGCGTCGGTGATTCTGTGAAGTTCGGGAATAAACTCATCAAGCTTTTGATTTAATTCCTCACTGCTTACGATATGGCTCATTGAGTCGATACCCGATGCCAAATGCTCGGTGTGTATATCATACAAATCAAGGCATTTGAATACACGCGCAGCAAAACCGAATTCTCCACCCATGTGGTTCTTTTCGATATTGACTACCGAAAATCCTTTTTTACCTGCGATACCCGTAATTACGTGACGGTTTGCGCTTGATGAAGCAACGGGTACGATCATAGTACCGTCATCTTCGGGATGATTGGTATTTCTTATATTGATCGGTATACCTTCCTTTTGCACGGGGAATATTGCATCCTCGTGGAGAACCGTCGCGCCGTTATAGGAAAGCTCACGAAGCTCGCGGTATGTGATCGTGGAAATAGGCAACGGATTATCGATTATTCTTGGATCTGCCATAAGGAATCCCGAAACGTCAGTCCAGTTTTCGTAGAGATCGGCTTCTGCTGCGCGCGCAACTATTGATCCTGTTACATCCGAGCCGCCGCGAGAGAACGTTTTGATAGTGCCGTTTGGCATACAACCGTAAAATCCGGGAATTACCGCATTTTTATGCTTTGCAAGCTCTTCTTTCATTGCGGCATTGGTTCTTTCCTCGTCAAACTCACTGTTTTCCTTGAAGAAGATCACGTTTTCGGCATCAATAAAGTCAAATCCGAGATATTTTGCAAGAATAAGACTGTTGAGATACTCGCCGCGGCTTGCGGCGTAATCGCGTCCTGATCGAGCCATCATTGCATTTTTGATGTATTCAAGCTCACCTGTGATATCAAAATCGATATTAAGACCCTTGATGATACCCGTATATCTTTCAACTATTTGCTTGTAATATTCTGTTATATCCTCATGCCTGCGTATCATACTGTAGCAGTTGTAGAGCATATCCGTAACCTTTACGTCATCGCCCGTTCTTTTTCCGGGGGCTGATGCAACTACGTAGCGGCGAGAGGGGTCCGCCTTTATTATTTCGGCAACGCGAGTAAAATGCTCGGCATCGGCAAGTGAGGTGCCGCCAAATTTTACGACCTTTAAGGACATTGTGTGCTTCCTTTCGAAATCAAATACTTTAGTACATTTTATGTAAACGTAGATTATTTTGTCAAATACACAATTATTGTATCACAAAAAAAGCAA
>JAZLBH010000031.1:0-17105 GCA_045613605.1 Eubacteriales bacterium
ACAGATGATTAAGGATTTCGCTGAAGCTGAGGTAAAGCCTCTTGCACAAGAGGTAGATGAGCTTGAGCGTTTTCCTGCAGAAACTGTTGAGAAGATGGCAAAGATGGGACTTATGGGTATCATCGTTCCCCGTGAATACGAGGGTGCGGGTGGTGACTACCATATGTACATTTCTGCAGTTGAGGAGCTTTCAAAGCATTGCGCAACAACAGGCGTTATTCTTTCTGCACACACATCTCTTTGCGTAGCTCCCATTCTTGAATACGGTAATGAGGATCAGAGAAGAAAATATCTCCCCGATCTTGCAAGCGGCAGAAAGCTTGGTGCTTTCGGTCTTACAGAGCCCAATGCGGGTACTGATGCTGCTAACCAGCAGACAGTAGCAGTTGAGATGGATGATCACTATCTTCTTAACGGAAGCAAGATATTCATCACTAACGCGGGATATGCTTCTACATATATCATCATTGCTATTACAGGCAAGACTCCCAAGGGACCCGAGATGAGCGCGTTCATCGTTGAAAAGGCATTCGAGGGCTTCTCAGTAGGTAAGAAAGAAAAGAAAATGGGTATCCGCGGTTCTGCAACCTGCGAGCTTATCTTTGAAAACGTAAAAGTTCCCAAGGAAAATCTTCTTGGTAAGCGTGGCGATGGCTTTAAGATCGCTATGAAGACACTTGACGGTGGTCGTATCGGTATTGCTGCTCAGGCACTCGGTATTGCAGAGGGAGCACTTGATGCAACCGTTGGCTACGTTAAGTCAAGAAAGCAGTTTGGCAGAAGCATTTCTGCATTCCAGAACACTCAGTTCCAGCTTGCAGATATGGCAACTAAGGTTGCAGCTGCTAAGGGCCTTGTTTATGCAGCAGTTAATGCAAAGGTAAACAAGCTTCCCACACTCTCTGTAAATGCTGCTCAGGCAAAGCTCTTCTGCGCTGAAACAGCTATGGAAGTTACAACAAAGGCAGTTCAGCTCCACGGTGGTTACGGTTATACACGTGAGTATCCCGTTGAGAGAATGATGCGCGATGCAAAGATTACTGAAATCTATGAAGGTACAAGTGAAGTTCAGAGAATGGTAATCTCCGGCGCACTCCTTAGAAAGTGAGGTTGAACGAAAATGAAAATTATAGTATGTATTAAACAGGTTCCTAACACAACCGAAATTAAAATTGACCCCGTAACAAATACACTTAAGCGTGACGGTGTTCCCAGTATCATCAACCCCGATGATAAGACAGCTATTGAAGCTGCTCTTCAGCTTAAGGAAAAATGCGGTGCAACAGTAACAGTTCTTACAATGGGCCCTGCTCAGGCAGAAAAGGCACTTCGTGAAGCTCTTGCTATGGGTGCTGATGAAGCATTCCTTCTTACAGACAGAGCATTTGCGGGCTCTGATACACTTGCAACATCTACAATTATTGCTGCAGCTATCAGAAAGCTCGGTGCTGACGTTGTATTCTGTGGACGTCAGGCAATCGACGGTGACACGGCTCAGGTTGGTCCTCAGATTGCAGAGCATCTTGATATTCCTCAAATTACATATGCTGCAGCAGTTGATTACTGCGAAGAATGTGGCGCTCTTATCGTAAAGAGAGAATTTGAAGATAGATATCAGACACTTAAGGTACAGGGACAGTGCCTCATCACAATTCTTTCATCCCTTGCAAAGCCCAGATACATGAACGTTTGGGATATCGTTGCACAGGATGAAAAGGAAATCGGAATTATTACCTTTGCTGATCTCGACCTCATAAAAGAGGATATCGGTCTTGGCGGTTCACCCACAAAGGTTAAGTCCACAGCAACAAAGCAGTTTGACAAAACAATCGAAACTCTTGAGCTTGATCCCGAAGCAGCGGCTAAGGCGATCATCGACGCGCTCAAGGGACGTCATCTTATATAAGGAGGTACTGAACAATGGCAAAGAATATTTGGGTATTCTGCGAACAGCGTGACGGTGAAATTCAGAACGTTGCTCTTGAGCTTATCGGCGTAGCGCGTGAGCTTGCAGAAAAGACAGGTGAAAAAGTAAATGCAGTCCTTCTTGGACACAACGTAACTGATAAGGCACAGAGCTTGATTGCTCACGGTGCTGACGGTGTTTACGTAGTAGACGACGCAAATCTTGAAAAATTCGTAACTGAGCCCTATGCTCAGGCGGTAACACATATTGCAAGAAAGTATGAGCCCAACGTAATCCTCTTCGGTGCAACAAGCATCGGACGTGATTTGGCTCCCAGACTTTCTGCAAGACTTAAGACAGGTCTTACAGCTGACTGTACAAAGCTTGAAATGGATGAAGAGGGCAATCTCTTTATGACAAGACCTGCATTTGGCGGTAACTTGTTTGCAACAATTATTTGTCCTGACCACCGTCCTCAGATGAGCACGGTTCGTCCCGGTGTTATGAAAAAGCTTGACGCTGACGAAAGCAGAGTTGGCGAAGTGGTTGTTGAATCAATCGAATGGAATACATCTAAATTTGCAGTAACTGTTCTTGAGGAAGTTAAGTCTGAAAAGGCAGAAGCAAATATCGAAGACGCAAAGATTCTCGTTTCTTGCGGACGTGGTGTTAAGAACTTGGCATCTGCTCATGAGCTTGCAGGCAAGATTAAGGGAACGGTTTCTTCTTCAAGAACTCTCGTTGACTTGGGCCTTGTTGAGCATGCCCGTCAGGTAGGTCAGACAGGTAAGACCGTTCGTCCCGAGGCATATCTTGCATTCGGTATCAGCGGAGCTATCCAGCACCTTGCGGGTATGGAAGAATCTGAATTTATCGTTGCAGTTAATACTGACAAGAACGCACCCATCTTCAAGGTTGCAAATCTCGGTATCGTAGCAGACGCTGAAGCGGTATTTAAGAATCTTAACAAGATGCTTTAATTAGAAACACTTTTATTGGACGGGCGATTTGAAAATCGCCTGTCCGAAAATGACAAAATATTAATACATACGAAAGGAAGATGTCCAATGAATAAGGTTTATTTAATCAGTGCAAGAAGAAGTGCTATCGGCTCAATGCTTGGTACACTTAAAGACGTTTCCCCTACAAAGCTTGGTGCAGACGTGCTCCGTGCTACTCTAGAAGCAGGTAACGTAAATCCGGAATGGCTTGATGAAGTTATCGTTGGTAACGTTCTCCCTGCGGGAGTAAAGCAAGGACCTGCTCGTCAAGTTGCGATCGGCGCAGGTGTTCCCGTTGAAATTCCCGCATATTCACTTAATATGGTGTGCGGTAGCGGTATGAAATCCGTTATGAACGCGTATACCTCAATTAAAGCAGGCATGGCTGATCTTATTGCAGCCGGCGGTACAGAGGTTATGAGCGGCGCACCTTATCTCGTTCCCGGCAAGGTTAGAAGCGGAAATAAGATGGGCGAAATGAAGCTTGTTGACCACATGCTTCTTGACTCTCTTACAGATGCCTTTGGCGGTATGCATATGGGTATTACAGCCGAAAACGTTGCCGAAAGATACGGCATTACAAGAGAAATGCAAGACGAATTTGCTATCAATTCTCAAGCAAAGGCAATCGCAGCTCAGGATGCGGGCAAGTTCGTTGATGAGATCGTTCCTCTTACCGTTAAGGTAGGAAGAAAAGAAATCGTATTTGATGCGGATGAATATATCAATCGCGCAACGACCCTTGAAAAGCTTTCAACCCTTCGTCCCGCATTCAAGCCCGACGGAACGGTAACTGCAGGAAATGCTTCGGGTATTAACGACGGTGCTTCCTTCTGCGTTCTTGCAAGTGAAGAAGCAGTTGAAAAATACGGACTTACCCCTATGGCTGAAATCGTTGCAGTTGGACAGGGTGGTGTTGAACCCGACGTTATGGGACTTGGTCCCGTTCCCGCGGTTACAAACGCACTTAAAAACGCAGGTATGAAGCTCAATGAAATCGAGCTTTTCGAGCTTAATGAAGCATTTGCCGCACAATCACTCGGTGTGGTTAAGCTTCTTTCAGAAGGACACGGAGTTGATCCCGAATATATAGTATCCCGTTGCAATGTGAATGGAGGAGCTATTGCTCTTGGACATCCTGTTGGTGCTTCCGGTAACAGAATTATTGTTACTCTTGCTCACGAGCTCAAGCGCAGTGGTAAAACATACGGTGTTGCATCTCTTTGTATCGGTGGCGGTATGGGAACTGCTGTTATTCTCAAAAGTCTTTAATTGAAAACTTAAAAAGGAAGGTACTTATTATGAGATTAGAAAATAAAGTTGCAATAGTTACAGGTGGAGCTAAGGGCCTTGGCGGTGAAATGGCTCAAACATTCGCAAGAGAGGGAGCAAAGGTTATCGCAGTTGATATGATGCCACTCACCTATGAAAACGAGAACGTTGAATACTATCAGCTTAACGTTACTGACGGTGAAGCGTGCAAGAATTTCTTTGAATACGTAAAAGAAAAATACGGCAAAATTGATATTCTTGTTAACAATGCAGGTATTACTCGTGATGCAATGACAAGAAAAATGACTGACGATCAGTGGGATCTTGTTATCGACATCAACCTTAAGGGTGTGTTCAATCTCACTCGTTACGTAGGTCCTTTTATGGAAGAAATCGGTGGTGGCTCAATTATCAATATTTCATCCGTTGTTGGTGAATACGGTAATATCGGTCAGGCAAACTACGCAGCATCTAAGGCAGGCGTTATAGGTCTTACAAAGACTTGGGCTAAGGAATTTGCTCGCAAGGGTGTTCCCGTAAGATGCAACGCGATTGCTCCCGGTTATATTATGACAGATATGATGAAAACAGTTCCCGAGGAGCTTCTTCAGAAGTTTGCGGGACTCACAATGCTTGGCAGACTTGGTCAGCCCGAGGAAATTGCAAAGGCAGCTCTCTTCCTTGCAAGTGATGATTCATCCTATGTAACAGGTCACGTTCTCTCCGTTAACGGCGGTATGAGACTTTAATTAATCCATAAAATTTGGAGGAAAACATTATGGTAAATGTAGGAATAGTGGGCATAGGTACATACTTGCCCAAAAAGATAATGACAGCAAAAGAAATTTCCGATGCTACAGGTGGCGTTTGGAGTGAGGATGCAGTTAGAGATAAGCTCGGTATCAATCAGAAATATATGCCTTCTAATGATCCTTGCGACGGCACACAGGAAATGGGTGCTCTTGCTGCTCTTAAATGTCTTGAAAATACAGGCGTTGACCCCCTTGAAATCGATGCGATCCTTTGTATCACAGAGGAGTGGAAGGAATATCCTCTTACCACATCTGCTTGCTACGTTCAGGATAGAATCGGCGCAAAGAACGCATGGGGTATCGACGTTCAGAACCGTTGCTGCACAGCAGTTTCTGCTATGAAGCTTGCGAAGGATATGCTTATCGCTGATGATGAGAACAATACAGTTCTCGTTTGCGGCGGTTACCGTAACTGTGATTTCATTGACTATACAGACAGCGGTGTATCCTTTATGTTCAACCTTGGTGCAGGCGGCGGTGCAATCCTTCTTAAGAAGAATTACGGCAAGAACCTTCTTCTTGGAACACATCTTATGAGTGACGGTAGTGTTGTTCATACATGCGGTTCTAAGGTTGGTGGTATCAACGAGCCTGTAACTGCTGAAAATTACAAGGAATACGGAATGCTTCGTCTTATGGATTCCCCTAAGATGAAGGGACTTCTTAATACAGTTTCAATGCCCAACTGGTATCACTGCATTGATGAAGCACTTCGCAAATCAGATAAAACTCGCGAGGATATTGATTATCTTAGCATTCTTCACATTAAGAGAAGCGGTCATAAAGCAATGCTTGCTGACCTTGGACTTTCAGAGGATAAATCAATCTATCTTGAAGATTACGGTCATATTGGTCAGATCGACCAGATCCTTTCTCTTGAGCTTGCACTTAAAGAGGGTAAGGTTAAGGATGGCGACACTGTATGTATGATCGCGGCAGGTATCGGTTATACCTGGGCAGCAAATATCATTCAGTGGGGATAATTTATGGTTCAGATAATAAACACATTTTTGAGTTCATTGATACCAATGTGTGTTACTGCCATTGTAACATTGGCGATTACCCTTATATTCAGAACATCATTTACAACAAACTTTGCACAGGGCGTTATTTCAGCGTTCGGCTCCTATGTGGCATCTTGGGCTATAATCAAGCTTGGTTTACCCGTGCTTATTGCCTTGCCGCTTTCAATGTTTGCATCAATGGCAATTGCTGTTCTTGTTGACGTTGGACTTTTCAGAAGCGGCAGATACGTTAACGCTCTTAGCAAGCAAATTATTACGATGGGACTTATATCGATTATTACAGGTCTTATTCCTGTAATTTTCGGAACGATTGATAAGTATATTATCAATTCTGTAGTAAAAGGTAACCTTGTTATTAAAACTAACGGTGACATTGATATTTCAGTGACATATAATGCATTGGTTTGGGTTGCGGTTACAGCTATCGTTATTCCTCTCATATTTATTTTGCTTAGATACAGTAAATGGGGACTCTCAGTTCGTGCAACGGCTTCAAATGAATACGTTGCGGGAATGATGGGTATTAATACACACGTTGTTACGGCTCTTTCTTGGGGTATTGCAGGTGCGCTTGGCGCGTTGGCTGCGTATATGCGAGCTTCTGAGATTAAGGTAGTTAGCGGTTACTTTATGACTGAATATCAGGTAAGCGCATTCTTGGCGGGTATTTTGGGTGGATTTTCAACATTCCACGGTCCTGTTATTTGCGCACTCCTTATTCCGCTTGTAGAAAATCTTGTGTACGCAATTTTAAACATAGTTGGTCTTTCAGAGTTTACAAGCTGGTCAAAGGTAATTGTTTATGCAATCGCATTATTTATTATTTTCTTAAAGCCTCAGGGAATCTTTGGCAAAAAGATAGAAAAGAAGGTGTAATGTTATGAATAAGTATTTACATAAAGATTATGCCTTGCTTAACAAGGAAGTGAAAAGGGACGATGGGTTTACAAAGCTCTTAAGAGGCATTTTAAAAATCCCCTCACTTCAATTTATTCTTTTTGGTATAGCAATGTGTATTCTTGGATACCTTGCAACCAACAAGATATTACCTTATTCATGGCAATCTTCCTTTGCCATGACATTCTCATTTGCAATTGCGTCAATCGGCTTTTGTCTTTTGATGGGATATTCGGGACTTGCATCTCTCGGAACGGGCGGCTTTATCGGCATTGGTACTTATGCCGTTCACTATATTATGGTAGAAGCAAGATTACCTTTTGCAGTTGCTCTTATAGTTGCTATTTTGGTTGCAGTGCTTATTGGCTTGTTAGTTGGATTTATTTCACTTAGAATTGAAGGTATTTATCTTGTAATTCTTACACTTGCATTGTCAGAGATATTGCGTACCCTTTATGCGGCCGTTGAGCCAAAGCTTACGCTCAGCTCTAAGAATGCTATTCTTCTTGGAAGAAAATTTCCATCCTCGCAGTCTTTGATGCTTGTTTCCGTTGTTCTGGTTATTGTAATGATTATCACAAGCAATCTTATTAACAGTCCCACAGGACGTGCAATGCTTGCAATGAAAAACAGCACTGCGGCGGCTCAGGCAATGGGAATCAGTCTTATCAAATACAGACTTATGGCATTCATCATTTGTACTGCGTATGCATCTATTTCCGGTGTGCTTTTGATGATGGTAGTTCGTTCTGCAGACGCTACTGACCCAACAGGCTACTATGCTTTGATAACGTCGCTTAATATTCTTGCGGCAGTAATCATTGGTGGATATAAGTCAATTTGGGGCGCGGTTTTCGGTACGTTTATCATGTACGGCATGGAAGTAGTTGTGTTCAGCCAATTTGAATTCTTCAGTAAGAACCCGCTTATAATCACACTTATCTCCGGTATTTTGGTTATAGTGGTAGTAATGTTCTTCCCGGGTGGACTTGCACAGCTTCTTTTGGAGGCTAAAACAAAGATAAAAGCATTAAGAAAGAAAATTAAGGAGGGTATTTATGGCAAAGATCTTGGCTAAAAAAATAAACTCCAGAAATCAGAAAAAGTTAATCAAGGTTCGTCACAGCTTGGATTTTTATCGTGAGGAGCTTAACGGCCTTGAGGAAAAATATCAAGCAATAATTGATAGAAAATTAAATGCTTTTTTGGTAAAGGGCAATAAAAAGATTTCTAAGCTTGCTTTTGAGGCATGCAACAAAGAGCAGTATGCACAGCAGGTGTTTGAAGATAAGCTTCAAAAATATGACGTTAGAGCGTATATGAAGCACAGAAAAGTAAATCACGGTGCTGCTAAAAAGATATTTAAGCTCTCAAGCAAGGGTGAGCCCGTTGGACACATCCTTATTGACAGAGATAAGAAAGCTTCAAAGCTTAAAAAGAAGAGAGCTAAATACGTTGCGTCCCTTGAAAAGAAAAAAGCAAAATTTATTAAAAAGCACAAATTTACTTATGTAGTTCCTTACAGAATGAAAAGAGAAGCTCTTGAGAATGAATATTATCAGCTTAAGGCGGCTCTTGAAAACAAGTATTTTGCAAAGCTTTTAAAGGAAAAATCCAAGCTTCAGGATAAAATTATCAAGGCGGAAAAGAAAGCATTTAAGCTTAGACACATGCTTAAGCAATCTCACGTTTTGGCAGATGATGTTCTTCTTGAGGTTAAGGGATTAAAAATGTATTTCGGCGGTCTTAAAGCCGTTGACGATCTTACCTTCAACGTAAAGAAGGGTGAGATATTTGGTCTTATCGGTCCTAACGGTGCCGGAAAGACAACAGTATTTAACTGCATTACACGCTTCTATGATGCAACCGGTGGAGAAATGTACTTTGAAAATAAGTATGGTGAGGTTGTTGACCTTAGAGATTTTAAGGTACACGATATTATTCTTCAGGGTATTGGAAGAACGTTTCAGAATATCGAGCTTGTAAAAGAGGTTTCAGTAATAGAGAATCTTCTCGTTGCAAGTACAAGAAGCTACAAGACAGGCTTTATGGGTCACGTTCTTGGTCTTCCCTCATTAAATAAGGAAGAAAAGATGCTTCGCGCTAAGGCAATGAGAATACTCAAATTTATGGGTCTTGAAAATTATGCTCAATGGTATGCAATGGGATTGCCTTATGGAATTCTCAAGAAGGTTGAAATCGCACGTGCGCTTATGGCTGATGCCAAGCTCATTATTATGGATGAACCGGCTGCAGGTCTTAACGATACCGAAACTGCAGAGCTTTCAAAGACCATTCGCAAGATAAGAGACGAATTTGGTGTAACAATTCTCTTGGTTGAGCACGATATGGGTCTTGTAATGGACGTTTGTGATACAGTATGTGCTATCAGCTTTGGTCAAATGCTTGGAATTGGTACAACTGAAGAAATTCAGCAAAACAGAGCAGTTCAAGAGGCATATCTTGGTGTGGCGGAGGAGGACTAATATGAGTGAAATATTAAAGATATCGAATCTTAAGCTTAATTACGGTCCTATTTCAGCTATTAAAGGAATTGACTTAACTGTTAAAGAAGGTCAAATCGTTGCTATTCTCGGCGCTAACGGTGCGGGTAAAACTTCAACACTTAAGGTTATTTCGGGACTTCTTAAGCCAACTGCAGGCGAAATATATTTTAACGGTCAAAAGATAAGCGGTAAGCCCGCGCATAAGGTTGCTCAGCTTGGAATTATGCAATCTCCTGAGGGACGTCACGTTCTTGTAGGTCTTACCGTTGAAGAAAATCTTCGCGTTGGTGGATATAACATCAAGGATAAAGCAGAGCTTCAGAGAAACTTTGAGCGTGTTTATACTCTTTTCCCAAGACTTAAGGAAAGAGCCAAGCAGCAATCATCAACACTTTCCGGTGGTGAACAGCAAATGCTTGCTATTGGACGCGCGCTTATGGGCTCACCAAAGCTTCTTATTCTTGACGAACCCTCTTTGGGACTTGCGCCCTTGCTGATCAAGGATATTTTCAATACGCTTGTTAAGATAAAGGAAGAGGGAACAACGATTCTTATCGTTGAGCAAAATGCTCTTTCAACACTTAAAATTGCCGATTATGCTTACGTTTTAGAGCTTGGAAAAATAAGCATGCACGGTACAGCAAACGAGCTTATCAAGGATGAGCGTCTTGTTGCCGCATACCTTGGCGGTAAATAATTAAGGTAAAAGCAAAAAACATTACACCGAAATCGGTGATGTTATATATTAAAATAAGGAGAAAATTTATGAGAAACAAATTGATCAAACTTACTTCACTTGTACTTGTATTCGTTATGAGTGTGGCAACATTGGTTGCATGTGTTCCCCCAGATGATGGTGAACAGATCAACGAAGACGTTTATGAAGGTGACGTTATTTACGTTGGTAACACAGCAGGTACAACAGGTGCTCTCGCATCTATCGGTGTTCCTTTCAATCTCGGTATTAACGCTGCTTTCGCTGAATACAACAAAAACGGCGGTTTCAACGGTAAGACTGTAGCACTTAAGCACTATGACGATAAGGGTGTAGCTACTAACTCAGTACCTCTTATGGAAAAGCTCATTTTCGAGGACGAAGTTTTTGCAATCGTTGGTAACTACGGTGGTTATGCAGTAAACGTTAACCTTGATATTCTCAAGGAAAACTGTGTTCCTATGATCTATGCGGCTGCAGGTATCGATGCTCTTTACAACGATAATGCAACAAGTGACGGTGATAGATGTATCTTCCCCGTACAGCCCCTTAACAAGACAGAGGGTCGTTCACTCATCGTTCGTGCATTTGCTAATGCAGTTACAGCAGACGGCACACTTACAGGTGGTCTTGGTGCAAAGAAGGTTGGCGTTTTGGCAAATCAGGATGAAGCTTCTCAGGGCATCCTTGGTGGCATTAAGCTTGAAGCTGAATCTCTCCCCGCATCCAAGAAGGATAATATCGTATACCAAGAGGTTCCCGGTTCTGATTTCGGTGCAGCTGCAACATCTATCGTATCTGCAGACTGTGATACAGTAATCGTTACAGTTACAGGTGAACAAAACTTCGTAGCAGCTCTTACAGCTTTGGCACAGGCAAACTTCCACGGTAACGTTCTTACTTCCTACAACAATGCAGATGCAGGTGTTCTTAACGGTGATAACGGTAAGTTGACAGAAGCCGGAGAAGCAATATTGGATAATATGACGATATATGCTCAGGGTTGGCTTGACGTAACATCTGCAGAATACGTTTACAAAGAAGACACAGCTCTTTTCAGAACATATAAGATGCAGGACTCCAAGCTTTACGGTGAGGGTGTTGTTGGCTTTACAGAAAGCTACTGGAAGGTTGCAGAAGCAATTTTCGATTATGCATATACAGTAGATAAAGGCACTGCTTGGGCTATGAGCTATAACTCTTATGCACTTGCAGGTTATATAGCAGGTAACCTCTTCTGCCAGGCGCTTGAAGAAATGGAAAAGGCAGGCATGGAGCTTACACGCGCAAACCTTATCGAAATTATGGAAACAGTTGAGCTTCAGATAGCTATGGCTGAAACAATTTCTTATGCAAACGGCGCAAGAACAGGCGTTGAAAAATTCTCAGCAGCAGTATTCGTTGATACATCTGATGAAGCCTTTGGTGATATTGCAACAGAAGACCGTGTAGGCGCTAGTGCACCCTTCACAGGACTTCAAACAATTGAAAGTCTTAGACAGTACATTACAGAATAATCTATTTAATTTTATATCCCCGCCCATTTGGGCGGGGAACCCACTAAATTCTAACTTCACATATATTATATTAACTTTGAAAATAATACGCATATGCGTTTAAAATAGATATAAATAAATTAACTATAAAAAGGAGAAAAACTATGGCAAAATACGTATCAATTAATGAGGCACTCTCCCTTGTTAAGACAGGTGATTACATTGTAACAGGTCTTGGCGCCGCTGAGGGTAGAGAATTTATGACAAATCTTCACACTATTGCAGGAAACGTTAAGGACGTTATGGTGAGCAACTGTCTTCCCATGGGAGCTTATGAATTTATGATCAATCCCGAATATAAGGATTCATTTAGAACTGAGGGATGGTTCTATACACCTGCGCTCAGAAAGGCACAGGCAAACGGTAACGTAAGCTTTATTTACAACCATTTGCATCTTGCGTCCTTCAAGCGTCTTTGCTATCGCAAGCCCGACATCTACGTTGGTATCGCGTCAATGCCCGATAAGCACGGCTACGTATCCCTCTCCACCTCAAATACATACGAAATGGCAATGATTAAGGAAGCAAAAACTGTTATTCTTGAAATCAACCCCAATGCTCCAAGAACATTTGGTGACGTTCAGCTTCATCTTAACGATATTGATTACGTGGTTGAGGTCGATTATGCAATTCCCGAAATTGCTGACGCTGAGCCTAACGAAAAGGATCTTGTTATTGGTAAGACAATCGCGGATATGATTCACGACGGTGACTGCATTCAGCTCGGTATCGGCGGTATTCCCAATGCCGTTGCGGCTTCTCTTATGGATAAAAAGGACCTTGGTGTTCACACTGAAATGCTTACAAGCGGTATGGTTAAGCTTGCAAAGGCAGGTGTTATCACAGGCAAGTGCAAGCAAACTCATCAGGGTAAGATGGTTGCAGCATTTGCTATGGGTACGAAAGAGCTCTATGATTTCATTGACGATAACCCCGCAGTTTGCATTATGGACGGTGCTTACGTAAACGATCCTCACACAATTTCACAAAACGACAATCAGGTTTCTATCAACTCTACAATTGAAATCGACCTCTTCGGTCAGTGCTGCTCAGAGTCCATCGGTCACGTTCAGTTCTCAGGAACAGGCGGACAGGCAGATACTGCGATCGGTGCGCAAAAATCCAAGAACGGTAAGTCCATCATTGCTCTTTATTCAACTGCGATGGTTAAGGATAAGGCAACGGGTGAAAGAATCGAAACCTCCAAAATCGTTCCTCTTCTTAAGCAGGGCGCGGCAGTTTCTCTTTCAAGAAACGATATTGACTGGCTCGTAACCGAATACGGTGCGGTTTGCTTGCGCGGTACAGCTATGGCTGAAAGAGCAAAGCTCATCATTTCAGTAGCACATCCCGATTTTAGAGAGCAGCTTACAAAGGACGCTATTGCTCTTGGCATTATCGCAGGCTAATTGAGGAATAATTATGGCATTCTTTGATTTTGAAGGATATAAGGTTTATTATGAAGTACACGGCGACCACGGTGAGCCACTTCTTATTCTTAACGGAATAATGATGTCCACCAATTCTTGGAAGCCGATGCTCAAAAACCTTTCAAAAAATAACGTGGCAATTTTGGTCGATTTCCTTGATCAAGGTCAGTCCTCAAGAATGACTGAGAATTATACCCATGCAATTCAAGTTCGACTTCTTGATGCACTTCTTGACATACTTCCTTATGAAAAGGTAAGTATTATGGGTATCTCATACGGTGGTGAGGTGGCAATTCAGTATGCTGTTGAGCATCCTGAAAGAGTACGTCGACTTGTTCTTGCAAACACTTGCGGAAGAACCAGTGATTGGCTTCGCAAGATTGGCGACGGTTGGAATGCGGTTGCTAAAACAGGTGACGGACTTGCATATTATCTTACAACTATTCCTGTAATCTATTCCACCGGCTTTTATGAAAATATGGCAGAGTGGATGGATAGACGAGAGGGAACACTTATTCCTTATTTTTCAAATCCCACCGTGCTTGAGGCACTTATTCGCTTGACGGATAGCTCAAGGGATTATAACTACATGGATAGACTTTGCGAAATAAATTGTCCCACACTAATAATTTCAAGCTCCGAGGACGGACTTGTTCCTCCAACCGAACAAATATTGCTTCACGAAAGAATTAAGGGTAGCAATTATGTAACAATCAACGGCTCGGGACACGCGAGCATGTATGAGGACGCAAATTCATTCCTTTCACTCACACTCGGCTTTGTAAATCTCGACGACGAACCCGTACAAATCTAATTTAAAGGAGTTTAACTATGGAAAAGAAATATATATCCATTGGTAGAGAAGAAATAGCATATCTTGACGAGGGTCAGGGTCCTGTTGTACTTATGGTACACGGAAATATGTCATCTTCTGTTCACTACGAGCCACTTATTACCCGTATTAAGGATAAATATAGATGCGTAGCTCTCGACCTTCGCGGATTTGGTGACAGCAGCTATAATAACCGTTTTGATACACTTGAAGAGCTTGCTGACGATGTTGCACTCTTTATTGATGCACTTGAGCTTGGCAGTGTATATCTTGTTGGTTGGTCAAACGGCGGTGGCGTTTCATTGAAGCTTTGCGCTAAATATCCCGAAAAGGTGAAAAAGTTCTTTGATATTGAGGGAGCAGGTCTTAAGGGATATCCCGTTTTCCAAAAGGAAAATTATCAGTCCACAGGCAAGCCATATGCTTCTAAGGAAGATATGGCTAAGGACCCAATTCAAGTGCTTCCTGCAATTAATTGCTTTGAAAAGGGTGATTTTGCTACGATGACAGCTATTTGGGATGCTACGATTTACACTGTAAACAAGCCCACAAAGGAGCAAAACGATATTTGGATGAGCGAAACACTTAAGCAAAGAAACCTCGTTGACCTTGACTGGGCGCTTGCTAATCTCAATATGTCCGACGAATACACTCCCTACGGTAAGGGTGATGGAACAATTCACAATATTAAATGTCCTGTTGCTCTCACTATGGCAGAGAAGGATATAGTTGTTCCTGACTATATGGTTTTGGATAACTATAATGCACTTGGCGCACTTGCAATTCTTCTTCCTTATAAGGATTGCGGACACTCACCTATGGTTGACTGTCCTGATAAGCTTGCAAAGGACGTTGATGAGTTCTTTTCAAATTAATTTTTATAAAAAAACACCGCAGCTGTCAACAGCTGCGGTGCTTTTTTATGTATTTTTATTATCTAACCTTATCTGCAATTTCCTTTGCAATCTTGAGAATGAATTCATCGGCTGTCATTGTACCAATGTCGCCATCCTTACGTGAACGAACTGCAACTGTACCTGCCTCAAGCTCCTTACCGCCCACAACGAGCATATAGGGAACCTTTTCCTGTTGAGCATTTCTGATCTTATAGCCGATAGTTTCGTTTCTTCTATCAACTTCATTTCTGATGCCAAGAGCGGTGAGCTTGCGTGAAAGCTCGTCACAGTATTCAACCTGAGCATCACCCATGGGGAGCATCTTAACCTGAACGGGAGCCATCCAAGTGGGAAGAGCGCCTGCATATTTTTCAAGAAGGAGAGCAAGAGTTCTTTCATAGCAGCCCATAGACGTTCTGTGAATAATATAAGGTGTCTTGAGCGTATTATCGGAATCAACGTATTCCATGCCGAATTTCTTAGCAAGGAGCATATCAACCTGGATCGTTACGATCGTATCCTCTTTGCCGAATACGTTCTTGCACTGAATGTCGAGCTTGGGTCCGTAGAATGCCGCCTCGTCTATACCGATAACGTAGTTTTCGCGACCGATATTTGCGTCAAGAAGCTTTTCCATGATGGACTGAGCTTCGTTCCACTGTTCAGCAGTTCCTTCATACTTGTCTGTGCGCTTGGGATCCCACTGTGAGAAACGGAACGTGCAATCTTCAAGAAGACCGAGAGTTTCAAGACAGTAGAGAGCAAGGTCAAGACATCCCTTGAATTCCTCCTCGAGCTGTTCGGGACGAAGAACAAGGTGTCCTTCTGAAATTGTGAACTGACGAACGCGGATAAGACCGTGCATTTCACCGCTATCCTCATTTCTGAAGAGTGTGGAGGTTTCACCAAGACGCATGAGAAGGTCACGGTAGGATCACTTCTTATTGAGATATACCTGGTATTGGAAGGGACAAGTCATGGGACGGAGTGCGAAGCATTCCTTAGTTTCATCGTCGGGATCGCCGAGAATGAACATACCGTCACGGTAGTGATCCCAGTGACCGGAAATTCTATAAAGGTCGCGCTTTGCCATAAGAGGTGTCTTTGTGAGAAGGTAGCCACGTCTTTGCTCCTCATCCTCAATCCATCTCTGAAGGGTCTGAATTACCTTTGAACCCTTGGGAAGAATGATGGGCAAGCCCTGACCGATGGAATCAACGGTTGTGAAGTATTCAAGCTCACGGCCGATCTTATTGTGGTCGCGCTTTCTAGCCTCTTCAAGCATTGTGATATATGCGTTGAGCTCGTCCTTGGAGGGGAAGGCAACGCCGTAAACTCTTTGAAGCATCTTGTTCTTCTGGTCACCCTTCCAATAAGCGCCTGTACACTGTGTAAGCTTGATTGCTTTTACAGCACCGGTAGAGAAGAGGTGAGGACCTGCACAAAGGTCGGTGAATTCACCCTGAGTATAGAAGCTGATCGTAGCATCCTCGGGCAATTCTTCGATAAGCTGAACCTTATAGGGCTCATTCTTTTCACTCATAAGAGCGATTGCTTCGGCGCGAGGAAGTTCACTTCTTGTGATAAGAAGATTTTCCTTAACGATTTTCTTCATCTCCGCCTCAAGCTTTGCGAGAATTTCGGGGGTGAAGGAAACTTCGGAATCGAAGTCGTAATAGAATCCGTTTTCAATAGCGGGACCGATAGTAAGCTTTGTCTCGGGATAGAGGCGCTTAACGGCCTGCGCTAAGATATGAGAAGCGGTGTGATTGAAAACGTGCTTACCGTCGGCATCCTTAAAGGAAAGAAGCTCAACCTCTGCATCATTTTCAATAAGGTGGTTAAGAGCAACAACGTTACCGTTAACCTTGGCAGCGATAATACTGCGATCAATTTTCTCTGCTGAACGAGCCGCATCGTAAACTGTGATGGGAGCATCGAATTCAAGACAAAGATCAAGAAGTTTGATTTTCATAGTAATTTCTCCTAATATAGAATAAAATATTTAACAAAACAAAAAACACCCCAAACGGCAAAAGCCGTTCGGGGTGCGATAAACAAAATTTATGCACGGTTCCACCCGAAGTTTTAACTTCAAAATGTATTCAACGTGACGCAAAGGTGGTACAAACAAAAGCGCCTTGAAGGATATTTCAGCAAGCTATCCTCTCTCTGTGCAAGACTGACATTCAGTTGCGTGTCCTATGCATTTATATACTTATATAAGCCCGTTTCTCTTTCTGTTATATTCTGAAC
>JAZLBH010000032.1:0-2723 GCA_045613605.1 Eubacteriales bacterium
TGTTAGACGCTTTTTCTTTTGAGGTAAAAGGCCCAAAAGAAAAAGCTTTGCAAAAAGAAAATGCCGTTTTTTGCGCTAACGCCGCGCGGGCGCCACCTTTGAAAAGGTGGACGAAACAATAGCACAAAGCGAGTGCGAACATCCCTATAAATCAAAATTTGAAATCAATTTTGCTCAATGTAGTGCAGGGATAGGTTATATATCCTCGCGATTAGTCCCCAAGTTTTTTTATCGGTTTCACCTGTTGGCGTGAGTCCGTTTCGCTCTTGAAAATCACGCACTATGCTTTCGGTCGCCTCGTCGTATTCACCGTTGATCTCAAGCGCTTCAAAAACGTTATAAATCATGCCGATTTCGTTCAGCATATACTGCAAAACGGCAACAAGAAAGCTGATTTCTCCCCGTTTCATGCTATAATTTTTTGGATACGAGGGAAAGGGGATTATTGCTGCGGGCAGTGATGCCTGCTCCAAAATTTCAAGATATTGAGTGTAAAGAAGGTCCCACGTGGTTCTGTCCGCAACACCCGTTGGCGCGAGATCGTTTCTTATTTGAAATTCGATCAGCGCGTTTTGAGTTTGAGAATCGAAAATACCGTCGATTGGCACGGCGGGAAAGGCTTTGTCAAATAAGGCTTGCGCACGAAGATACGTTTGAAGATTTTTTATAGCATCCCTTTCGGTGAACTGTCGCATATTAAATTCCTCCAATTTCAAAGCCGGGATACTGACCGTCATTGAGCCGCGATCCGTTTACGATATCGGTGTACAGTGACGTTACGGCATCCCAAGTTATTGCGCCGACGATTCCGTTTGCTTCAAGCCCTGAAAGAGATTGTATCGCTTTAACTGCGCGGTCGGTTTGAGTGCCGAAATATCCCGTCAGTTCAACTGAACTCACCTCGGGGTAGACCTTTGCTATCACGTTGATGTATTGTTGTAAAAGCAAAACCGAATCGTTATCCGAGCCAACGCGAAGAATAATTCCGGGGAATGGCAATACATTACCCTCAACGTAGTTAAGAGGAATGGTGTCCACTATTCCTCGATATGCATTGTAGATTGCGTTCCAAGTCACCTCACCCACCACTCCGTCCTCTAAGAGTCCGAACGTGTTTTGTGCCGAAACGACCGATTGTCGCGTTTGGTTGCCGAAGACTCCGTCTATTGTGATTGGTGTAATGCTTGAATAAAAGCGCGAAAGATATGCAAGGAAATATTGCAAATTGCTTACTCCAAGCCCACGCGAGCCGAGAGAGAGCACACCGGGGTACTGCTTTGTAACCTCCTCAAGTCGAATGCCCTCACTGTCAAGCTCGTTTAATTTTTTTACGGCGTTATAAATTCTATTTACGGCATACCAAGTGGCGTTTCCTGCAATTCCGTCGGGTGAAAGACTGAATATCTCTTGAAAACGAACAACTGCCGCCTCAGTATCCTCGGCAAAGATGCCGTCAATGGAGGCGATCTTTGGAATTGAGGGATAGTTATCGGAAATTCTATTGAGTCGGAGCTGTAAAATGCGCACCTTGTCTCCCGATGAGCCGATCGAGAGTGGAAACGTCGGCGCACTGGGAGAAGCACCCTCAACGGGGGCATTTGAAATTATGTCAATGTCGTTGCCGTAGTAATATTTCAATATTTCAAGTGGAGTGTAGCCCTCGTTGGCAAGGGATAGGCTACCCCATTGGGAGAGTCCGTTGCACCGTACCTCGATTCCGTCGCAATAGGCGGCAAAAAGCGGCTCGATATTGCCTCGTCGCCGAATGTATGAATTGAAGATCTCGTCAACTATTCTTTGCACGTTTTCAAAGACGTTTCGTCCGTTCACAAAGCTTTGGTCGTAGGATGTGGAGCTGGTGATGTCAAAATCGTAGCCGCGAGAACGGTAAAACTCGGTGTAGATGCGATTTAGGGCGAAGGAAATTTGCGCGTAGATGTTTGCGCGAATGGCATTTTCGTTCCAGCTCGGAAAGATTTCACTTGAAGCCGTGTTTGCTATGTATTCTGCAAAGGGAATAGTTACGTTTGGCGCGTTTGAATCGGGCGCACCGAGGTGAACGGTTATGTATTCGGGTACGGTTGGTAAATCAGGCATATAAAGCTCCTTTCTTAAAGATACGGATTTTCATATTCGTCAAATATTTCTCCCTTGTTGGTGTAAGGGCCTTGAGCGTCAAATTCGGACGTGGGGACGATATGTGCGTTTTGTATTGCGGTGATACCTTGAAAAATCGGAACTCCGTTGTAGTGCTGGGGATAGTAGCCCTCCTTGAATACGTCTATGTTATACAGGGAATAGGGCTTCGATGGGGGAGAGGGAGTGTCACTCAATTCCTTGGGAGGGGAAGGGAGTGTTATTTTGGGTGTGAATCCGTCCTTGTCGGTCAAGAGGGAGAGAAGAATGCTTTGATTGTCCTCCCCCTTGCCTTGAATAATTACCGAGGCGTTTTCTATTGGAATGGCATCACTTGCAGTTGATACCTTGACAATTAAATAACCTTGAGATATTTCTTTTGGCATATGATCCTCCTTTGTGGCGTTCAAATTTTGATTTATCGGGTTGTTCGCACAAACCAATCCATAAAAAGTTTTGCGGAGCTTTTTCAAAAAGCGACCGAGGGTACGGGGCGAGTAGCCCTGTATTCGGCATTTCTTTTGTTAGCTTTTCTTTGTGCCTATTTTGGCAAAGAAAAGCGGCTAAACCTTTTTGCTAGCAAGACT
>JAZLBH010000033.1:0-39671 GCA_045613605.1 Eubacteriales bacterium
ATTATATGATATAATATAATGTCAAGATATAAATCTTGCCAACACAGTTAACAATTTACTTAATATAAAAAGACTTTAGAAAGGAGCAACAATGCTTGAATTAAAAAACGTGTCCTACGTCGTTAAGGATGAAAACGGCAAGGACAAGGAAATATTAAAGAATATTAATTTAACAATAGACGAGCGCTTTGTGGCAATTACAGGCCCCAACGGAAGTGGTAAAAGTACACTTGCGAAAATAATTGCCGGAATTTATCAGCCCACGGGTGGACAGATTCTTTTTGACGGTGAGGATATTACAAATATGAGTATCACTGACCGAGCTAAAAGGGGAGTTAGCTTTGCATTCCAACAGCCCGTAAGATTTAAGGGACTTACTGTTAAGGATCTCATCACACTTGCGGCAGGCAAGCCAATAAGTGTAGCCGAAGCGTGCAACTATCTTTCTGAGGTAGGACTTTGCGCAAGAGATTATATTAACCGTGAGGTGAATGCATCTCTTTCGGGCGGTGAGCTTAAGAGAATTGAAATTGCTCTTATCATCGCGCGCTCAACAAAGCTTTCCGTGTTTGACGAGCCCGAGGCAGGCATCGATCTTTGGAGCTTTAACAATCTTATCAAGGTGTTTGAGAGAATGCACGAAAAGACACAGGGCTCAATTCTCATCATCTCCCACCAAGAGAGAATTTTGAATATTGCCGATAGAATTATCGTAATTGCCGACGGTGAGATCCGCGAGAGTGGAACTAAGGACGAGATCATGCCCTCAGTTCTCGGCTCGGGTGCGCCTTGCTCGGTGCTTACCGATAATATATAAGGAGGTTGCCATGGATCAGATCAAGAAGAATTTGCTTATGCAGGTAGCCGACCTCCACACAGTTCCCGAGGGAGCATATAACATTCGTGAAAACGGCTCAGCGGCAGGTAGAAAGACCACCGCGAATATTGATATCGTTTCAAAGACGGACAAGCCCGGCATTGATATCATCATCAAGGCAGGCACAAGGAATGAAAGCGTGCATATCCCCGTAATCATCAGTGAAAGCGGACTTAAGGATATGGTCTATAACGATTTCTATATCGGTGAGGGTGCCGACGTTACGATTATCGCAGGATGCGGTATTCATAACTGTGGCGATCAGGATTCTGCTCACGACGGTATTCACTCCTTCCACGTTGGAAAGGACGCGCGCGTAAGATACGTTGAGCGCCACTACGGTGAGGAAGAGGGAACGGGTGAAAATATTATGAATCCCACGACCATCATCGAAATCGACGAGGGTGGATATCTTGAAATGGAAACCACACAGATAAAGGGTATCGACTCTACGATCAGAAACACAAGCGCAGTTGTTGGCAAGGGCGCAACTCTCATCGTTAAGGAAAAGATCATGACACACGGAAAGCAGCATGCCGAAACCGTGTTCAATGTGGATCTTAACGGAGAGGGCTCAAGCACAAACGTTATTTCCCGTTCAGTTGCAAAGGATGCTTCAACTCAGACCTTCCTTTCCAAAATCAACGGAAATGCCGAATGCTACGGCCATACCGAATGTGACGCTATCATTATGGATAACGCGTCCGTTCGTGCGATCCCTGAAATTACTGCAAACGATATAAATGCATCCCTCATTCACGAGGCGGCAATCGGCAAGATTGCAGGTGAGCAGATCATCAAGCTTATGACCTTGGGACTTACCGAGCAAGAGGCTGAGGAGCAGATCGTTAACGGATTTTTGAAATAATCATATTAAAACGGGCGGTTTTTTATCCGCCCGCTATTTACAAAAGCCTTAAAAGAAAGGAAAATAACTATGTCAAAGCTTATAGGTAATGCAATAGTAGGACAAAGCGGAGGACCCACCGCGGCAATCAACGCGACCTTGGCGGGAGTCATTCGCGGAGTGCTTGAAAATCACCATAACGGATGCATAAATACCCTCTACGGTATGAGAAACGGAGTTGAGGGCTTGCTTCAAGAAAATATTGTCAACCTTTCTGAATTTTTTGCCGATAGAGAAAAAATAGATATCCTTGAGCAAACTCCCGCGGCGGCTCTCGGCTCTTGCCGTAAGAAATTGCCCAATATAGACGAGGGTAGAGAAACCTACGAAAGGCTTATTGAAATATTTAAGAAGTACGATATCAGATATTTCTTCTACATCGGTGGAAATGACTCTATGGATACCGTTGCAAAGCTTTCCGAGTACACTAAGGAATGCGACTATGAGATGCGAGTTATCGGTATTCCCAAAACCATTGATAACGACCTCGTTGGCACCGACCATACACCCGGATTTGCCTCCGCGGCTAAATATATTGCGACCACAATGACCGAGATAATTCGCGACTGTGCCGTTTATACTACAAAGGCGGTTACCGTGGTTGAGATTATGGGACGCGACGCGGGCTGGCTCACAGCATCCGCAGGAATTCCCAAGGCGTTCGGCGGTGAGGTTGCAGACCTTATCTATTTGCCCGAAAGAGCTTTCGATAAAGAAGAATTTTTCGTGGATTTAAAAAATATCCTTGAAAAGAAGCCCAACGTTGTTGTTGCGGTAAGTGAAGGTATTCGCTTTGCTGACGGAACTTACGTTTGTGAGGGCTTTGGTATTGCTTCAACCGACGTTTTCGGTCATAAACAGCTTTCAGGTACAGGAAAAGCTCTTGAAATAGCAATCAAAAACGAGTTCGGATGCAAGGTTCGTTCAATTGAGCTTAATCTTCCTCAAAGATGCGCTTCCCATATCGCGTCAAGAACCGATATTGAAGAATCCGTCCTTGTGGGAAAGAGCGCGGTCAAAGCCGCAAGTGAGGGCACTACACGTCAAATGATGACCATCGAAAGAGTGTCAACTGAATCTTACAGGGTGGAGATCTCACACCGCGACGTAAGTGAAATTGCCAATAAGGTTAAGTACGTTCCCGATGAATTTATAAACGAAAGAGGAAGCTCCGTAACTGACGAATGTGCAAAATATCTTTTGCCCTTGATTCAGGGTGAGCTTGATGTCAAGTACGAAAACGGAATCCCTAGGCACGTGATTATATGAAGATAAAGCAATCGCAGATAAATCCCTTTGAAAATAGTGATAGTAATAAAAGATACTATACCTATGACTATTTTCTAAAGAAGACCTACGGTGGCAAATGCGCGAAGATCCCGCTTGACGCGGGATTTTCCTGTCCAAATATGGACGGAAAATGCGGCATCGGTGGGTGTATATATTGCTCCTCTCGAGGAAGCGGAGATTTTGCTGAAAGCTCCGCATTATCCATTCGCGAGCAGTATGAAATCACGAGAGGGAAGCTATCGTCAAAGTGGAGCACGGAAAGAACGATTCCGTATTTCCAAGCGCGCACTAATACCTACGCGCCACTTGAAAAAATCAAGGAAAAATTTGAAGAGGCACTCACTCTTGACGGCGTCGTTGCAATGAACGTGGCAACCAGAGCCGACTGCTTGCCCGATGACGTTGTGGAATATCTTTCCGACCTTGCAAATCGCGTTGATTTGACGATTGAATTAGGACTTCAAACCGTGCACGACGATATTGCCGAGCTGATTAATCGTGGGCATACATACGCGCAATTCGTCGAAGGATATGAAAAATTAAGACGCGCAAATCCAAAGATCCGCATATGCGTCCATATTATTTTCGGACTTCCAAACGAAAATGACGATATGATGCTGCAAACTGCCAAGGTGGTGGGTGCACTTCGTCCCGATATGGTGAAAATTCATCTTTTGCACGTTATTAAGGAAACTGAGCTTGCAAGGTGGTATGAAGGTGGTGGATACACCCCACTTGAACGCGAGCGCTATATCAAGCTTGTCGCAACGGCTTTGCAGTATTTTCATAAGGATACAGTCATCGCAAGATTGACGGGTGACGGAGTTGCCGACGACCTTTTAGCGCCCGAATGGTCGCGCAAAAAGACCACCGTTATCAACGATATCGATAAATATCTCTTCACCCACGATATGTGGCAGGGAAAATACTTAGATTATGATTAATCTATTGACAAGATGTTTTTGTAATGATGAAATAACAAGTAATATAAAAATAGTATAAAAATAAAGCAAGGAGACCTTAAAGGCCTCCTTGCTTTTTGTAAAACGAAAACCACCTGATAGACACATTGTTAAGCAGGAAATATTTCCGGTTATTAGAAAACAAATCAAAATCTTAAAACACATCAACTATTGACAATGCAACGCATTGATGATAAAATAGATTATCAGATATGAAAGGTGAAGCTTATGACACTTAAATTATTCCTTGAAGCAATTATCAAATTCGCGCTTGGCGTTGTGCTTGTTGGCGTGCTTATTTTCTTGCCTGCGGGTACGTTTGCTTATGCAGGCGGTTGGCTTTTGATGGGGATTTTGTTTGTTCCCATGTTTTTGGCAGGTCTTGTAATGTTGGCAAAAAATCCGTCCCTTCTTGCAAGTAGACTTGATGCAAAGGAAAAGGAAAGGGAACAGAGCATAGTTGTCAAGCTAAGCGGACTTATGTTCATTGTGGGATTTATTCTTGCAGGACTTGATTTTAGATTTGGTTGGATAGAGCTACCGTTTTGGGTAAATACCGTTGCATCAGTAGTATTTATTTCAGCATATTTGATTTATGCAGAGGTGCTGCGTGAAAACGCCTATCTTTCAAGAACAATCAAGGTCGTTGAGGGGCAAAAGGTAATTTCAACGGGACTTTACGGAATTGTTCGTCACCCAATGTATTTTGCAACTGTCTTGCTCTTTATGGCAATGCCGCTTGTTCTTGGCTCTCTTGCTTCGTTCATCGTTTTCTTGGCTTATCCCTTTATCATAGCCGCAAGAATAAAAAACGAAGAAAGGGTGCTTTCCCGCGAGCTTGAGGGATATGAGGAATACAAGCAAAAGGTAAAATACAGAATGATACCGTTCATTTGGTAAGGAGAAGATAAATGAATTTTTTATTTGATTTGTACGGCACGTTAGCCGATATAAAAACTGATGAGGAGATGCAATCACTTTGGTTTGGATTTGCATGGCTTTTGGGCGAAAGCGACGTTAAAAAGGTAAGGGATGAATATCTTGAATTATGCAAAAAGCATTCTGATGCTCGCGCACACAAATTCGTAGAATTCGACCTTTTGCGCGTTTTTGAGGAAATGGTTGAAAACCGCGGTGCAGATAAAGAAAAGGCTAAGGCATTGGCAAGGGAATTCCGTCTTTTGTCACGTCAAAAGCTTAGACCCTTCCCCCACGTTGCTGAAATTCTCAAGGGGCTTAAGGAAAGGGGAGCAGGAGTATATCTTGTTTCAAATGCACAGGCGTGCTTTACCCGTGACGAGCTTGACGAGCTTGGTATAGCACATCTTTTTGACGGCATACTCATCTCAAGTGACGCGGGAGTTAAAAAGCCGGATACCGAGATATTCAGTATCGCATTTGATAAGTTTTCACTTGATAAAAACGAGTGCTTCTACGTTGGTAACGATCTTCACGATGATGTGCTTGGCGCGTCAAGTGCAGGACTAAAAACAGTATATATCGAAACCGAGCAATCGGGAAGATACCCCGACCTTTCAATTGTTCCGCACTATGAGGTTAAAACACACGAGGAAATGAGAAATCTTCTTTTTGAATTAGCGGAGAAAAAATGATTAGTGAAAAAGATTTAAGGCGAAGAGAAAGGATACTTAACGGCAATCTGGTTATGACTATAATCAGTATTTGCGCGCCGATATTTTTATATAATCTTTTCAATTCGTTCTATGCCATTATAGATGCGGTGGTGGTATCAAAGATAAACCCCACAAGCGTTAGTGCCGTTGCATCACTGTCACAGCTGCAGCATCTTCTTTCGTCCTTAGGCTCAGGACTTGCGGCAGGAGGCGGAATTTTGGTCGCGCGACAGTTTGGCGCAGGAGATATGGAAAAGGCAAGATATCTTTCCAATCAAACGATATCATTGTCGAATATAATCATCGCGCTTTTGCTAGGTATTTGCGTTCCGTTTGCCGTTCCGATAATGAGGCTGTCGGGCGTTCCCGATGAGCTTATAAATATAGGCACGGGCTACTTTATAGTTCAGGTAATCACACTTGCCTTTATGTTTTATAACAGCGTATTTATGGCTATGCAAAAGGCAAAAGGGAACACCAAAATTATGTTTTGGCTCAACATTCTTTCAATGATAGTCAAGCTCTCGTTGTCAATTTTGTTTATATGGGGACTTGGATTTGAAAACATTGTATGGGTGGCAATTTCAACACTTATCGGTCAGATGGTGATGTTTGCCGTGTTGCTTTCTATGATGCTTCAAAAGGACAATGTTTTTGTTGTTAAGCTTGAAGAATTTAAGTTAAAAAAGCAAGAAATCAAAAGCATTTTGTCAATGTCACTGCCCATTTTTCTTGGCAAATTCATCTTTTCATTCGGAAAGGTGAGTATAAATGCCATGTGTAAGGCATACGGACCGCTTGTCGTTGGTGCGTTGGGCGTTTCCAATAATATTAACGGAATGGTCACCACCCCAATCAACTCGTTTGAGGAGGGAACGTCAACGATAATTAGCCAAAATATTGGCGCAAATAATATCAAGCGCGCAATAAAGACATTCAAGCATTCGTTTGTTATGGCAACTGCGCTTGGTATTGTGGGATATATTCTCGTCCGCTTCATTTGTCAGGATGCCATAATAAACCTCTATAACCAAAATGCACAAGCTGAGGATACGGCAATGTTTTTGGCGCTGATTAAGAGTATTCACCGTTATGATTCACTTTCAATTCTTGCTTTGGCGGTGAATTCGGCAGTTCTTGGTGTGCTTTACGGCTTTGGACAAACGAAAATGACTATGGTGCTTAATATAAGCAGAGTTTTCGTGTTCCGAATACCCGTTTTATGGTATTTACAAACCTTCCATAAGGAGATTGGAGCCGAGGCGGCAGGCATATCAATGGGAATAAGCAATATTTGCATTGCGCTCGCGTCCCTTGCTTGTTTGGGCATTTTCTTGCTTAAGGTCAAGAAAAAGGGATATGAAAGCATGGTTGCATAAAAAACAGCACTTGACAAACCCGAAAAACTGTGCTAAAATACATACACAATCACATAAAGTCAGGGGTGCTAATTGCTGAGATGACTTGTAGGAGTCAAACCCTTAACCTGATACGGATAATGCCGGCGTAGGTAGTACTTGGGAGAGAACTCTCTAAAAATACAACCACACGGACTTTCGTGTGGTTGATTCTATTTTAAGGAGGTTTTCTCGAAATGAAAGAAAACAAAAAAAGAACACAAGCCCTCACCGTCAGCGCGATAATGGTTGCGTTTTCGGTATCCATTTCCGCAATTTGCGCGGTAATGCCATTTTTGAATTTGCCCTTCGGCGGCGGATTTACCATCGCGAGTATGTTGCCCATTATCCTTGTAGCCTATATGTACGGCGCGAAATGGGGAATACTCGCCGCGTTCACCTACTCCATTTTGCAAATGCTCCTCGGCTTTAATACCGTCAGCGCATTTTTCTTGCCCGGGGATAGCCAAATGATTTGGTGGCGCGCAATTATCGTGTGCCTTGTCGACTACGTTATCGCATACACCGTGCTTGGCTTGGGAGGAATCTTCAGAAAAAAATATACCCCCACAAAAGCCATCGTCCTCGGCTCAATTTTCGCAATCTCACTCCGTTACGTTGCCCATGTAATATCGGGCGCAATATTCTTTGGCGCTTGGGCGGAGTGGTTCTTCACACAGGAAGGATTCTACGCTTGGGGACAAAAGATACTCGAAGCCTTTTCGGGAGATGCGCTTGCCATCGTCTACTCAATAATCTATAACGGAACCTATATGATCCCCGAGATCATTATCACCGCCATCGTAGCTTGCTTAGTTACAAGAATCCCCCAAATCAAAATGAGGGATGAAATTTAAGCTTTATCACCGAGATAATTTTTGATATTTTGTAACCCTCTCTTATCAAAGGGAGGGTTTTTATTGACAAATTTCATATTGAGTGTTATAATATTATCAGTTATTTGCCGACGGGCTAAAACGTGTAAAGGGAACCTATGAAAAAGAAGTTGTTAATAGGAATAATTGCAGGTGCGGTGCTTATAGGAGTAGTAATTGCTTGTATTCTTTTGTTTAATAAGCACGAGCATACCGAAGTGATAGATAAAGCAGTAGCACCGACTTGTGAAGCAGTTGGAATGACTGAAGGTAAGCATTGCTCTGACTGTGGAGAAATTTTAGTAGCACAAAAGGCTATTGCGGCGCTTGGTCATACCGAGGTAATAGATCCTGCCGTTGCATCTACTTGTGCAACCGAGGGAAAAACTGAGGGCAAGCATTGTTCTGTTTGCAATAAAGCTTTGGTTGAACAGCAAACAATTGCAAAGCTGCAGCACACAGAGACAATTACTGTTGCTGTTGAATCAACTTGCACTTCAAAAGGACTTACCGAGGGCAAGCACTGCTCGGTATGTAATGCGGTTATCGTGGCGCAAGAAGAAATAGCAATGATTGACCACGTTTTCGATGACGAATACGATAGATTTTGTAACGTATGCAATTATGAAAGACAAATTAATTGCCATCATAATGTTCCTGAAAAAATAGTAAAAGTTGATGCGGTAGCACCTACTTGTATGTCAACAGGTCTTACTGAAGGATTGAAATGTACAATTTGTGACACCATGGTTGTACCCCAAACCGTTATTCCTGTAACAGAGTGTACCGATTTGAAGATCTTGCCATATAAAGCCCCAACCTGTCAAGAAAAGGGATATACACAGGGCAAGCAATGTAACGTTTGCCAAAATATTATTGTTGCGCAAGAGGAAATACCCGTTATAGATTGTATTGAGGGTGGATTGATCATCTCCGTTGCTGCAACCAAAACCACTGACGGTATGGCATTGGTAAAATGTACAATGTGTGAGCGTACTATCAAAGAAGCAGTTATGGGCGCAGGCTCACAGGGACTTACCTACACCTTGAATGACGATAATAACAGTTATTGTGTTGCCGCACTCGGAACTTGCACAGATACTGATATAGTTATACCAAGTATTTATTTTGGATTGCCTGTAACAAATATTAGAGATTATTTTGTTACAGATTATAATGACGTTAACAGCATATCCATTCCTACTTCAATTACGGATATTGATATTGATGCATTTAAATGGTGCGAAAACATTCAACATATATACTATATGGGGGATATTTTTGGTTGGATAGCTATGAATTTTTATAGTTATTTTGAATCGGAATTATTTCTTGAAAATGATAGAATTTTCCCATTGAATTCTAATTTCTATATTAACAATGAATTAGTGAAAGATATAGAAATACCTGCCACAATAACTACAATTCCCAAGTATGCATTTGCAGGTTGTTCATCACTTGAAAGCATTAAATTCAATAGTTCTTTAAGCAGTATTGGATGGAATTCTTTTTTGAGCTGTCAAAATCTTAAAAAGATAATTTATGATGGAACCATTGAACAATGGAATTCCGTCACAAAGGGAAGCTATTGGAATTATAACACGGGTGATTATGCTGTATATTGCAATGACGGTAATACGGACAAAACAGGATATCGCTTTACAGAAACAAATGATACGGTTTATTTGATTTCGTCCTTTGGCTATTTTTATGACACTATGTATGGAGAAGCCTTGTACAAGGAGTCAGAAGGTACGTCGTTTTATAGAATAGGATACTATGATAACGGATGGTCAAAGGTTATTGATTCAAAAGACAGAACCGGGTATATTCAAACTGAATACTTAGCAGGCCCCGACTCTGAAGTGTAATTTGAAGAATGTAATAATACTCTTGTTCTTGTAGCGGAGAGTGTTTGGTTGAGAAAATCGACAATTTTTACAGAGTCTGAAAAGGTTAAAAGTATTCCAACCGGAACCCAGCTTCAAGCAACACATATGGGAATAGAAAGTGACGGAACTATTTGGTATAAGGTTACTTATGAGGGAGATACATACTATGTGATTTATAACGAAAGATATATTGATATAAAATAAGATATTTTTTCTTGACATTTTTACAAAATTATATTATAATACAAACCGTAACCGCGCCGAACGGTCGCGCGATATGTTGCCGAAAGGTGTTATCGCGAGGAAAGTCCGGGCTTCACAGGGCAGAGTAGCTGATAACGTCAGCCGCAGGCGACTGCCGGGAAAGTGCAACAGAAATAGACCGCCTCTTTTATAAGAGGTAAGGATGGAAAGGCGAGGTAAGAGCTCACCCGTTTCTATGGTAACATAGATCCGCTGTAAACCCTACTTGAAGCAACACCGAGCGCAGATGTCGGCCCGACACATATCTGCAGGGTGGCACGGGGGAGACCCCGAAGCTTGCTGGTGACAGTAAGCGAAGATAGATGACCGTTTAAGACAGAACCCGGCTTATAGACGCGATTACGAATAAAAAGCTCCTTGCGATGCAGGGGGCTTTTTATTGTTGACAAAATTTTCATTTGGTGCTATAATTGTCTTGTCATTTTTTTTGAAGGAGAAGCATTATGAAATTCTTAGCTAAACTCTTTGCAACAAAGGCGGCGCTGGCAGGTACTATCGCAGGCGCGGTAGTGGTTGTCGGTGTGACCGCGGGCGTAATTTTTATGACTCCCGACGATAGCGCTGAAGCAACGACGACTACAACGGTAACTACGGTTGGAACCACTGCGACAACTTCCGCTACCACCACAACAACTACAAGTAGTACAACAAGTGGTACAACTACAACTGTAAATCCCCCTGAGGATACTACAACAACTACCACCGCTACAACTACTACAACTACTACAACAACTACTACAACGCAGAATCCTCCCGAGGATCCTCCGCAACAAAGCACAACGCCCACAACAAGCAGTAATCCTGCAAATCCTCCCGAGGATCCACCCGAGGACGAAAATTACTCCGAGGGCCTTGAATTTGAACTTAATGCCGACGGTGAAAGCTACATGGTAGTAGGCATCGGCACTTGTGAGGATACTGATATAGTAATCCCCGACACATATAATGGCAAGCCTGTTACGATGATTGGTTATACTGCGTTTTATAACTGCACCTCAATTAAAAGTGTAAAAATTCCTGACTCTGTAACGCTTATAGCTGAGTATGCCTTTTATAACTGTGAATCACTTGAAAGCATAGAAATTCCCGACTCCGTTACCAATATATGCTATGCCGCGTTTGCAGAATGCCGTTCTCTTGAAGGCATAGACTTTGGTGAAAACAGTCAGCTGACAAGCATTGGTGACAGTGCATTCTATAATTGCCGCTTTAAAAGCATAGAAATTCCAAATTCTGTTAAGAGTATCGGATTTGGGGCATTCGTATACTGTGTTTCACTTGAAAGTGTGAAAATTCCTGCCTCCGTCGAAAGTGTTGGTGAGGCTGCATTTGTAGAATGCACCTTGCTTGAAGGCGTAGAGGTTGATGAAAATAATGCTTATTATAAATCAATAGACGGTTATCTTTACAATAAGGATGTAACAACCCTTGTACAGTCATTTAATAAAAGAAATAAGACCTTTACAATACCCGAATCTGTAACCGAGATAGGAGCTTATGCATTTTATCATCATATTTATCTTGAGAGCGTAGAAATTCCCGACACTGTTGAAATTATCGGTGATTATGCATTCTATAACTGTCTCTCGCTCGAAGATATAAATATTCCATCTTCCTTGATAAGTATCGGTGAAGGCGCTTTCCATAATTGTCACTTAATTGATAGTTTAGAGCTTCCCGATTCGTTGACAAGCATTGGTGAGGGCGCATTCCAACACTGCACAATAACAAGTGTAACGATAGGCAAATCCGTTGAGGTTATCGGCACTTGGGCATTTTATTCTTGCAATTTACTCACAAATATATACGTTGATGAGGAGAATGAATACTATCAATCAATAGACGGAAATCTTTATAATAAAGACGGAACTGCTTTGATACAGTATGCAATCGGTAAACAAGATACGTTGTTTACAATTCCCGACACTGTGACGAGTATTTCTGCAGGTGCATTTGCATATTGTACGTCTCTTCTTAGTGTGGAAATTCCCGAATCTGTAACCGAAATAGGTTCTTATGCATTTGAAGACTGCAATTCACTTCAAAGCATATACATCCCCGACTCGGTAACAGCTATGGGGATCGGTACCTTCTATAACTGCACATCACTTGCAAGTATAACGTTTGCTGAAAACAGTCAGTTGACATATATTGATGATTCTACATTTTACTGCTGCTACTCACTTGAAAGCATAGAAATCCCCGACTCCGTGATAACTATTGGCGATTATGCATTTGAAAGTTGCACGGCACTTACAAGCATAGAAATTCCAAGCTCCGTAGAAAGTATCGGTGATTATGTATTTGCTTGGTGCGAATCACTCACAAGCATATATTATGATGGCACTATAGAGCAGTGGAATGATATTTATATCGCTTATGATTGGGACTATGTAACAGGCGATTATACTATCTACTGCATCGACGGTGAAATTTCAAAGGACGGTACGGTGACGTATTATCAGACTCCTTCTGAACTCCTTGTATATACCCTTAATGATGACGGTCAAAGCTATTCTGTAACAGGTGTAAATTCTTACGATGTTACTAGCATAGAAATTCCCGCAATGCACGAGGATAAGCCCGTTACCGCCATTGGCAATTATGCATTTTCAAATTGCACGTCACTCATAAGCATAGCAATCCCCGACTTCGTGACAACTATCGGTGATTATGCATTCAATTGGTGCACGTCGCTTACAAGTGTAACGTTTGGAGAGAATAGCCAATTGACAAGTATAGGTAATGATGCGTTTAATGAGTGTAGTTCACTCACGGATATAGATATACCCGACTCCGTGACAACTATCGGTGATGATGCATTCAATTGGTGCACGTCGCTTACAAGTGTAACGTTTGGTGAAAATAGTCAGTTGACAAATATTGGTGATGATGTATTTTATTTTTGCGATTCACTCACAACTATAGAAATCCCCACCTCTGTAACAACTATTGGTGAGTCTGCATTCTCATATTGTGAATTACTTTCAAGTGTAACGTTTGCTGAAAACTCTCAGTTGACGAGTATCGGTATGTTTGCATTTGAATCATGCGAGAAGCTTGCAAGCATAGAAATTCCGGATTCCGTGACGACTATCGGTATGGCTGCATTTGCATACTGTATGTCTCTCGAAAGTATAGAGATTCCAAAATCAGTAACGAGCATCGGCGCTGCTGCATTTGGTGAGTGTAGTTCACTTACAAGTATAGATGTTGATAAAGATAATGAATATTATACATCAATTGATGGCAATCTTTACAACAAAAATGGAACTGTTTTGGTGCAGTACGCAGCAGGTAAGCAGGATACGTCATTTGTGATTCCTGAATCTGTAACAATTGCTGAATATGCATTTATGGGTTGCATAAATCTCCAGAGCATTGAGATTCCCGACACCATTACAAATATTCCTATGGGAGCATTTGGTGAATGCTTTGCACTCACTTATGTAGAAATTCCTTCCTCCGTAACGTCTATTGGCATTAATGCGTTCTATGGTTGTTTTTCACTCATTGAGGTGTGCAATAAATCATCAATAAATATTGAGATAGGTTCAACTGATAACGGTAATGTTGGATTTTATGCAAAGCATATTATCACAGATGAATCTGAATCTTATCTTAAATATGTAGGCGATTATTTATTCTATGATGATGGAACTGACGTATATCTTGTTAAATATTTGGGCAATGATACAGAAATAACTCTCCCCGAATATGACGGCGGAAAAGAGTACGCAATTTGGCAGTGTGCATTCCTATATTGTACTTCCATCGAAAGCATAGAAATCCCCGCCTCCGTAACCTCTATTGGTGATTATGCATTTTATTATTGCGAATCACTGTCAAGCATTAATTTTGGCGGTACGGTAGAGCAGTGGAATCTTCTTACTCAAGATGTTGATTTGTTTTATATGATTCCCGCAACAGAGGTTGTTTGCTCTGACGGAACAGTATCTATAAATCAATAAAAATATAACGGCGAGCCGATGGCTCGCCGTTCCTTTTCGTTTTATTATTTTTTCACCGCGTACAAATTAAGATCCCACGCTGGGATATAGGGGAAGAGTAAAATTGGGTTTGTTTGTGGGTTGTAGTACAGGGGGCACCTAGAACAATGTATTATTTGTTGTAGTATGGTTTGGACAAACCATTGTATACATTAAAATTTTCAAAAAAACATTGCAATTGAATAAAAACTGTGCTAAAATAAAAATATCACACAAATTGAATAGAAATCTTCTTAAAGTAGGTGCGAAGTATATCTTTTAATATGTGCTTCATATTAATGTGCTTTTCCTTGTTTTGGCAGTATTTGGATTCGATTTATGTGGTAACAATGGAGGCGTGCATTTTTCGGTGCGCTGACTCTGGTTGGCACACTTTTTATTTTCAAAGGAGAAAGGTTATGAAAAAGACAATTAAAATATTACTATTTGCTATTATTGTTGTTAGTGCACTTTCGTTAACGTCCTGTTTTAGTAACAGTGAATCAAAAGGACTTGTTTTTGAACTTAATGATGATAAATCAAGCTATAGTGTTGTGGGATTAGGTGGTTGCAAGAATTCAAATATTGTAATTCCAAACGAATATAAAGGATTACCTGTAACGAAAATCGGGGAGTATGCATTTTCTACACAGAAAATAACCGGAGTGAAACTTTCCGACAATATAGAAGAGATAGGTGATTACGCATTTTCAAATTGTCCTAAATTGAAAACGATAAAATTTTCCGAAAGTGGCAAACTCAAAACCATTGGTGACTACGCATTTTATTGGCCAAGCTTTTGGCTTTGGGATTTATATATTCCTGAAGGGGTAGAAGAAATAGGACAGCATGCATTTGATCTGGCGTGGCCTATCAACGTCTCTTTGCCGAATTCACTAATGAGTGTAGGTGAGGGTGCTTTTGTGGGAATGAACGGAGCAGAGGGTAGCCACGAAGCATATTATTTTGATTTTATGACTCCTTATAATGTTTACGATAATGCTATCTATCTCGGAAATAAAACAAATCCTGAGCTTTTGTTATGTTCAATACATAATACAGAAGCATATAATTGTAGTATTAGTGAGAAAACTAAAATAATCGCGACTAGGGCATTTTTGGGTTCTAATAATTTGAAAAAAATAACGGTTCCTGCTTCTGTTAAAAATATCGGTTTTATAGCATTTGCTTTGTGTACTTCACTTGAATCAATAAATGTTGATGAAAACAATACTGAGTTTAAGTCCATAGATGGTAACCTTTATTCTAAGGATGGCAAGTATCTTTTACAATATGCTATAGGAAAACAGGATAGTACATTTTTTGTTCCGGACACCGTAAAGATAATTGAAAGTTATGCTTTTTACAAAGTACAAAATCTTAATGCTGTTTTTATTCCTAATTCGGTGAAAGTTGTAGGTAGCTATGTATTTTCTTCATCTTCATCTGATTTATACATATTTTGTGAAGCGGAATCTCAACCGGCAGATTGGCTAGAAGATTGGAATTTTTATGATTGTCCAGTAGTTTGGGGATATAATCCCGAATAATATAAAATAAAACGGCGAGCCGATGGCTCGCCGTTCCTTTTCGTTTTATTATTTTTTCACCGCGTACAAATTAAGATCCCACGCTGGGATATAGGGGAATCTTCTCAAATAGAGGGAATATTCGGGATTTAACTCTTTAACCAATTCGGGAAGAGCAAACATATCCTCACTCCTGTGGTAAAGGGAAACGAGGAGCTTTGGCGCGTGCGCCTTTATCGTTTGAGCCGAGCCTAAAAGAGCCTCCTTTTCCGATCCTTCAACGTCATATTTTATGTAGTCGACTCCTTGAGTGCAAAGCAAGGAATCAAATGAAACGACGGGAACCTCCTTGATTTTAGATACGATATTACCCTTTGAAACAATACCCGCATTTCTATTGCCACTCGCGTCAAAAAGCAGGGTGGTGTTTTCATTCCACGCACCCGCGTTAACGCATTTTATCTCACAATTTTCAACACCCTGCGCGTATTCTGTGAGCTTTCTGAAATTCCTCGCATCGGGCTCAAGCGCGATAGCGCTCTTCAAATCGGGATTGAAACAAAGCATCTCTCTTATCGTGTCTCCATTGTATGCGCCAAGATCCGCATAGCTTTTTATATTCTGGCAGTCAAGAATTTTCTCATAAACCTCCGCTTTGTCGCTTTCACTCTTCCAAAGATAACGAATGTCACCGCTTAGCTTGTAGGAAATCACGTTTTCATAAATTCTCTTCGATTCCTCGTCGGCAAGCAAGTCATAAACCGCCTCAAATCTCTCTCGATTTTCCTCAAAAAACTCCATCGTGAAAAGGGTTTCTCCAAAAACGGGCACGTCGGGAGCATATAGCTCGCACTCCTCGCCCACCGTTTTGAAAAGTTCCATAACGTCGGGAAGAGAAGAGGCAAACGATAGCAAAACGATGGGCTTTTGCCCGTCGTATTTTTCTTTCATTGCGGAATACGAAATTACCGTCTTGCCGTGGAAGGAGTGCCCGCGCACGAATCCGTCACTCGCAAAAAAGTCGGAAATTTCAATTCCGTATTTGTCGCAAACGGCAATAATCTTGTCCGCACCGTTGCCCATGCCGTACATAACTATGGGCCTTTCACATGTAGCAAGATAATGCCAAAGGTCATTTTTTATATTGATATTCATTGAATCACCTCTTAATATTTTCGTCTAAATTATAACATATATGAATAAAAATATCAAGCCTTAATCTTCAAATTCACCCATAAAACGCCTCAAAATTCTCAAAAATGAGAACAAGAAGCGTTTTTATTTTTACTGACAAACCTTAATCATTTGGAAACACTTTGTTTACAAAAAATTAATAATTTTTTTCAACTTTTTTTGAAAAAACTATTGCATTTTTTCTTTATATTTAGTATAATAGTGATGCTTCGTGGTGGAAAATCCCACGAAAGTGTATAAAAGTGGTGAATTTCAGGATTTTGCCCATCCCAAAGAAAGGAGTTAAAGAGTATGTTATCAAACAATTTCAAGCACAACGTTGATACTAAAAATCGTCTTTTTGTGCCTGCAAAATATCGCGAAGAGCTTGGCGAAACCTTCGTTGTTTCTCAAAGCATCCGCGGAAATTATCTTAAAATATACTCCCACGCCGAATGGGAAAAATATATAGCGCCCATCAAGCTCCTTCCCAGAAAAACAAGTGAAGAAGCACTTCGTTTCTTGATCGGTAATTCAATCGAGGTTTCACCTGACGCGCAGGGAAGAATCATTCTTCCTCCCACAATGCTTCAGTTTGCTTCAATCACAAAGGGAACCGTGATCATCGGCTGCGGTGATTACGCTGAAATTTGGGCTGAGGAAACTTATGAAAACAATCAGGAAGAGCAGGATATGGAAGCACTCCGCGCGGCTCTTGAAGATTGCGGACTTTAATTATGAGTGAGTTTTCACATTTTTCCGTGCTCTTAAATGAGTGCATTGAAAATCTTAACATAAAGCCCGACGGCGTGTACGTTGACGGCACTGCCGGCGGTGCAGGGCACTCCTCAAGGATTGCCGAGAGGATTGGGGGCGGATTGCTGATTCCCATCGACCAAGACGAAGATGCTATAAGGGTTATCACTGAGCGCCTTGCTCCATTTGGAGATAAGGTGAAAATCGTTAGAGATAATTTTTCAAATATCAAGAATATTTTGAAAGATCTCGAAATTGATAAGATCGACGGTCTTTTGCTTGACCTCGGTGTTTCATCATATCAGCTTGACACCGCTGAAAGAGGATTTTCATATATGGCGGATGCTCCGCTGGATATGAGAATGGATAACAGAGCTATAAGGAGCGCGTATACAGTTGTTAATAATTATACTGCTGATGAGCTTAAAAAGGTTATTTACGAGTTTGGTGAAGAGAGATTCGCACCCAAAATCGTTGCGGGAATAATTGAAGCAAGACCTGTTGAAACAACGGGTGAGCTTGTTGAAATAATAAAAAGATCACTTCCTTCGTTTGCAAGAAAGGAAGAATGGAGCTCGGTTAAAAGAGTTTTCCAGGCAATTAGAATCGAGGTTAACAAGGAGCTTGACGTTATTGCGCCAACGATTGAGGCGGCAGTTAACGCAATGAACGCGGGCGGTCGAATTGTGATTATCACATTCCACTCGCTTGAGGATAGAATTGTTAAGCAAACCTTCAATTCACTTGCCACGGGCTGCACGTGTCCAAAGAATTTCCCTGTATGCGTGTGTGGAAACAAGCCCAAAATAAAGATAATCACTAAAAAGCCAATACTTCCAAGCGATGAGGAGCTTGCGGTGAACAGCCGTTCAAAAAGCGCAAAGCTCAGGGTTGCTGAGAAAATATAAAAGAAAGGAAGCTCCGCGATGAAAAAAGCTCAAAACGCATCTAATCACGAAAAAGCGCTTGACGAGCTTGTAAAACGTTACGAGAAACGCGGTGAGGCTTACAATAAAAGTCCCGAATATGCTGAACAACAGAGTCGCGAGATGGAAATGAGGGCAAACCTCAGAAAATCCAATAAAACCTCGACTCAGGAGATAGAAAATCTTAGAGGTGATAAAACGGTTGCCTCGAGGAGAAGCAATTCTTCTGATGATGATGACTTTGCAGAGTATTACAGGGCATCTCGCGAATACACTCCGAGCACAACTGCTGAGCCGGATGCATTCGTTATGATGCACGGCATGGAGCAATCGGGATATACTAAGAAAAGCAATATGAATAATAAAGACAGTAACGATATAAAGGCCAAGCTTCGTGCGGAGGCGGACCGAACCAATCCCAAAGGCACGGATAAGGCTTCGGCACCGAGTGAAAACGAAGAGGCAGGCAAGAAAACCTCTAAAATCAAGGAGGCGGCTAAGGTTGCGGCAAAGACCTGGCTACCTGTTGAGGACAGAAAAAGCGAGAACATAGTTAAGGGCGGTAAAAACAAAATACCCGTAACCTTGATACTTGCAATAATAGTAATTATGATATCTCTTTTTATGATAGTTGGCTCAGCGGTGTTGCTGAGCTCCGCCAAGAGAGAGCAAAATGATCTTAAAGATAAAATTTCTGAAATAGACACTGAAATTTCAGAGCTTCGTACCGATCTTGATAAAAAGAATGCCGAAGCTGATATTGAGAAATTTGCTACCGAAGAGCTTGGTATGATAAGCAAGGAACACGTAAATTTTGAATATATAAACAGTAACAAAACAGATGAGCTTGAAAAGGAAGAAATAAAAAAGGTATCCTTTGGCTCATTGATGAAATGGATTTTTCAGCAATTCAAATGAAAAATCATAAACAAGTCCTTCTTTGAATAATATGAAGAAGGCAGATTTCTTTCCATTTGCCACACTTGAAAAACGGTGAAGAGCAAACCGAGCGTCTTTCGTGAGGGTTGGCGCGAGGTGCGGAGCAAAAGCAACGGCCCATTTGCTTGAATCCGGCTCTCACCGTTTATTTTCGTAAATGGTAAATAGTGAAAAGGAGCGTGATGATATGAATAATGAATCCATAAATCACGAAAGATTAAAAAGAGCTACCATAGTTCTTGTTGGAATATTGCTTGTATTTGCAATACTTCTTGGAAGAATTTTTTGGATACAAACGGTTGACTTCGATAAATATCTTTCGAACGTCATGGATCAGATAACCACAGAAAATAAGGTTTCTGCCCAACGCGGAACAATTTATGATAAAAACGGCAACGTGCTTGCCACAAATATAACAACGTACAGAGTATTTATTGACCCCCGTGTGATTTCTAATAATCAAAAGGAAGCCGATAAAGAGGGAAGCTCGGTGAGTTATGCCGAGCATATTTCAAAAGGCTTATCGGAAATATTGGGAGTTGATTACGATGAAATATATAAAAAGGCCTTGAAGGATTCCAAAGACCAAACCATTTTGAAGGAGGTCATGCCCGAGAAGGCTATGGAGGTAAGTCAATTCATCTTAGATAACGATTACGATGATATGATTTACTTGGAAACGATGACAACGAGATATTATCCGAATTACGAGCTTGCATCATCCGTTTTGGGATTTACCAACTATGACGGCGACGGTGTTTACGGGCTTGAATCGCAGTATAATTCAATACTTGCAGGTACGGACGGATATTACGTTACGGCACGAGATTCCTACGGAAACGAGATGCCCTATGAATATGAAACCTACATTCCCGCGCAAAACGGCGGAAATCTTACAACGACGATAGATGCCTACATTCAGCAGTGTCTTGAGGAGCAGCTTCTTGCAACTGTAAATGAATGCGGAGCCCAAAACAGAGCCTGCGGAATCGTGGTTAACGTTAAAACGGGCGCGATACTTGCTATGGCGACCGTTCCCGGTTATGATTTGAACGACCCGTGGACGCTTAATGAATATTATTCTAACTTTCTTATAGAGGATGCGCTTGTAGAGGGAACGGACGAATACGAGGCGGCAAGGCAAAAGTACCTTATGGATATGTGGAGAAACAAGGCGGTTTCGGACTCCTACATTCCGGGATCTACCTTTAAGGTCGTTTCATCCTCAATGGCATTGACAGAAAACAAGGTTCAGCTAGAGCACGACGACGTTTTTTGCGGCGGCTCACTTAATATGTATGGACACACCATCCATTGCCACGTCCTTCAAGGTCACGGACTTTTAAGCTTTGCGCAAGGTCTTGTTCAATCCTGCAACGTATGGTTTATGACCATCGGAGAGCGCCTTGGAACGGCTAAATTCTTTGATTATTTCAAATCCTTCGGATATCTTGAAAAAACGGGAATCGATCTTCCTGCCGAGGGAAACAGTGTAATAAAATCACAAAATGACGTGACTGATCTTGACCTTGCAATTTATGCATTCGGTCAAAACTTCAATATCACACCCATTCAGCATATGATGGCAATAGCGGCTGTTGCTAACGGCGGTTATTTGTTAGAGCCATATCTTGTTGAACAGATCACGGACAATGACGGCAACGTAACCTATCAGCACGAGGCACAGGTTAAACGTCAGGTTATCAGCCAAGACGTTTGCGATAAGCTTTCGGTTATTCTTGAAGAGGGCGTTTCCGGTGACGGAGGCGCGAAAAACGTTTATGTTGCGGGATACAAAATTGCAGCAAAAACGGGTACCAGTGAAAAGAAGGGTACTGAAATACGCGTTGACAACGTTGAGCCCTATATCTGCTCATGCGTAGCGTTTGCTCCTGCGGACGATCCCGAAATTGCAATTCTTATTATGGTTGATGAGCCAAGCCAAGGCGTGCTTTACGGAAGCGTTATAGCTGCCCCTTACATGGGTGCGCTTATGGAGGACATTCTTCCTTATATCGGAGTTGAAAAGGACGTTTCAACGGATAACAGCGTAAAGGTTCCTTATCTTATGGATCTTTCACTTGAGGAAGCGATCTTGCAGGCTGAGGATTATAATTACGAGGTAATCGTTAAGGGTAATGGAAATTACGTGACCGACCAAATGCCCAAGGGCGGATCGGTTATTGACAGAACGAATAAAATAATCACTCTGTATACGGGTGATGCCGAGCCCGAGGCTACGGTTACTGTGCCGAATCTTGTGGGCAAGGGTGCATTTGCGGCTAATCAAATGCTTATAAATGCAAAGCTTAATATATGCATTGACGGTACCGACAATTATATGAGCGGTGCGGGTGCGGTAGTAATTGAGCAATCAATTCCCGCGGGAACAAAGGTTGAACCGGGAACTATAGTTACTATAACGTTTAGATATTTAGATCCGGACGAATAAAGGAAGTGTAAAAAGTTTCTCATTGGGGAGGGCTTTATGAGGCTTCTAGACATTTGTCAAAAAACAAATATTGATTGTCCAAAGCATCTTGAGGGCATTGAGGTGTTGGGCATTACGTCAAATTCCAAGAGGGTGAGGGAGGGCTACGTTTTCGTTTGCCTTTGCGGAAGCAAAAACGACGGTCACGGCTATATCAACGAAGCATTGATGAACGGTGCTTGTGCCGTGATTATTGAAAAAGAAATTTTTTCGTGTCACTGCTCAATATTGGTCAATGACACAAGAAGTGCTCTTGCAAAAATGATGAATGCTTTTTGCGGTGAGCCAACAAAAGATTTAAGATTTATCGCTGTGACGGGCACAAACGGTAAAACAAGCGTGTCCGTTATGATAAAAAATATATTTGATAAAGCAAATATACCTTGTGAGGTCATCGGTACAATTCATAACTCGTCCTTTCTTGAAAATGACGATGACGTCACTTCAAATTTCACAACGCCCGATCCTGAGGAGCTATATCCTCAGCTTCGAAGGATCTTGGGCGCTGGGAAAAGGATCGTGATAATGGAAGCAAGCTCACACGCGCTAAAGCTTAAAAAGCTTGAACCGATTGAGTTTGAAATTGGTATTTTTACCAACTTAACTGAGGATCATCTCGATTTTCATTTGACGATGGAAGATTATTTCAAGTCTAAACTTACCTTATTTGATAAGTGCAAGCGTGGAATAATAAATATCGATGATGAATACGGAAAACTGATTGTGAAATCTTCATCCTGCGCTCACACGACCTGCTCACTTAAGCAGCTTGCAAATTACCGGGCGTGTGACCTTGATTATCAAGGCGAGCGCGGAGTTAAATATAAAATAAAAACGTTTGATAACAGCTTTGATATATTTTGCAAAGCTCCCGGTGAATTTTCAATTATGAATTCGATGCAGGCGATTGCCTGCGCGCGTGAATTCGGCATAAATGAATATATCATAAAGGATGCCTTCAAAAGCTTTGATGGAGTCAAGGGAAGACTTGAAAAAATCGACCTTTTTGAGGGTTGGGGCTTTGCGGCCTTTATAGATTATGCTCACACTCCCGATGCCCTGCAAAAGCTTTTGAATACCGCGAACAGCTTCAAAAAGAAAGGGCAAAGAGTTGTTTTGCTCTTTGGTTGTGGCGGTGACAGAGAAAAGGAAAAACGAAAAATAATGGGTGATATCGCTTCAAAAAATGCGGATTTCGTTATAGTAACGAGTGACAATCCGCGAAGTGAAAATCCACAAGATATAATCAATCAAATACTTGAGGGAATGGCGGATGCAAGTAATTTTGCAGTGATTCCCGACAGAAAAAGGGCTATCGAATATGCGATAGCGACTGCGAGAGTGGGAGATATAATCCTGCTTGCAGGAAAGGGACACGAAAATTACGAGATAAACGCAAGTGGACGAATTCCGTTCGATGAGCGAGAAATCTTACGTGACTTATACAAAAAATACTACGAAAGGAAGTGTATGAACAATGAAAATTAAGTTGGGACTCGGACGTCTTACGGCGGATAAGGTGGCTGAAATTTGTAACGGAACTTTATATGCTGTAGGATGCGAAAACAAGGTCCTTTTTGAAACTGTTTGCACTGACTCACGCGAGGCTGACAATACGTCTATGTTTGTTGCTATTCGCGGTGAGCGCGTTGACGGTCATTCATATATTTCTAACGTAGTTAAGGCAGGCTGCCGTTGCGTTATTGCCGAAAGAGTACCCCTTGACGTTAAGGGTGTTGCAGTTATCATCGTTGAAAACTCCATTCGCGCTATCCGTGATATCGCAGAATACGTTAAGTCTCAGGTTGACATAAAAACCGTAGCTGTAACAGGCTCCGTTGGTAAAACTACCACAAAAGAATTTATTTCTTCAGTTCTTGACAGAGGATTTAAGCTTTATAAGACGGAGGGTAACTTCAACTCAACCATCGGTATGCCCATGAGCATGCTCGAGCTCAGCCAAAGAAATGACGCGGCTGTGTTTGAAATGGGCATGAGCGGTCTTGGTGAAATTGAATATATGAGTGAGGCGGCAAAGCCCGACGTTGCAATTATTACCAACATCGGCTCCTCACACCTTGAGGCGCTTGGCTCAAGAGAGAATATTCGCCGTGCAAAAATGGAAATTACTGCAGGTCTTAAGGACGGCGGCACACTTTTCCTTAACGGTGACGAGCCTCTTCTTCAGGGACACGAGAGCGATAGATACAACGTTTTTTATTTCGGTATGCAGAATGAGGAATGCGACTATTTTGCAAGCAATATAAGAAATACTGAAAACGGTCTTGTTTTCGATATGAAGACACCTGCAGGTGAATTCAAAAATATTGAAATTAACCTTGCAGGCTCACACAACGTATACAATGCAATGGTTGCTTTCTCCGTTGGTCTTAAGATGAATATGACAGAGGCTGAAATTCGCGAGGGACTTCTTTCCTACAAGGCGGCAAAGATGCGTCAAAACATCTACTCCGTTGGCGGAATCACAGTTATCGAGGACTGCTATAATGCAAGCCCCGAGTCAATGAACGCGGCTATCAACGTTCTTGGCGATCTTGCAAAAGCAAAGGGAGGCAGAATGATCGCGCTTCTTGGCGATATGAGAGAGCTTGGTACAACTACCGCTACTCTTCACGCGGGCGTTGGTTCATATTTTGCTTCAAAGAATCCCGATTATCTTTTCACATACGGCGAGCTTTCATCCGAAAATCTTGCTGACGGTGCCGTTAAAAACGGTATGAGTGAAAAGCAAATCTTCAGAAGCCCCATCACCGATGCTGAGGTGGTTGGCAAAAAGCTTCTCGGCGTTATTAAAGAGGGTGACGTTCTTCTCGTTAAGGCGAGCCGCGGTATCGCTGCGGAAAACGTTCTTAACTACGTTAAAGCTCAGCTTGCATAATTAAATACGAGGTTATATAAAATGATTATTGAGTTTATTTCAGTCGCTCTTGCGATATTTGTTTTGACAGTTATACTTGAAAAGCTCATAATCCCGATACTTCAAAGCCGCAAGGTAGGACAGAGAATTCTTGAAATCGGTCCCCGTTGGCACAAGAATAAAGCAGGTACTCCCACAATGGGCGGCATCTGCTTTATTATGGCAATATTGGTGGTTATGGCTGTTATGTCCGTTATTATTGCAGTTAATGGGCAGGCTAAGGAGCTTATTCCGTTGGCTCTTGCCTTGGGACTTGCAACCGTGAACGGCTTGATCGGATTTTTTGACGACTATACAAAGCTTATCAAAAAGCAAAACGAGGGCTTTACTGCAAAGCAGAAGATAGCTCTTCAGTCGCTTGCCGCAATTATTTATCTTGTGGCAATGGGACTTACGAATAATATAAACACAGCGCTTCATATTCCTTTTACAAGCGTTAATTTGGAGCTTGGTGCGTTCTATTACGTATTTGCATTTGTTCTTATCATTGGATTTGTAAACAGTGTAAATCTTACTGACGGTATTGACGGACTTGCAAGCTCGGTTACGTTGGTCGTTGGTATATTCTTCAGCGTTGTGGCATTTACATTGGGAGATAGAATCCTTGGTCTTATCGGTGCGGCTCTCATTGGCGCAACGGCAGGATTTTTGGTATACAATTTCTATCCCGCAAGAGTATTTATGGGTGACACGGGCTCGCTCTTCTTAGGTGGACTCGTTGTGGGTGCAACGTTTGTGCTCGATGAGCCGATGATTATTTTCCTTATCGGCATAATCTATCTTATCGAAGCGGCATCCGACATTATTCAGGTCGGTGTATTCAAGCTTTCGGGAAGAAAGATCAGAGTGTTTAAGATGGCTCCCATTCACCATCATTTTGAAAAGTGCGGTTGGAGTGAGATAAAGATCGTTGTTATCTTCTCACTTGTAACGCTTGCATTCTGTACTTTAGCATATTTCGGAATTTAATTTATTTGGAGGTAAGGGTATGAAAAATAATAAAAATACTAATACACCTATGACTTCCAATAAAAAAAGCATTAAAAATATAATAGACGAATATACGGAGAAAAGGCGTGAGAGCAGATATGCCAACGATGAGGCATTTCATAAGTCAATCACGCCCGACCGTGATCCCTCAAGCGAGGGAGATAACAAAGGGGTTATATATAGAAATGGCGTGGACACACGCTTTCTTGTGTATGTAATCCTTTTGCTTTGTTTTGGGGCGGTTATGATGTATAGTGCGACCTGTGTTTCCGCAGAGCAAAGATTTGGCGACAGCGCGTATTTCATAAGTCGATATTTGTTGTTTGCCGTTGCGGCAATTGCCATTACCGTACCCTTTGTTCTTTACGGACGTCCTTGGTTTTGGAAATGCTTTGGTACTGCCGCTTACGTGGGCTCTGCATTTCTTCTCGTACTCGTTTTGCTTCCCATTCCCGGTATCAGAGGCGAGTTTAACGGTGCACAAAGATGGATCGACTTGGGATTTATAACCATTCAGCCCTCTGAAATAGCAAAAACCGGTGTCGTTATGATGCTTGCGTTCTATTTATCAAAATATCACAAAAAGCTTGTCAATGACAGAAATACTGTAAGTGAGTTCAAATACGGCGTTTTTTATCCTGCGCTCATATTTGGTATAATTTGTGTACTCGTTATGCTTGAAAAACACATTTCGGGCGTAATGATCATCGGTATGATGGGTATTGCACTTATGTATATGGGTGGAACCCGTACAAAGTGGATATTTATGATTATTGCAGCGATTGCTGTTGCAGGATGTCTTCTCATCTTAGTATCGGGATATGCTCAAGAGCGTGTTTACACATGGCTGCACATTGAGGAGGACCCTCTTGGAAGCTCATATCAGACGCTTCAAGGTCTTTATGCCATTGGATCCGGAGGATTATTTGGCGTGGGTCTTGGAAACAGTAGACAAAAATACGGTTACATATTAGAGGTACAAAACGACTTTGTATTTACGATCGTTTGCGAGGAGCTTGGCTTTTTCGGCGCGGCTTTGTTGATTACATTGTTTGCGCTCGTCGTTATAAGAGGATTCAAAATTGCATCAAGAGCCCCTGATAAATACAGCTCACTTTTGGTGTTTGGACTTGTGTTTAAGCTTGCACTTCAGGTGGCTTTGAATATAGCGGTAGTTACGAATTCCATGCCCAACACGGGTATATCACTTCCGTTCTTTAGCTCGGGCGGTACGGCGCTTGCTCTTCAAATTTTTGAGATGGGAATTATTCTTTCCGTTTCAAGATTTAGCACGGTAAAGAAGGACTAAAAGGAGTAAAAATATATGAGAGTTTTAATGACAGGCGGTGGCACGGCAGGGCACATTAATCCCGCGCTTGCTATAGCTAATACGATAAAAGCTAATATTCCCGATGCCGAGATTGAATTTGTCGGTACGGCTCGCGGACTTGAAAATACACTTGTAACAAAAGAGGGATATAAGCTCCATCACGTGAATATCAGAGGAATCAGCCGTTCGCTTTCGCCAAGCAATATCAAGGCAGTTATGCTTATGTTCACCTCTCAAATCGAGGCTAAGAAAATCATAAAGGAGTTCAAGCCCGATATCGTTATAGGTACCGGTGGATACGTTTGTTGGCCTGCCCTTAAGGTTGCCGCAAAGATGGGAATTCCAACCGTTGTGCACGAATCAAACGCGCGTCCCGGTCTTGCAATAAAGCAGCTTCAGGGTAATCTTGACAGAATTTTGGTAAATTTTAAGGATACCGAAAAATATATCAAAAGCAAAGAAAAGGTAATGCACGTTGGAAACCCCATTAGAGGGGGATTTGGCGGACTTGATTACAGTGAGGCAAGAAAAATGCTAGGTATCAAGGATGACGAGACCTACGTTCTTGCCTTTGGCGGAAGCCTTGGCGCTCAAAGAATGAACGAGATCGTTTTTGATTATATGAAAAACCATGCAAGAAATGACAGCAAGGTCGTTTGCCATCTTGCAACGGGAAGAATATATTATCAAGAATTTTCTCAAATGTATAAGGACGCAGGACTTGAAGACTGTGAAAATCTTTCTATGATGGAATATATCCACGATATGCACGTAAGAATGAGCGCCGCGGACCTTATTATTTGCCGAGCGGGAGCTATGACGATTTCAGAGCTTGCAATGATGAAAAAGGCATCACTTATTATTCCTTCACCCAACGTTGTTGACAATCACCAATACAAAAACGCAAAGGTTCTTGCTGATGCGGGCGCTACCGTATTGATTGAGGAAAAGGATCTTAACGGTAACACCTTTGCAGACGCTGTTAATGAGCTTGTTGCAAATCAAAGCAAGAGGGAAGAGCTTAGACGTAATATCGTTCAGTTTGCAAATACCGATGCAAACAAATTAATTTATGATGAGATAATTAAGCTCACGAAAAAATGATTATGGAAGAAAAAATAAATCAAAACGAAGAAAACCTCAAAAAGCATTCGTTGGCAAGTAAGCTTATATTTGCTATTGCTTTAATTCTTGCGGCTGCGATTATCCTGGGAATTATATCCACCGGTATTCTTTTGTGCTTTCCCGTTAAGCAAATTGAGGTCTCGGGAGATAGCAGATATACCTATTCTGAGATAATTGAAGCATCGGGAATAAAAAGTGGGGCAAGACTTTATTTTTTGAATGAAAAGAAGGCTGAGAGAGCGCTTTTGGCATCATTCCCATATCTTAAAGACGTTAAGATAAATTCGTACTTTCCCAACAGAGTAAAAATTGATATTGAGGAGTTTGAAGATATATATCTTGTTCCTCACGTCAACGGATTTTGCTACGTTAACGGTGATTTTGAAATATTAGAGATAATAGAATCTGCGCCGGAATACGAAAGATTCTCCGGTATATTCATTAAGCTTGAATTTCCGATTGAGGGAGAGATAGGGGCCCTTTCTATGAATGATGACGCCCAAAGAGCAACGGAGCTTATAGAATTTATTAAGGAATACGGATTCTATAGCCACCTCAATATTGTGGACGTGGAAAATAAATATGACAATGCGTTTATTGTTGACAAGCAGTATAAATTCATTATTGGGTCCATGACGGATATTTCCGAAAAGATTGACGTTGCCTTTAAGGTGTGCTTTAGCAATAGCTTTGTTAAAGAAAATAATGCTATTATCGATGCAACGGACAAGAAAAAGGTGACTTTGCGTTACGTTGATGATGAAAATATACGCTTAGAATTTGATTTTTGTCAAAAATAATAAAAAAATTAAAAATTTTTTATAAAAAAACAAAAAAAGTCTTGCAAATATTACAAAAATATATTATTATATATATTAAGGACGAACTTCTATATATTTTGTGAAATTTGGAGGATATTTATTATGATTTTCGAACATGACGATAGCATGAACTGTGGCGTTAATATAAAGGTTATTGGCGTCGGCGGTGGCGGTAACAATGCCGTTAACCGTATGATCAACACAAATATTAAGGGTGTTGAATTTGTGGCTATTAATACTGATAGACAGGCACTCAGAAGAAGCGATGCTTCAGTTCAGCTTGTTATCGGTGAAAAGGTAACTAAGGGATTTGGCGCAGGCGCTAACCCCGTTATCGGTACTCGTTCAGCTGAGGAATCAGTTGAAGAAATTAAGGCTATTCTTACAGGTGCAGACATGTGCTTCGTTACTGCCGGTATGGGCGGTGGCACAGGTACAGGTGCGGCTCCCGTAGTTGCCAGAATAGCAAAGGAGCTTGATATTCTTACTGTAGGTATCGTTACAAAGCCCTTTGCATTTGAAGGCGCAAAGAGAATGAATCAGGCAGAAGACGGTATTGCTGCTCTTTCTTCCTACGTTGACGCTCTTGTTGTAATTCCCAACGAAAGACTTAAGCAGGTTTCTGATACAAGAATCACACTTGCAAACGCTTTTGAGGCTGCTGACGACGTTCTTCGTCGCGGTGTTCAGAGCATTTCTGAGCTTATCTCCGTTCCCGCATTCATCAACCTTGACTTTGCTGACGTAACTTCTATCATGAAGAACGCAGGATATGCTCATATGGGTGTTGGTAGTGCAACAGGTAAGGATAAGGCTGAGCTTGCTGCTAAGGCTGCTATCTCCAGTCCCCTTCTTGAAACAACAATCAAGGGTGCTACAGGCGTTATCATCAGTATCACAGCTTCTCCTGACGTTGGACTTCAGGACGTTGACGTTGCATCTGCAATGATTTCTGCAGAAGCAAATCCCGAAGCAAACGTTATCTGGGGTGTTGCATTTGATCCTGAGCTTGAGGATGAAATGAGAATTACAATCGTTGCTACAGGCTTCGAAAAGAAGTTTGAGGATCAGCCTGCTGCTAAGAAGGCAGATGAGGTTAAGAGCACAAAGGCTGCTAAGACAAGCGCTCCTGCTCAGGAAAGCAACGATCTTGATTTTGATGACCTTTTCTCAGTATTTAAGAGATAATTAATTACACAAAAAATCGCTCACGGTCGTGGGCGATTTTTTTTGTTGCGGCATATAATGAGAGTAGCGACTTTACAAAGGAGATATATAATGGATAACAATAATATAAGCAATCATATATGCAACAACAATCATAAAAGAATGGAAAGAAATTATAACCTGCGGGTTGCTAATGAAGGAATGCCGAGAAAAGAAGAAAACACCAACGATGATAGATTGAACACTCACAAGGATTATTGCGATTTGTGTGTGGATAGATGCAAGAACGAGCACGGTGGTGAGGTGTACGGATTGAACGTTGAAAAGAGTGCGTTTAGGAACCGCAATTTCAGGGAAAGCGTATGGACGGGTAAATATTTGCAAATGACTTTGATGAATATTTTGCGAGGCGATGACATTGGGGTTGAGCGACACGAGGACACCGACCAATACATTAGGGTGGAGCACGGAAATGCTATTGTAATAACGGGGAGTACGGAGCAGTGCCTTGATAATAAAATAAGACTTGGCAAGGGCGATGCAGTGCTTATTCCTGCAGGCACTTGGCATAACGTGATTAACGTGGGTAGGTGCGATTTGAAGCTTTCATCGGTATATGCGCCGCCACATCATCCCAAATGCACAGTGGAAAGAAGCAGGGGCGATCGGTGTTGATAATAATAAGATAGCAGGGCATAGCCCTGCTTTTTTGGTTGACAACGTCCTTGTGTTGTGTTATAATGTACACATGATATTTTAACGTAGTTAAATGTGAAAGGAAAAAGACTATGAAGGCAATACTTTTGAAATGGCTTCCTTTAATATTATCGTTGGCAGTATGTATAACGACGTTGGCTGTTACCTTTAGTGCTAAATCAGAGCCTGCTGATAACGGCAAATCCGCATATGAGATAGCCGTTGAGCACGGATTTGAGGGAACTGAAGAGGAATGGCGTGCGTCCCTTAAGGGAGAAGCAGGCATTAAAGGCGACAAGGGCGACACAGGTGAGTCAGGCGCTCAAGGTGAAAAGGGCGACACGGGTGAAACAGGTGCTCAAGGTCCTAAAGGCGACAAGGGTGACACAGGTGCTAAGGGCGAAAAGGGTGACAAGGGTGACACAGGTCCTCAGGGAGAAAAGGGTGACAAGGGCGACAAGGGTGATACATTGTCATATGACGGCTCAGAAGTAACGATTACATTTTGGCACGCAATGGGGGCTGATAACAAAAAGCTGCTTGATGAGGCAATTGCACGATTCAACGAAAAATACCCCAACATCACTGTTGAGCATCAGTCCTACGGTGACTACGACGGCGTATTTGACCAGATCAGAACAAAGCTCACAGCAGGCAAACAGCCCAACTTGGCATTCTGCTATCCTGACCACGTAGCTACTTACAACAAGGCAGGCGCCGTTTTGACTCTTGATTCCCTTATTAACAATCAGAATGTTATTGCAGGATCTAATGAAATAATGGGCTTTACACAGGCTCAAATCGATGATTTTATACCTGCATTTTATGAAGAGGGCAGAATGTTTGGCGACGGCAAGATGTATTCACTTCCGTTTATGAAATCAACTGAGCTTCTCTATTATAATAAGACGGTGTTTGATTCACTTGGCCTTGAAGCTCCCGAAACGTGGGACGACGTTGAAGCTATAATCAAGGTCCTTAAAGAAGAATATCCAAATTCTATTCCTCTTGGATATGACTCCGAGGAAAATATGTTCATCACACTTGCCGCTCAGTACGGTTCTGAATACACAAGTGCAACAGGTGACCACTATACATTTGTAAACGATACAAACAAGGAATTCCTTGCTAAGTTTGCTGAATGGTACCAGACGGGTTGGTTGACCACATCTGCTCTTATGGGTGGTTCTTACACATCCGACGGCTTTACTAAGGATAATGATGAAATCGGTAAGATTTTCATGTCTATCGGTTCTTCTGCAGGTGCTAGATATCAGAGACCTAACAAGGTTGATGGCGAATACCCCTTCGAAGTGGGAATCGTTTCTGTTCCTCAGGTAGATCCTTCTAACCCCAAGGTTATTTCTCGGGGTCCCTCTATCTGTATCTTTGAAGACGAAAACGTTCAGGAAGTCTATGCTTCTTGGCTCTTCCTCAAATTCCTTACAACTGATTTGGAATTCCAAGCTGAATACTCTGAGAAGTCCGGTTATGTTCCCGTAATCCAGTCCGTTGTGGAAACAGAGCAATACCAAGACTTGCTTGAAAAAGCAGACGGCGGTGAATTTATTACTGCTCTTGCAATAAAGGTTTCCTGTGAGCAATATAATGCGTATTTTAACACTCCCGCATTTTCAGGCTCTGCAAATGCTCGTGAACAGGTTGGTCTTCTTCTTCAGTCCGTATTTGCAAAATACAGCCTCGTAAATGATAACACAGCTATGATAAACAGTGAATTCCAAAAATATTATGAGTATTGTATAAATGACTAATAAATAAAAGCAAAAGGCGTTCATTTGAACGCCTTTTGCTTTTAGAATATTGGTAATACGTCGATTATTAAGCCTGAGATAACTGATATTGTGAAAAGGAGCGCAACGATCAAGATATTGTTCTTTCTTGGACGGTTGGTTCTGAAAAGAACTGCAAGTGCAACTCCCGAATTTGCCAAAAGACCTGAAAGCATTATGCCTGCAGAAAGTATTCCGTCGACGTAAAGCTCACTTATTATTACGCTTGATGCACAGTTGGGAATTAGTCCGACCAACGCGGAAAGGATGTTTGCGAGTATTGGCTTGTTTAATATCAAATCTGCTATATTTTCTTTACCGATGCCGTGAATTATCAGGTTGAGCACAAGGGTAAGGGCAAAGATAAACGTGCCGATTTTGAGCGTGTGAACCAGGGCAGGCTTGAATACGCTGTGGTGACAGTGGCAATCCTCTCTTTCACAAAATTCCTCAATTTTGCTTTCAAGCTTGATTGATTTTTTACTGTAAATAACTTTTATGGCAAGGTCGATGGCAATTCCCATAACAAGAGCAATGGCAAGCTTTATAAGAAGCACCTTAATGATTACATTAAAGCCGATGCTGTGGGAAAGAAAGATGGGAATCATCTCATCACTTGTCGATAAAAACACCGCAATTAAGGTGCCAAGTGAGATCACCCTTGCGCTGTAAAGCCCTGCAGCGGCGGAAGAGAATCCGCACTGCGGCAAGAGTCCAAGGGAGGCACCTATGAGTGAGCCAAATTGTCCTGAGCGCTTTAATACGCGCTCAGCCACGTCCTCAGAGCGATGCTCAAGATATTCCATTAAAAGATAGGTTAAAAACAGGAACGGAATCAGCTTTATTGATTCAATAAAGCTATGCTCCAATATATGAATAAATTCAGGCATTTATTTTCTCCAAAGTTATATATTGACGCATTATTGTAACACAAAGAAAGTTTTTTGTCAATAAGCAAAATTTGTTGACTTTTGTGTGCGAATGTTATATAATATTAGAAGAAATACAGCTTTTTGGAGAAAAAATGTTTTACTACGAATTACATTCACACACAAACGCCGCAAGCTTATGCTCCATAGTTGAGCCTGAGGCTTACGTTGGCTTTTATATTAAAATGGGTTATTCCGGAATGGTGGTTACAGACCATTTTTATCACGGAAATACGTCGGTTAACAGACGAATGCCTTGGGATATGTTCATTGACGAATATTGTGAGGGATATTATAGAGCTAAAAGAGAAGGAGATAAGCACGGATTTACTGTGTTCTTTGGATTTGAACAAAAATTCACTGACGGTAATGATGAATATATTGTGCTTGGCATCTCCCCCGAATGGCTAAAGTCGCATCCCGAAATCAGAGATATGGACAGAATTCCGTTTTTTGAGCTTATGCATAAGGCGGGCGGCTTTGTTATTCAAGCGCATCCCTTCAGAGAAAGATATTATATTTCGGATATAAGATTATCACTCGATTACGTTGATGCTATTGAGGTATATAATCAGGGTGATACTGATCAGCAGGTCAGAAGAGCCTATGAATATGCCAAAAATCTTAGCTTGCCCATGACGGCGGGAACTGATATACATTCAATCCACGATAGAGAAGTGGTTGGCGGTGTTGCTTTGGAAAAGAAAATAAATACCGTTGAGGAGCTTATTGAAGAAATAAAGCTCGGCAGAGCAAAAATAGCAATGGCGCAGGAGCTTGAAAGAATAAAGCAGCTTCCATTGGATAAAAATGTGGATCTTAAGGTTTATTGCCTTAAGGAAAACGGACTTGAGATAACGAATAATTATTTTGAAAAATAAAGCACGAAAAAGCGCTCTTTATATAAAGGGCGCTTTTTTTGTGCTTTTAGACAAATAGAAATGCAAAAAATAGGTGCTATTAAACAAATATTGTGAACAAATTATATATTTTTACAAAATATGTTGCTATTTATATATATTTAAGTTATAATAAAATGGGTATGTTCATAAAAAACAAGAGAATATTTCTCGAGAAAGGAAAAAATATGAAAAAAATACTTACACTTACACTTGTGTTAGTTATGCTTATTGGTGTAGTAGCTTCCTGCACACCTCAAAACAGCAATACTACGTCCTCAGGCATTAAGGAGGATCCTAACGGTCCTTCATGCGATATCCATACGGATATGGACGGAGATAACAATTGTGACGATTGTGGTGATATTATTCATAAGGATGATTCGACTCCGGATCCTGATGATCCGAATCAGAATACCGGTACTACAACAACTACACCCACAACTGCAACTACAACTACAACACAAAAGCCCGATAATACTACAGAAACGGCTCCCGCCAGCTCTACAACTGCTACAACTACAGCAACCACACAAAAGCCAGTCGAGGATACTCCTGTTTCGGGCACTATCAACGTTTTCCTTGCAGGATATTCATTTGAAACAATCTATTTTGAGTGGAAGCCCCTTGCGGGAGCTGATAGCTACAACGTTTACTGTGACGGTAAAAAGGTTGATGGCGAGCTTATCAGAAATTATGGCTCATACTATAGATGTGACATTCTTGGTCTTAAGGCGGGCTCTTACGATATTGAGGTTTATGCCGTTGATAATGGTCAAGAGGTAGCTGATTCTAAGACAGGCTTTACAAGAAGCACTATTGCTCATGTAAGAGAGGGATTTGCTTTCGTTAACGGTACATCAAGCGGTGCTTATAATGATGACGGTACGCTCAAGAGCAACGCGCAGGTGATTTACGTTACCGCGGCTAACGCAAAAACCGTAACCGCGAACGTTAACGGCGCGCTTCAAACGGGACTTCAGACCATTCTTGACGCAAAGCAAAAGGCAAACACCTCAAACGACGTTTTGTGTATTCGTATTATCGGTATGATATCGGCTTCTGATATGGACCATTTTTCAAGCTCATCCGAGGGGCTTCAGATCAAAGGAAAAGCCGCATATACCGATATGAATATTACGATTGAGGGCGTTGGTAACGACGCTACCATCAACGGATTCGGCTTCTTGCTCAGAAACTGCAAGAACGTTGAAATTCGAAATATTGCCATTATGAACTTTATGGACGACGGAATCTCGGTTGATACCGATAACTGTAATTTGTGGTTACATAATATTGATTTCTTCTACGGTCAGGCGGGCGGAGATTCCGACCAGAATAAAGGCGACGGTTCGCTTGACATAAAGAAATCACAGTATATTACGGTTTCATACAACCATTTCTTTGATTCGGGTAAATGCTGTCTTCTTGATGCTTCAACGGGCAATAATGCAGACTATATTTCATATCATCACAACTGGTTTGACCATTCCGACTCGCGTCATCCCCGTGTAAGAAACGCTAACGTTCACGTTTATAATAACTATTACGACGGGGTTTCTAAATACGGCATAGGCGCTGCGGGCGGAGGTAGCTCGGTATTCTCTGAGGCAAACTATTTTGAAAACACCAAATATCCTATGCTTACCTCTATGCAGGGAAGCGATATCGCAGGTGATGGCGAGGGTACGTTCTCCGGCGAGGACGGCGGCGTGATAAAGAGCTTTGGCGACGTAATTGTTGGCGGTACGTTCCGCCCCTACAGCTCAACCAATACGGTTGAATACGACGCTTACGTAGCTGCAAGCAGAAATGAAGCGCTTTCATCAAGCATCGCTTCAAAGCAGGGTGGATATACTTACAGCAATTTTGATACTGCAGACGATATGTATAGCTATAATCCTCATACCGCTGAGCAGGCAAGGGAAAACGTTATTGCGTTTGCGGGACGCGTTCAGGGCGGTGACTTCAAGTGGACGTTTACCGATGCCGACGATGCTTCTTATGCAATCAATTCTTCTCTTCAAGCTGCCATAAACAATTATGAGAGCTCACTTGTTTCTACCAACGCGGGCAATACCTCATCCGGAGGAAGCGGAAGTGATGATAGCGGAAACGGTAACGGCGGAACAGATACACCCGTTGTGACACCTACTCCCGAGGGTGCTATCGTTCACAACTTCCACGAAAGCGGAAAGGCATCAAGCTTCTTTACTATCAACGGAAATCTTTCAAGCTCAAAGGGTACAATTACATATAACGGTATGTCACTTACTCAGTGCTTGAAGATGGAGTCCTCTACCTCCATTACCTTTACGCTTACTGAGGCAAGAATGCTTACTCTTGTGTTTGGCACCGCGGGCAAAACCGTTAAAATTAACGGTCAAGCCTATACAACAGATGCAAACGGTATTGTAAGCGTTGCTCTTGGCTTAGGAAATCACACGATAACGAAGGGTGACTCAATCAACCTTTATTATATGATGCTTGACTAAATTATATAAATAAGCGGAGCTCAAATGAGCTCCGCTTGTTTTATTTATTTAAGAATCCGACCTCATTAGCAAAGTCTCTTAAGGATTCCACGTATTTTTCTTGATTTACAGGGAAGGCAAGACCGTGTCCTGCGCCTTCAATGGTAACCAGCTTTTTAGGTGCTGTAGATACGTTAAAGCAATCAACACTCATCGAGTGGGGAACAAAATCGTCATTGTCACCGTGTATGAAAACTATGGGTGTTTTGGATTTTGTCACCGCTTCTATGGGTGTTGTTTCTTCAAGGTCAAATCCACCAAATGTTGATGCGCCAAGCTTAATAAAGGGATAGATGAGCTTTACAGGGAGCTTCATCTCTTTAACTACCTTACAAATAATATCCTTTTGAGAGGAATAACCGCAATCTGCCATAACGCACACAACGTTCTCGGGGAGATTTTCACCCGATGCCATCATAACAGTTGCAGCGCCCATTGAAATGCCACCAATAATGAGAGGACGCTCTTTGCCGAATTTTTGTGTTGCAAATTCAATCCAATAAAGGCAATCGCGACGTTCGTTTACACCGAACGAGCAAACCTTTCCCTCACTCATTCCCGCTCCTCTTTGATCGATGAGAATACAGCTTCTGCCAAGGGCAAAGCAACGGTCAACGCCACCTGAAAGGTCGCGTTCGGCATTTCCGCTGTATCCGTGGAAGATAAGCTCAAGGGGAGAGTCGGGTGAATATTCATAATAGTATCCGCGAAGCTTTAATCCATCGAAGGAGGTGATTTCAAAAAGCTCGCGCTTCATTGAACGAATGCTATCGGTCCATGCTTTCATTTGTGGGTAGAAGGGCTCGTATATTTTCCCGGGAGGGAAGTCATATTCACCCTCTTTTAATATTTTTCTCTTTGGAGTTTTGAAAACCATTGAAAAGCAAATATAAGAAGCTAGCGTTATTATAGATAACAACAAAAACAAAGCACCGAAAATTATAGTTGGTATTAACATGATTGATTCTCCGTAACAAATAAATCGTATTGAAATATATTTTACCACAAACCCGATAAAATAACAAGGGGTGATTTTTTGTCTTTTCTCAATAATTATTGAAAAACGGACTGAAATTTATTAATAAAATATAAATTTTGCTTTTTTATGTCTTTTTTTGATTTTTATTATTGAAATATATTAATATATGTGATATAATAAAATTTAGATTTTTTGAAAAAAGGAGGGATTGCCATGGTATTTGGAAAGTACGTTAATAAGTATTATCGAAAGCACTTTTTTGCACTTCTTTTGGGTGTTATAGCGCTTGTTGCGGTTGACTATTTTCAGCTTAAGATACCTGAGTTTTATAACTATGTTGTGACGGGTATCAGTGAAGGCTCAGTTCAAATAGGCGACGAGATGCTTGCGTTTGATTTGGATTTTTTGCTTGATAAAATTTGTGCTCCTATGATATTTACTATCCTTGTTATGGCAGTTGGTAGATTTTTGTGGAGAGTTTGCATGTTCGGAACTGCAATAAAGGTTGAAACCGACCTTCGTGAGAGAATGTTCGATCATTGCAAGGATCTTTCACAGCAATATTATCAGGTCAACAAGGTTGGTAATATGATGTCGCTCTTTACGAACGATTTGAGCACAATAAATGAGTGCTTCGGTGACGGTACGCTTATGCTAATCGACGCGGTGGCACTTACCGGTCTTGCGATATACAAAATGTCAACGCTTGACCCCATGCTTACCTTACTTGCGTTTATTCCCATGCTTTTGCTTTTCGCGGTGGGTTCATTCGTTGGTAAATATATGACTAAGAAGTGGGAGGAAAGACAGGAGAAATATTCTGAGCTTTCCGACTTTGCACAGGAGAATTTCTCTGGAATTGCAGTTATCAAGGCATTCGTAAAGGAATTTAAGGAGCTTTGGGCATTTAAAAAGCTCAACAAGGAGAATGAAAAGGTAAATATAGAATTTACAAAGATATCTACTCTTTTGCACATTTCCGTTACATTCTTCGTTAACTCCGTAATTTGTATTATTCTCGGATACGGCGGTTATCTCGTTTACAAGGGTGAATTTCAGGTAGGTCAGCTCATTGAGTTCTACGGATATTTCACATCAATCGTATGGCCCGTTATGGCTCTTTCAATGCTTATCGATATGACCAGCCGCGGCAGAGCCTCATTGAAGAGAATTTCAGAGCTTCTTGATGCAAAGCCCGACGTTAAAGATAATGAAAGAGTTGAGAGCGTTGAATCTATCAAGGGTGATATTGAATTCAGAAACCTCAGCTTCACATATCCTGACGGAGATTACGACGTGCTTGAAAATGTCAATTTCAAGATTAATGCCGGTGAAAACGTCGGTATCATAGGTAAGACGGGCTCAGGTAAGACCACGATTGTTGACCTTATTTTGAGAGTGTACAATGTGCCCGACGGCACACTCTTTATCGACGGAAAGGATGTTAATACAATCTCTATTAAAACGCTCAGAGATTTTTGCGCTTACGTTCCGCAGGACAATTTCCTTTTCAGTGATACAATTGAAAACAATATTGCATTCTCACGCGACAGCGCAAGCTCGGATGAGGTG
>JAZLBH010000034.1:0-6204 GCA_045613605.1 Eubacteriales bacterium
TAAAAACGTTATTAACGTTTCTTGGTCAGCTCTGTAATAATAAAATCCCGAGAGAATACTCGGGATTTTTTGTTTTCTATTGCAATTTATATATATTTGTGATATAATTCTAATTAATAGTAGACATTTTTCGCCCTGTGCGAGGAAAGGAGTGGCTATGCAAATCACCATTGTAGGCTGCGGTAAGATCGGACGTTCATTGATAGAAAGCCTTGCCGTAGAGGGACACGATATTCTTGTAATAGATAAGGATCCCACGATTTTGAATGAAACCACAAATATTTACGACGTAATGGGTGTGTGCGGAAACGCAGTTGACTGCGATACACTCACCGAATCCAACGTAAAAAATACTGATATTTTTGTTTCAACTACCGAATCAGATGAAATGAATATGCTCTCTTGCTTTTTGGCAAGAAAAATGGGTGCAAAGCACACAATAGCAAGAATAAGAAACCCCGAGTATAATGACCAAGGTCTCGGATTTTTGCGTCAGCATCTCAACTTATCCATGTCGCTCAATCCCGAGCTTCTTATTGCAGAGGAAATTACGAATATTTTACAGCTTCCCTCAGCCGTTAAAATCGAGCGTTTCTCTCGCAGAAATATCGAGATGGTTGAGATCATTCTCCCAAAGAATTCAGCCCTTGACGGAATTAATCTTATCAAGGCAAAGGAAAAATATAAAGCAAACTACTTGATATGCACCGTTCAAAGAAATAATCAGGTGTATATTCCCGACGGTCATTTTGAATTGAAGGCAGGGGACAGGATCGGTCTTGTGGCTGCCCACGGCGAAACCAAAAAGCTCCTCAATATGCTTGGACTTCTTCGCAAGCAGGCGCAAAGCGTAATGATTCTCGGCGGCGGAAAGCCCTCTTACTACCTTGCTAAAAAGCTCCTTTCTCTTGGAGTTGACGTAAAAATCATAGAAAAAAATCTTGAAAAATGTGAGTATTTGGCAGAGGAGCTTCCCGATGCGGTCATCATACACGGAGACGGCGCTCACCAAGAGCTTCTTTTGGAGGAAGGACTTTCATCCATGGACGCCTTTGTTTCATTGACGGGAATGGATGAAGAGAATATAATGCTCTCAATATTTGCATCAATGCAAAGCGTATCCAAGGTCGTTTCAAAAATCAACCGTGAAGAGCTTTTAACAATGGCTGAAAAGCTTGGCATTGAAACCATCATCTCCCCCTCACATCTCACCACAAATATAATAGTAAGATATGCACGCGCCCTTGAAAATTCAAAGGGCTCCAACGTTGAAACTCTGTATAAGCTGATGGACGGTAAGGCAGAGGCACTCGAATTTAACGTAAAGAGTGATTCCGAGGCAATTGGCGTACCATTAAAAAACATACAGCTTAAGCCCAATATCCTTATAGCAGGTATAACAAGAGGAAGGGATATAATCATTCCCTCAGGTAACGATATGATTTTACCGGGAGATAAAGTTGTTATCATTTCCGCAGGTCATAGGCTTCAGGATATAGACGATATGCTGTTATAAGAGGTATCTTATGAATAAAAAAATGATTTTTTCCACCCTCGGACAGTTGACTCTATCCGAAGCGGTGTTAATGATATTTCCTCTTATTACGGCGCTCATATATAAGGAAACGAGCACGGCAATCGCATTTTTAATTTCAATCGCCATTGCCGCATTGATCGGGCTTTCCTTATATCTCGGATGTAAAACCAATAATAAAATTATATATGCTAAAGAAGGCTTCATTATAGTTGCTTTCGGATGGCTGATAATGTCAGTTATCGGTGCTGTTCCCTTTGTAATAAGTGGAGATATTCCGTCCTACGTTGATGCATTTTTTGAGACCGTCAGCGGATTTACCACAACGGGAGCAACGATATTGACGGACGTTGAATCCCTTTCACACGGAAATCTTTTCTGGCGTAGCTTTACACACTGGATCGGCGGTATGGGAGTTCTTGTATTTATTATGGCAATTCTCCCTTCGGTATCCGACCGTTCAATACATATCATGCGTGCCGAAATGCCCGGCCCCATAGTTGGTAAATTGGTGCCCAGAGCAAGAGAAACCGCGAAAATATTATATGTAATATATTTTGCAATGACACTTGTTGAAACAGTGTTTTTGTTAGTCGGTGGCATGTCGTTGTTTGACAGTATCGTTCACGCATTCGGTACGGCAGGTACCGGTGGATTTGGTATATATAATGACAGCATAGCTTCATACAGCCCTTATCTTCAATGGGTAATAACGGTATTTATGTTCCTTTTCGGAATTAATTTCAATCTTTACTACCTAATCATTATCAGAAAAGCAAAATCCGTATTTAAGAGTGGTGAGCTTTGGGCATATATCGCCATATCGGGTACAGCAGTCGCGATAATTTGCGCGAATACCTTCCATATGTTCGGCAGCTTCGAGGAAACGCTCAGAACATCCGCATTCCAGGTTTCATCGTTCATCACGTCAACGGGATATGCCACGGTCAACGCGAATACGTTACCGGCTATTTCAAAAATGGTGCTCGTTATACTGATGTTCATCGGCGCGTGCGCGGGTTCAACGGGCGGTGGCTTTAAGGTGGCCAGAATAGTTATGCTTTGTAAAATGATAAAACAAGAATTAAGAAGAATAATTCACCCCCGCGCCGTTACTTCTGTTAATTTTGAGGGTAAAACGGTTGATAAAACGACCTTGAACAGCGTCAGCTCATATCTTGCAATATATTTGCTGTTTTTCATTGTAACTATTTTCGCCATATCCTTTGAACCGTTTGGCTTTGAAACAAATTTTACCGCCACACTCAGTTGCATAAATAATATAGGTCCTATCTTCTCGCAGGTTGATCCCAACGTTACCTTTGCAAATTACACAATATTCTCAAAAATCGTGCTTTCGTTCGCAATGCTCTTTGGACGCCTTGAGATATATCCCCTTCTCATCGCACTTACTCCAAGCACTTGGACAAAAAAATGATTATCTATGGAGGCATAAATGACCAAAAAAGTAACTAACAAAAACGGACTGATTGAGCTATTCAGATTTCTGTGCTCCCTATGGGTTGCGTATTATCACGGTTTTTCACCCGTACTTTCTGAAAAATTTGGCGGCGTAAATATTTCAGTTGACTTTTTCCTTATGCTTTCGGGATTTTTCTTCTTAAAATCCATTGAAAAATATAGAGAAAGACCGTTTTTAGAAGGTGCGAAATTCATCTTTTGGGGCAGAACAAAAAGATTTATTGTGCCGCTTATAATCGCTGCATTATCCGTGCTTACTTGCAATATAGTATTTGAAATGGATTTAACCTTCAACTGGCCGCTTAGCTTCTTGTGGTTCTTCGCATCTCAATTTACGTTTTTATCATTGTTTTATTTGGTTTACAAAAACGTAAAGAAGCGCTCCACATTTAATATTGTATGTGGAATTGCGATTTGTATTTCTCTTTCCCTTTTCCTTTTGGGACTCAAGGGATTTGATATATTCTTCCGTTCCCCGGGTATGCTTGCTATGGGTATGTTGCTCTCTCAGGTTCCTAAAATCAAGATAAACTTGAATAACGAGCAAAAAGCTGAAAAAATAAGATTGACACTCAATGCTATCGGATTTGCAATTTCGGCAATCGCATTCCTCTACCTTGCATATCTTCCCGGATATACAATTCTCAGATTACATTTCTTTATTTGTGTGGTTTGCACCTCACTTATATACTTTGCAACCGAGCTCCCCGTTCGTAGCAAATTTTTGAATTTCCTTGGTGAATTCAGTGTGTTTGTGTACCTTGCCCAGTGCCCGCTTTTGCTGAATTATTACGGAAGTGATAAAACAACAATCGAGGTGTTCCCTTGGCTTTGCGTATATGCGGTTGCTCTGTTTATCTTAAACAGAATAATCAACAAAATGAGACTAATTAAATAAAAAATACGGGAATAGATTTTACATCTATTCCCGTGTTTTTATTTTTGTTTCTTAAAAACTATAAATTTGCTTATAAGATAGTTTACGATTATAACAACTATACTTGCCATGATTTTGGACCAAAGGTCGGGGGTGAATGTCAAAATAAACTTGAACGGAACGTATCCAAGTGCATCAAGCAACCAAACCGTACCAAATGTAAGTAAGGTATCAAGTCCCAAGGTTCCAACTCTGCCAAGCGCAAACTTTGAAAGCTCGATCGAGGTCTCCTTACCCGTGGTGCCGCCTGCATTAAATACCCACCTTTTATTGGTAAAGAATGCAACAAGCACACCTGCAACCCATTGAACTATTTGCGCTATAAGTCTGACCGCGTTAAATCTTGCCTCGTCAGGTGAGATATTGGCTATATGCTCGGCAAAGAGCAAAATACCAAAATAAACACCCATTGAAACCGCGGTGGTTATAACGCCAAACACAAGATAAACTATAAGCTCGCGGTATTTGTTAAATAAATTCTTTATCATATTCATTATGAAAGCTTGTATGTTGTTCCCGCAGAGCTGTCAATAAGAGTAATACCCTTTTCAGCAAGATACTGTCTGATTTCGTCGGCGCGTGCAAAGTTCTTTTCCTTCTTTGCCATTTTTCTTTCCTCGATAAGCGCCTCAACCTCGCGTGCAAGCTCCTCTGAAACTCCTTCGGGTGCAGCAAGTGCCTTCTTTGCTTCTTCTTCCATCTTTGTGCGAAGTGCATTTGCATGGCCGATAAGGTCAAGAGACAAAACTCTGTCAAAATCAGCAATAAGAGCAAGCTTTGTTGCATCATTTGTCTTTGCCTTAAGCACGTCGTAAAGTGCAGTTACCGCCAAGGACGTGAGCAAATCGTTGTCCATCGCGTCGGTAAATCTTGTCTTGAGTGTAGCAAATGCCTCGGCATCCACTTCTCCACCCTCTTTAAGAGTTGCGATCTTTGCAATCAATTTGCCATAAGCAATCTTTGCGTTGTCGAGATTTTCATAGCTGAATACAAGATTCTTTCTGTAATGGCTCTGCATACAGAAGAAACGGTATTCCATTGGATCATAGCCCTTTGATTCAAGCAATGATACCGTCAAAAATTCACCCGTGGACTTGCTCATTTTACCACTGTTTGTGTTAAGGTGAAGCACGTGGAACCAGTAGTTGCACCACTTGTGACCGATATATGCCTCGCTCTGCGCAATTTCATTAGTGTGGTGAGGGAACGCGTTGTCGATACCGCCACAGTGAATGTCGAGCTTGTCGCCAAGATGCTTCATACTGATACAAGAGCACTCAATATGCCAACCCGGATATCCAATTCCCCAAGGAGAATCCCATTTGAGCGCCTGGTCCTCAAATTTGGACTTTGTAAACCAAAGAACAAAGTCGTTCTTGTTCTTCTTGTTTGTGTCCTCTTCAACGCCCTCACGAACACCAACGGCAAGGTCTTCCTCCTTGAAATCGTTGAAAATATAGTATTTTTCGAGCTTTGAAGTATCAAAATATACGTTTCCGCCCGCAAGATAAGCATATCCCTTTTCGATAAGTCCCTCAATCACCTTGATAAACTCATCAATGCATCCTGTTGCAGGTTCAACAACGTCGGGAGTCTTGATATTGAGCTTTTCGCAGTCTGCAAAGAAAGCATCAGTATAGAATTTTGCAATTTCCATAACGGATTTGTTCTCTCTCTTCGCGCCCTTGAGCATCTTGTCCTCGCCCTCGTCAGCATCGGAAGCAAGATGACCTACGTCAGTGATATTCATAACTCTGGTTACGTCATATCCAACGTAGCGGAAATATTTCTCAAGAACGTCCTCCATAATGTATGAACGAAGATTTCCAATGTGAGCAAAGTGATAAACCGTAGGTCCACATGTGTACATGCTCACCTTACCGGGCTCATTTGGAATAAATTCTTCTCTTTGTCTTGTAGCTGTGTTGTAAAGCTTCATTTTTTACCTCTTTTATTTGTAATTATATTTTTACTTATTTTTCAAATTTTGATTTATCTAATAGTTAGTTTATTAAGGAATAATGTTCTTTTTGAAAAAAGAACCAAAAACATTTTTATAGAGCTTCGCGGCAAAGAGTTACGCAAATTGTGTTATTGTACTTAAAGCACAATAACACATAACGATTTTCTCGCCATTTTAACAGGCGGCTCGAAAATCTGTAATTTGCTGTTCCAATAATAGACATATACATAGCAAATGGCTATGTTTGGTAGTAGCAAATTACAGTTTTTGTTCGTTTGCGAACAAAAA
>JAZLBH010000035.1:0-6125 GCA_045613605.1 Eubacteriales bacterium
GGCTATTATTTAGCAAAATATATCTTGAAAACTCGTAGGGGCGCGCATTGCGCGTCCGCTGTTCAATAAAACTAACTATTTGATAAATCAAAATTTGAAAATCAAATTATAATAATTCAAGTATTGTTGATTTTGAAAATATACTCTTGCAAATTTTCATAAATTATGATAATATAATGAATATATGAAACTATTTTTATGAGGTATTTAGATGGCATTAATTAATTGTCCTTATTGCGGAAACAGAATATCAAGTCTTACTTCTGCATGCATATATTGCGGAAGCGTCGTTTCCGATACCGATGAAGGATTAATGTATGAAACAAGAAACAACACCTTAATTAAATATCACGGAAGCAGAGAAATTATAAGCATTCCCGGTAATATTGAAATTATCGGAAGAAGCTCTTTTGAGGGCTGCACCTCCGTAAAGAAGATCATTATTGGCAATCACGTCAAGAGCATTGGTGATTTCGCGTTTATGGATTGCACCTCACTTGAGAGCGTAATAATTGAAGACGGAATCACAAGCATTGGCTTTAGGGCATTTGCAGGATGCACATCGCTTGTGGACATTGAGCTTCCGCACACTGTAGACAGCATTGGTGACCGTGCATTTGAAAATTGCACTGAAATCACAAGCATCAACATTCCTTACGGAATCAAAAGCATAGGCAAGGAGGCTTTTTTCAAGTGTCTTAGCTTGAAGGAGCTTGAATTTTCCGAAACCGTTTTGACTATCGGCTTTGAATCGTTTGCGTTTTGCTCCAATATTGAGAAGGTAACCTTTGGCGAAAATACAATGTCCATAGGCGGCAGATCGTTTTTGGGATGTTCAAAAATAAAAAGCATAGTTATTCCCCAAAAGGTCGAGAGCATCGGGGAGGAGGCTTTTTTCGATTGCTCTTCTCTTGAGGAGGTCGTTTTGGGTGAAAATTTGCAAACCGTCGGCATGCTTTCGTTTGCCGAGTGCAAGTTATTAAAGCGAATAGACATTCCTGAGAGTGTTAAGTCGATCGGTATAAAAGCATTTAACAACTGTCAGTCTCTTGAAGAGGTCAATCTGTCCCACGGCTTGATTGAAATCAGCTCTGAGGCGTTTAGGGGATGCTCCTCGTTAAAATATATCCGAATACCCAAAAGCGTTAAAATATTCGGTTTTGAGGTGTTTTGCGACTGTCCTGCGCTTGAGGAAATCGAAATAGGAAGCATTAAGCGTTGGTGTGGGGTGGAATTCAGTATTATAAAGGGAAATTCACAGCCCTACAATAAAAGACTGTCGGTTGACGGTCAAATTATAACTGATCTCATCATATCCGACGAGGTTACCGAGGTCAGAGATGCCGCATTTTCAAACTGCACTTGTATTGAAAGCGCCGAAATCAATGAGGGAATCGTCAGTATCGGTCAGCAATCGTTTTTGAATTGCACAAATATGACCTCAATAATTCTACCCGAGTCCTTGAGCAGTATCGGTAAGCAGGCTTTTTATAATTGCAGCTCGCTTGAAAGCATTAAGCTCTCAGACCAAATCGTCGGAATTTCAGCCGGAACCTTCGGTGAGTGCAGATCTCTCAAATCCGCAAGCCTCGGAAACGGAATCAAGCAAATAGATTCTCTCGCATTCGAAAATTGCACCTCGCTTGAAATAATGGAGCTTGGAGAGGGACTTACCTCCATATCTAAAAACGCCTTTTTGGGATGTTCTTCATTAAAGGAGCTTGTAATTTGCAGGGCGTTGTCCAGCATAAGTGCAGGCGCTTTTGAAGGATGCAATTCTCTTAAAAACGTTTATTTTAAGTACAGGGAAGATGAAATGCCGAGAATTTTTATTGGCGAAAATCCTGAATTGGATTACGTGTCACCGTATTTTTACAGTGAAGAGGAGCCTATTGAAGAGGGAAATTATTGGCACTATAACGAAATCGGTGAAATTGAAATTTGGAAAGATAAACAAATTAAAATCTATTAAAAAAGGCCGCTTTGCGGTCTTTTTTTATGCCGTTTGGGCAGAAAACACAGGAGCAAATGTAAACAATTTGTAAACTTTGGTTGCTGTACAAATAAAAGATTGACATTTTGCCCATAAATATGATATAATTGCATTGTTATATATATTATATTAATTTATATTAGTTAATCGTGTGCGTATATGCGCACGCGCGAGAGAAAATTATTATATCAAAGAATAGATATTTTTAAGAAAGGAAATATTACCGTGTCGAACAGCGCTTATTTAGAAGAAATAAAACTTGTTTGGAATCTCGTTTACGATTCTTTCAGTGATTCAATGGCAACTGCAACCCGTGAGCTTTGGTTTAAGGATCTTACGATCGAAAATTACGAAGACGGCGTTATTACAATGGGAATCAAGAGTGAATTAAAGCACAAAACACTCACCGAAAAATATACGGGTGAGCTTTCCCGCCGCTTTTCTGACGAGCTCGGCTTTGAGGTTATAGTAAACGTTATTTTCACAGGTACACCCATAAATAAAGAAGAAGCGATCAGAAGCATTATGGAGCGCGTTTCCATGGGTGATCCCTCTTGGCGCCTTGAGGAAGAGAAAAAACGCAAGGAGCAGGAGGAAAAGGAAAAGCAAAAGGAAAAATCCAAAAGCGGAATCCATCTTGGCTCAACGATGCCTCCCTTCAATTTCGAATACACGTTTGACAACTTTATCGTTGGTTCATCTAACAAGTTTGCTCATGCAGCGTGTGTGGCGGTTGCAAACAATCCCGCTAAAAATTACAATCCCTTGTTTATTTACGGTCCCAGCGGTATCGGTAAGACACACCTTTTGTACGCGGTAACAAACCACCTCAAAAACATAAACCCCGACGTTAAGGTCGTTTACATAAAGAGTGAGGATTTCACAAACCAAATGATCGAATCCCTCTCAAAGCAAGCAATGTCCGAATTCCGCGAAAAATATCGTGATTGCGACGTGCTTCTTATCGACGACATTCAGTTCATCGCAGGCAAGGTGTCAACTCAGGAGGAATTCTTCCATACCTTCAACGCGCTTTACGAAAGTGGAAAGCAGATAATTCTTACAAGCGACCGTCAGCCTCACGAAATCAACCGACTTGAGGACAGACTTAAGAGCCGTTTTGAATGGGGACTTATTGCGGATATGCAATCACCCGACCTTGAACTTCGTATAGCAATTATCAAAAAGAAGGCTGAGCAGGTTGGAATTGCCGTTCCTGAGGACGTGCTTACCTTCCTTGCCGAAAATCTTCGTTCAAACGTTCGTCAAATCGAGGGTGCTATTAAAAAGCTTGGCGCAAGAGTATTCTTGACCGTTGAAAAAATAGATATGGACCTTGCACGCGGCTGTATCACCGAGCTTCTTGGCGGTGCAGAGCCAACAAGTGTTACGGTTGAAAAAATCTTCTCATCGGTTTACCAAAAATACGGTGTGAAGAAGGAGGATCTTGTTTCCACAAAAAGAAACAAGGAGATCGCTTACGCGCGTCACATCACCGTGTTCATCATTCGCGAGGTAACCGAGATGTCACTCCCCAATATCGCAAAGATATTCAACCGCGACCACTCAACGATCATCAGCTCAATCGAAACCATTGAGCGCAGGATAATGACCGATGCGATGCTCGATTTTGAAATCAAAGAAATTATAAAAGAAGTTTCACCCAACACCTAAGAATGGAGATATAGATTATGAAGATTATATTCAACAGACACGAATTTGCAGCAGCAATTGCTCCCCTTATGAGCTGCGTATCAACAAAGGTTACAGTACCTGCTGCCGAGGGTATTCTTATTGAAGCAAAATTTCCCGATGAGTGCGTTCTTACAACCTTCGACCTTGAAAAGGGTATGAGAGTTACTACACACGCGCAGGTTATCGAAGAGGGATCATATATTATCAACGCAGTTAAGCTTAACCAAACTCTTCGCGTAATGCCCGCTGATGAAATTGAACTTGACGTTGACGATCGCAACGTTGCGTCGATCGTGTGCGGTAAATCAAGCCACAAGATGAATTCTCTTGCAGGAAGCGATTTCCCCGCAATTCCCAAGCTTGAGAGTGACGATGCTCTTATTATCAAGCAGGGTGACCTCAAGGAAATGTTCAGCCAGACAATGTACGCTATGGGTATCAACGACCAGAGAAATATTCTCAACGGTACGTTCGTCAGAATAATGAACGACCGTCTCACAATGGTATCCTGCGACAATTTCAAGCTTGCTAAATGTGACAGAACTATTGATTTCAAGACAGAACAGGATTACAACGGACTTTATAGAAACGCGTTTATTCTCCCTGTGAAAACGGTAAACGAGCTTGTTAAGCTCCTTTCGGATAGCATGGAAAAGGTTGCACGTATTTTCATGACAAGAAAGAATATCGTATTTGAGATCGGTGAGATCATATTCTTCAGCCGTCTTATTGAGGGTGAATATCTCGATTACGATAGAATTATCGTTAAGAACCACAAGTACAGCGTTGAATGTGACCGCGACGAGCTTATCTCAGCGCTTGAGCGCGCGGCTCTCGTAACCGAGGAAAAGATCGCAGGCTCACTCAGAAGCCACGTTAAGCTTGTTTTCGACGGTGACCTCCTTAAGATCACCGCAAATTCAAGTGCGGGAAGCACATATGACGAAATCGAGATCAACGATATCGGTGCGCCCCTTACTATCGGCTTTAACAACCGCTATCTCATCAACTCCGTACGCGCTTGTAACAGTGAAAAAATCAAGCTCGCTCTTTCAAGCCATCTTTCTTCTCTCAATATTACTCCCGCTGAGCCCAAGGAGGGCATTGACGAAGTATTTATGCTTCTTCCCGTAAGACTTAAAGACTAATTATTAATTTCAATAAATATGCTTTGTAAAAAAGTAGAGCTGTGCAATTTTCGTAACGCGGAGAACGAGACCATTGAATTCAGCAGCGGTATAAACGTTCTTCACGGCGAAAATGCGCAGGGTAAAACCAATTTGCTTGAGGCAATTTATTACGTTTCACTTGGCAAAAGCTTCAGGACCTCACACGATACCGAGATAATTCGTTTCGGTGAGGAATATGCTTCGGTCTCACTTGATTATGAGAGCGCCGGCAGGGAGCAAAATATCACGATGAGAATGTCAAGCAATGCAAGACAAAAAAAGAACGTAATTCATAACGGAGTTAAGATAACGAAGCTATCCGAGCTTGTCGGCTCGTTCCGTGCCGTTCTTTTCTCACCCGACCATTTGCAGATGATAAAGGACGGGCCCGCCCTGCGAAGAAACTATCTCGACGTTGCCATTTCGCAAATAAGACCGATGTATTTGCACTCGCTGCAAAAATATAACAAAATATTGCTTAACCGAAACAAGCTTATAAAAAATGCCGAGGAGGACAGGGCTACCTTTGATTCCACTATCGACTTTTGGTCGGCTCAGCTCGCTCACGAGGCGGCTATCATCGCTAAGGCGCGCGCTGAATATATTGCGCGAAGCGGTGAGATAATTGCGGACTTTTATAAAAGAATGTGCGCAAGCGGTGAGATAGATGAAACTCCCGAATTTATCTATGCAGGCTCTGCAAAGCAGGACGTTGAGCTGTATTTTGACCTTGAAGTAACGGAAAGGAGCTTTCTTAGACTCTTGACCGACTTCCACGAGCGCGAGATTGCCGCAGGCTCAACATTGTACGGTATTCATAAGGATGACATCCTTATCAATCTAAACGGCAAAAACACGCGTTTATACAGCTCTCAGGGGCAACAGCGCTCCTTGGCGCTTGCAATGAAGCTTGCTGAGGGTGAAATATGCAAAATGGATTGCGGTGAGTATCCCGTGTTCCTCTTTGATGACGTTTTCTCTGAGCTCGACTCCGGCAGACGTAAAAACCTTCTTCGCGAGATAACCGACCGACAGGTTATTATAACCTCCTGCGAAAGCGATATGGATCTTTCCGTGCCCTATCGCAATATCGAGGTAGTGAAAGGGAAGTATATTAGTTAGTTTATTAAGAATAGTGTTCTTTTTGAAAAAAAGAACCAAAAACTTTTAATAGGGCTTCGCGGCAAAACTCTACGCAAATTGTGTTATTGTACTTAAAAGCACAATAACACATAACGATTTTTTCTGCATTTTAACAGGCGCAGAAA
>JAZLBH010000036.1:0-3194 GCA_045613605.1 Eubacteriales bacterium
CACAGAACGATAAGCATTCCGACTTATTATCTATTGATAAAATACGGTAATGGCTGTTGCTGCGGATTCTCACCGCAATTTCCTTATCCCCGAATAGCGCCGTCAAGCAGCGCACCCGACTAAATGAACTGTGTTTATTCTTTTGTTACCCCAATTATATCACAGCTTTAGGGTAAATTCAATAGAAAAATAAAAATCCCTGCATATTTTTGCAGGGATTTATCGTTATTTAGGCAATTTTACACATTTTTCGCCCTTTATCATTTTGATTATTGCTCTTATGGGTCTATTATTCACAAGGTCGACAAGAGCACACGCCATATTATGAGAAAGCATTCCCTCACTTGCATATGACATTGAACGAAGACTCATCGTCTTCATGGTTTGCCAACCGAAATAAGCATTTTTAACCCTTGTTTCTTTATTTGGGTCTTGCTTTGATTTAAGCTCTTTTTTATACACCGTTTCAAATACAAGCATAATGCTCTTATAAAAAAGCTTTCCGAAAAAGGTTTTATATTCCCTTATGGGTGTGTTTAGATCATAGGGTCTTTTAACCTCGGGCTGTGGAATTTTTCTGCCGATAAGCTTATCAAACTGAAAATCAGCCATACCGAGAAGCTTTTCCTTAGAAACGTTATACAGGCCGGCATAACGCTCATTTTCTTCAACGTCCTCACCCTCGTCAATTTCTACGCTTGCCGAAAGGAGCGCGGTGTTAACGTCACTGCACAGTCTAAACGTATACGTACCGTTTTCAAGCGACCATTTTCCGTTGACGTAATATCTTAAATCTTCAATGGGTAGCTCAACGCACACGCTTTGCTTTTCCCCCGCTTCAAGATAAACCTTTTCAAAGCCTCTAAGCTCACGAAGGGGCTTAACCACGCTTGTCTTAGGCGCTTCAACAAAAAGCTCAAGCACGGTAGCACCCGCGACCGTACCAATATTTTTTACGTCGGCATACACCTTGAAAATACCGTTTTCCTTTTCTACTCTCATATTGCTATATAGGAAATCGGTATATGAAAGTCCAAAGCCAAAGGGATATTTAACGGGAACTCCAAAGGTGGAGTAATATCTGTAGCCAACGAAAATGCTCTCCTTATATCTATCGTTGGTGGTAAGCGTAAATTCATTGCTAAACGGCACGTCCTCGTATTTATTGGGCCAAGTTTCACAAAGCCTTCCCGAGGGGTTTGTCTTGCCGAAAAGAATCTCGTATGCCGCTTCTCCACCCTCCTCACCGGGAAGATACATATTCAAAACGGCATCAAGATTCGTATCAAACGACATCTCAATCGGACTTCCGCCAAACATTACGAAAACTATTTTTTTATTAAGCCTTGCAAGTCTTTTTATCAAATTGATTTGGTTTTGGGGTAGTGACATCGTCTTTCTGTCAAAGCCCTCACTTTCCGCATATTCGGAAAGACCGCCGAAAAATACTATCGTATTGGCAAGCTCCGCCTTCAAATATGCTCTTTGCACCAAAGCGTCGTCATCCTCAAAGGAATCCAAATTATAGCCCTTCTCATAGCTATATTTTACCTTATGGCTGTCAAATGCCGATTTGGGGGTTGTCAGCTTATACGGATTTATAAGAGACGAGCCCGAGCCCTGATAACGCATTTTTTCAAACATCTCACCGATAACAAGATATTTTTCATCCTCGTTCAAGGGGAGAATATTATTCTTGTTTTTAAGCAGCACGGCACTCTCGGCTGCAATGCTTTTCGCAAGAAGAGCGTGCTCGTCAAATTTAGAAAGGATTCCACCTTCAACACGGGTGGTGTTTTTAATCATATTTAACACGCGTCTGACAGACCTGTCAAGCTCCTCCATAGAAAGAGTACCGTTATTGACCGCGTCAATTATCACCTGTCGGTTATGAGCAACGTCACCGGGCATTTCAAGGTCAAGTCCTGCCTTAATGCCTTCAACTCTATCGTTAACTGCGCCCCAGTCGGACATTACCAATCCCTCAAAGCCCCACTCCTCACGCAGCACCTTGTTAAGAAGCTCCGAATTTTCACTTGCATACACGCCGTTTACCCTGTTATATGAGCACATAACGGTTTGAGGCTTTCCCTCTTTAATGATCGGCTCAAAAGACTTGAGATAAATTTCACGGTACGCGCGCTCATCAACTATGGAATCACCGAAATATCGGTTTTCTTCATTATTATTACAAGCAAAGTGCTTAACGCTTGTGCCAACGCCCATATCCTCAATCCCTCGAGTCAGGGCCGCGCCAAGCTTACCCGAAATATGAGGGTCCTCACTAAAATATTCAAAGTTTCTTCCGCAAAGGGGATTTCTTTTGATGTTTACCGCAGGTCCAAGGATTAAATTGACGTTGTAATGTCGACATTCCTCGCCCATGGCAACGCCCATTTTATAAAGCAAATCCTTATTCCATGAGCTTCCCGTCGTGCAAGCCGCAGGAAAGCAGGTGGAGGGCTCGGTTTGTCCAAGTCCAATTACCTTATCCCCGTCCTTTTTCTTTCTTAGGCCATGGGGGCCGTCGGTTAAAAAAATTGAAGGCAAGCCGACTCTTGATATTTTATTTGTGTGCCAAGATTTATGTCCCGAAAGCAAGCACGCTTTCTCCTCCAAGGTCAATTTGTCCATAATTTCGTTTACGTTTATATTCATACATCACCTTATCGGACTACCGTCCGTTATTTTTATTTTACAGCAGTTTCTAACTAAATTTTATTATACCATAATTTTTTCGTTGTGTCAATTCACAAAATGATTTTTGATGGCAGTAATTGCATCAACTCCCGCCGATAATCCGCCGTTCTTACAAGTTAAATTTCTTTGCTTTTTTGATATGATTTTGACCAAAAATGCAATTTTGAGGCTCATTTTACTGAAAAAATGAAGCTATATTGTTAATGAACTTTGATACTTTGACTTCATTTTGTAGTTTCCAAAATGCAATTTATTGGTAATATTGCACAAATTTTGCGCTTGATTTTTTATATCAATATGCACTTTTTGAAAAACATATCAAAAAAATCAAGATAAGCACAATTTCCTATCAAAAAAATCAAGGACAGTATTTTAGCTTTGTAATAAAATTACCTTGAATAGTGGGTTACTGTTCATAAAAATAATTTCTCACTTTCTAACTATTTAAATTCGTTCAAAATGGTACTTATCAATGAAACAAATAACTTTTAAAC
>JAZLBH010000037.1:0-25112 GCA_045613605.1 Eubacteriales bacterium
TTAGCTTTTCTTTGTGCCTATTTTGGCAAAGAAAAGCGGCTAAACCTTTTTGCTATCAAGACTTGTTAGACGCTTTTTCTTTTGAGGTGAAAGGCCCAAAAGAAAAAGCTTTGCAAAAAGAAAATGCCGTTTTTTGCGCTAACGCCGCGCGGGCGCCACCTTTGAAAAGGTGGACGAAACAATAGCACAAAGCGAGTGCTAACAACTCGATAAATCCCAATTTATTGCTCATTTTTATCCCTTTGCCGAATATAATTAACTGAAGGGCGGTGCGGTATGAAATACAGGATAAAACGAATTGTAAGCAGAGAAAAAACACGCGAGAGAATAATACTTTTCGCGTGTTTGCTTATATATTTTCTTTGCTTTATATTGAGTGAGGTGTATGAAAATCATATATTTCCTCAATGGCTGTTTGAGGCATACAAAAAGCTCCCGAAATGATCGGGAGCTTTGTTTTTTTATTTTGTAATAAACTTCAAATATGCGTTGATAAATCCGTCAAGGTCGCCGTCCATAACTGCTTGGATATTGCCGTTTTCGTGGCCTGTTCTCGTATCCTTTGCAAGAGTGTAGGGCATAAATACGTATGAGCGAATCTGTGAGCCCCATTCGATATTTGCCTTGTTGCCTTGAATATCCTCAACTCTTTCAAGATTTTCTCTGATCTTGATCTCAAGAAGCTTGGATTTAAGCATTTTAAGAGCAGTTTCCTTGTTTTGAAGCTGGCTTCTTTCGGTCTGACAACCAACTACGATACCCGTGGGTTTATGCAAAATACGAATTGCGGAGTCGGTTTTGTTGATGTGCTGACCACCTGCACCACTTGAACGGTGCGCCGTGATATCGAGGTCCTCCATGCGAAGCTCGATCGTATTGTCATCTTCAAATTCTGGCATTACCTCGATTGAAGCAAAGGACGTTTGACGTCTTCCGTTCGCATCAAAGGGAGAAACACGGACAAGGCGGTGAACACCGTTTTCGCTCTTGAGGTAGCCGTAAGCATTTTCACCCTCAACCATAATCGTAGCGCTCTTGATACCCGCCGCATCACCGTCGAGCCAGTCAAGAAGCTTAACGTTGAAATCGTGTGCCTCAGCCCAACGCGTGATCATTCTGTAAAGCATTTGCGCCCAGTCCTGAGCCTCCGTGCCGCCTGCACCGGGGTGGAAGGAAACGATCGCGTTATTTCTATCATATTCACCGGAAAGAAGGATCTCAATTCTCATTCTTTCTTCTTCCTTTTCAACGAATTCAAGCTCTGCTTTTACTTCCTCGGCATAGCCCTCTTCATTTTCTTCTATTGCCATATCGGCAAGAGCAATTGCATCCTCAAGGCGCTGTGCAAGACCGTTAAATTCGTCAAGCTTTTTCTTGCCCTGCTTAATAGCCTGTAAAATCTTGGATGAGTTGGTTTGGTCGCCCCAAAAATCAGGGTCGAGAGTCTTTTCCTCCATCTCGTTTACCTGCTTTGTGAGTTCAGCAATGCGAAGCGCATCGTGAAGCTCGGCGATATCTTTTCTCATTCCAATCAGTTTATATTTGTATTCTTCAAGTTCGATAATCATTGTATTACTCCAATCATCACAAATTAATCCATTATATATATTACCATATTTTAACCGTTTTTGCAAGTGGATTTTCAAAAAAATACTGACCGAACAATCGGTCAGTATTTTATGTAATTATTCAAGTATTTCAAATTTGTATCCAACGCCCCAAACGGTCTTTAATATCCATTTGTCGCTAACACCCTCAAGCTTTTCGCGAAGGCGCTTAACGTGAACGTCAACGGTTCTGGAGTCACCGAGATAGTCAAATCCCCAAACCTTGTCAAGAAGCTGATCACGAGTGAATACGCGATTACGGTTGTAGGCAAGGAAGTAGAGAAGCTCAAGCTCCTTGGGTGGAACGTCAACGGATTTTCCACAAAGCTTTAATTCGTATTTTTGAAGACTGATTTCTAAGTTTTCAAATTTAATAACCTCGTTATCGTTTTTGGGAACGTTATGCGCGCGGGTGCGTCTGAGCACCGCTTTAACTCGAGCAGAAAGCTCCTTGATATCAAAGGGTTTAACCACATAGTCGTCAGCGCCAAGCTCCAAGCCCAAAACCTTATCAAAGGTATCATTTTTATTGCTGATAATGATTATTGGCTTATTTGAAACCTCACGGATTTCACGGCAAACCTGCCAACCGTCCTTTTTAGGAAGCATAATATCAAGCAAAACGATATCAGGATCATAAAGCTTAAAGCTATCGATACCGGATAATCCGTCATTAACGGTTTTTATTTCGTAGCCTTCTTTTTCAAAATAGTTTTTAATTGTATCGCACATTGCGAAATCATTATCAATAACCAAAATTTTTGTGTCTAGCATTTTTTACCCCCAAGGTGTAATATGTTTGAATTTTCACAATCAATCGTGAAAGAAAAAGTGCAAAATGAAAATAAATTTCGTGTAAATTTGGGCAATTGTTGACAAAAATCGAACAATTTTTGAACTAATTGTTATGTTCATAAAAAATTATATCATATATTTAACAAAAATGCAACAATATTTTTTGTTTTTATTTACATTTTTATTCCAAATACTTTATTGACAAACCAAGGGATTAAATGGTACAATATAATCATAAAAAACAAAAGGAGAAAACTATGGCACACAATCTTAAATTGAATCTAGATAATTTACAAGAAATTCGTCAAATGAATCCCCGTCTTATGTCCTATAACGTGGAAATGACCGAAGTTACAGGTGGAACGTTCTGGAAGGCATACACTGAAGGTCAGATAGCAGGAACTGAAGAATTTCCTAAGCTTGAAGGCGGTTTTTCTAATCACACAGCAATGGCAGGCCTTATGCAGTATTATCCTCCCATTGACACCACCAATGAAAAGCTTATTAAACTTTCAAAGGAATTCGGTCCCGTTTGGGTTCGTGTTAGCGGAACTTGGGCAACAAAAACTTATTACGATTTTGATGGCACAACCGGTGGTAAAGCGCCCGAGGGATATCAGTCCGTTCTTACAAGAGAGCAGTGGGCAAATATTCTTGGCTTTGTTAAGGCAGTTGACGGTAAGCTTCTCGTTTCCGTTTCAAACTGTGCGGGTGACCACGATGAAAACAACGGTCCCATTCGTTTGACTCAAATTGAAAAGCTCTTTAATCTTACAAAGGAGCTTGGCGGTACTATTGATGCTCTTGAATTTATGAACGAGCCCAATATGCTTCAAACCTCGGGTGCACCCATTGGTTATGATTTTCCTGATTTTATTCGTGACCAGGATATTATCAACGGTTGGGTAAGAGAGAACTATCCCGAATGTCTTGTGGTTGGACCTTGCAATACGGGTATGACCGACGAAGCATCTACAAGCGATCAGCTTTCAAAAATGGGTGCAGGTATGGGTAATATGTTCAAGATGGGCACCGCACACGATCTTCTCCGCGGTCATCAGGTTAAGATGGACGTTTATTCATATCATTACTATAATGGCATTTCCGAGCGTCTTGCGGGTATGATGCCGACAGGACATTGGCCTGCAGAAGCGGCACATACTGATGCATATCTTCAAGTTGCTCCCGGTATTTGTTATATGAACATTCCTGTTAGAGATAAATACGTTCCCGGCGCTGAAATGTGGGTAACCGAATCGGGTGACGCAGGTGGCGGTGGTGACACTTGGGCATCAACATATCTTGACGTCCTTCGTACACTTAACGAGCTTGGTAGCTTCTGCACACTCACAAACGGTGTTATTTTCCACAACACACTTGCTTCAAGTGACTACGGCTTCCTTCAGCATGGCACGTTTGATCCCCGTCCTAACTATTTTGCAGTTCTTCTTTGGACACGCCTTATGGGTAATACGGTTTATGCTTGTGGCAATCCCAACGTAGAGGGCGCACATCTTTACTGTCATAGCAGAAAAGATGGAAAAGGTGGTTATGCATATCTTCTTATCAATAATTCTCTTACCGACGCAACAACAGTTGAATTGCCTCGTGAAGCAACCATTTATGAGCTTTCGGGCAACGGAAATATGAGAAATAAGGTTATGTATCTTAACGGCAATCCTCTTGTACTCGGTGAAAACAACGAGCTTCCTTCACTTGATGGAAAAGCAGTAAGCGGTACAATTTCTATTGCTCCCGGCTCTTGCGCGTTTATTGTTATCTAATTAAGATATCTTGCCCTCGGCAACGCCGAGGGCTTTTGTTTTTGATATTAAGGGGCAAGAAAACTTTTGCAACCTATTGAAAAAAACAAAATAATGTGATATAATAATAAAGTTAATATGGATAAATATGGTCTGTTAAAGGAGATTATTATATGAAACTTGGAATTGTAGGACTTCCTAACGTAGGAAAGAGTACATTATTTAATGCATTGACAAATGCAGGTGCGGAGTCAGCGAATTATCCGTTCTGCACGATTGAGCCGAACGTTGGCATTGTTGCAGTGCCCGATCACCGTCTTGACGTATTGGCAGAGATGTACAATCCTGAAAAATTTACGCCTGCCGTTATCGAATTTGTTGATATTGCAGGTCTTGTTAAGGGTGCATCAAAGGGTGAGGGCCTTGGAAACAAGTTCCTTGATAATATTCGTCAGGTTGATGCTATACTCCACGTTGTTCGTTGCTTTGAGGATGACAACATTATTCACGTTGACGGAAACATCAACCCGATTCGTGACCTTGAAACTATAAATCTTGAGCTTATTTTCTCAGATATGGAAATTCTTGAGCGCCGCATTGACCGTGTTAAAAAGGCAATGAAGGGTGACAAGACTCTTGCTTCGACCGTTGAGCTTCTTGAAAGAATTCACGCAACTCTTGAAGAGGGTAAATGCGCGCGCACAATGGAGCTTGATGCGGACGAGCTTGAGCTTCTTGGCGATACACAGCTTCTCACAATGAAGCCCGTTATTTACGTTGCTAACGTTAGTGAGGATGAGGCTGATCGCGAGCCACTTGACAATCCTCTTTACTGTGAGCTTAAGGAGTTTGCGGCGGCTGAGCATTCCGAAATCATCGCAATTTGCGCTCAGATCGAAGCGGAGATCAGTGAGCTTGACGCTGAAGAGAAGAAGATGTTCCTTGAGGATATGGGAATTGCCGAAAGCGGTCTTGACCGTCTTATTAAGGCAAGCTACTCACTTCTTGGCCTTATTTCTTACCTCACTGCGGGACCCAAGGAGGTTCGTGCTTGGACAATTACTAAGGGTATGAGAGCTCCTCAGGCGGCAGGAAAGATACACAGCGACTTCGAGCGCGGATTCATTCGTGCCGAGGTGGTTGACTTTGACGTTCTCACAAAGCTCGGCTCAATGGCGGCTGTTAAGGACGCAGGTCTTCTTCGCAGTGAAGGTAAGGAATACGTAGTTAAGGACGGAGATATCGTTCTCTTTAGATTTAACGTATAATTAAATAAAACAAAATGCCTGTTGGCATAAAGCCAACAGGCAAATTAAATACTTTTTGAATTATCTTATGCCTTTTTCAAATCTAACCTGATCGTAGAAAATAGCAATTGAGGTGTGGTAGTAAGGCATTGCCCAATAAGAACCAACAAGGATGAACGCAAGACCAAGCAAGAACCAACCAATGTGGCTGATTTGAAGCTTGAAAAGATTCCAACGGTTGCCCTCCATAAGGCGTTCGCTTTCGTCCAAGCACTGCTTCCATCTATAGTTGGGGTTATCCTTCTTAACGTGGAACACCAATGCATAGGAATATGCAACGTAGATACCCGGAATGATAAAGAAGAATGACCAAAGAGCAACTTGAACTATGCACATTACCGCAAGAACAGCGTTTGAAAAGAAGTTTCTAAATCCACAGAAGAATTTTCTGATTCTGATCTTTCCGTTTCCTCTTACAAGATCAATATAAACTGATGCAATTCCAACGCTTATAGGACCGATAATGACGGAAAGTGAAAGCGGTATTGCAAGTAATGCCATTACCACAAGAAAGTAAGCCAATATTACAGAATTGGTAATGAAAATAGTGAAAACTAATATAATGAGATTTATGATAAAGGTGGCATATAACAGATAAGCAAGCAAACAAATGATAAAATCTATCATTATATGTGTGCAGGCACCCTTAATCCAGTCCTTACCTAAAATATTATCATCAAGCAAATATCGTGCGTGAGCACGAATTCCTTTATTATTAAAATGCATACATAGCCTCCGTGAGAGAATATAATTATATCTAATTCATTATAATGCTTTTTTGTCGAGTTGTCAAGGTGTATTTATCATTTTTTACTCAAATAATAAAAATTATCTGCCAAAGTGGGTTGGCAGATAAATAATATTACAGATACATTGAACTTGCTTTTAAGTCCTCATAGAAAACGGTGGTTGCGGCCTGCTTGTATGCTGTTACCCAGATCGATCCTATTCCAAGGGTTAAGACGGATAGAAGCATCCAGCCCAAAAAACTGAAATGAAGCTTAAAGAGTCTCCATTTATGGCCCTGCATCATTTGCTCACTTGCGTCAAGACATTGGCGCCACGTGTATTCGGGGTGGTCGTTTCTTATGTAATATGCAAGTGAAAAGCTATAGGATCTAATGATTCCCGGAATGATAAAAAGCAAGCTCCAAAGCATAATGATAAGGGTATGCATAACACCTAAAACAAGATTTGGACCAAATTTATAGCAGCCCTCAAAAACGGATTCAAATCTAATATCCTCTTCGCCCTTGCTCATATTCAAAAGCACGTTATAAAGTCCAATATAGAGTGGGCCGGACAAAAGCAAGCTACCTAAGCCGCAGCCAATATAGTTAGCGGCGCCCACGATAATTGATATAACTGATATCATTAAAACGATCATAAGCCAATTTCTTGCAAATATACCGTTTCCGAGCATTGCTCTGGCTTTTGATCTTATTTCTGAATTTGAACTATACATAAATAACACCTCGTTTGTTGTTTATGATAATATATTACATTTTTTTGAACTAAAAGTCAATACCTATAAAAAGAAAGGAAGTTATATTTATGAGAATGAGAAAGAAAAAACACGGAGCACAGAGAATTGAGGCGTGCTCCCACCTACTTATAACTCCCGGTGATGATTTCAAGTCTAATATTCAATCTGCATTTACAAATGAAAGACCGATTCATCTTGAAATCGGTTGCGGAAAGGGTAATTTTGCGGTTGGAATGAGCGCGCAGCATCACGACGTGAATTTTATTGCTATGGAAAAGATTGCCGACGTGGCTTGCTTGGCTCTTGAAAAGGCTGAGAGAGCAAAGGATGAGCGCCCCGATAATCTTAGATTTATCATCGGTGATGCAAAGAATCTCGTTGAGTATTTTCCGGCGCACAGTGTTGATTGCATATATCTAAATTTCAGCGATCCTTGGCCTAAGGCGGGACATGCTAAGCGTCGTCTCACCTACAAAGCATTTCTTGAAATTTATAAGACATTGCTCAAGGAGGGCGGAATACTTAAATTAAAGACCGACAACGAGGGACTTTTTGATTTTTCACTTGAGGAGTTTGAGTCGTTTGGTCTTAAATTTGAGTTTGTTACACGCGACCTTCACAATTCTGAGATGAATGAGGGCAACGTTATGACTGAATATGAAAAGAATTTCTCTGACAAGGGTCAGCCCATCTATTCCGCACACGTTAGATTTTGAGGATAAAATATGAGTGAAAATAAATTTGAGCCAAACGGTGTTCTTATTATTGACAAGCCAGAGGGCATAACCTCACACGACGTCGTTGGCAAAATAAGAAAATTATACGGCACTCGCAAGGTGGGACACACGGGAACTCTTGATCCACTTGCAACGGGGGTGCTTGTGATACTTCTTGGAAGAGCTGCCAAGGCGGCTGAATATCTCGTTGCTGACAGAAAAACATACAGGGCAAGATTAACTCTTGGCTTGACCACTGATACCGAGGATATTACGGGTAAAATACTTACTCAAAGTAATGATATTCCAAATTCTGATGCCGTTATGAGCGCTTGCCGTGAATTTTTGGGTAAAATTAAGCAAATTCCACCTATGTACAGTGCTCTTAAGGTTGATGGTAAAAAGCTTTATGACCTTGCGCGCGAGGGAATTGAGGTCGAAAGAAAGGCAAGAGATATTGAAATTTTTCAGCTTGCTTGCACACCTACCGAAAAGGAAAACGAATACGATTTGCTTGTTGAATGCTCGTCGGGAACTTATATCAGGACGCTTTGCGCAGACATTGGTGCACGACTTGGTTGTGGCGGTGTTATGAGCGCCTTGCATAGAGTTAGAGCAGGTGGATTTGATATTGAAAATTCACATACGCTTGAAGAACTTGAGGGGCTTGAAATTGATGAAAGATACAAGCTTTTGGCACCTACCGAGTCGCTTTTCTATGATTTGCCCGAGGTTAAATTGCCCGCATTTTATGAAAAGCTTTGCCGTAGCGGATGTGAGATCTATCAAAATAAGATAAAAACTAATTTCGAGATTGGCTCGCGCGTCAGACTTTATACTGCAGGTGGAGAATTTTTCGCCCTCGGTGAGGTTCGAGAGTATGAAAACGGCACGGCAATTAAGGCAATTAAGACTTTTAGTTTGGAATAAATAAAAAAGAGAGGCAATGCCTCTCTTTTTTATTGTTTCTTTACTCTAAAAATCATTCTTTTGAGTGCTTTTGCGTTGAAGGGGATTAGTGGGTAGAGGTAGGAGCGCTTGCCGTTTAGGGTTTTGTTTGAAACAAGCAGGGCAAAGCATAGAAAAATTCCTGCAAAAAAGCCGTAAAAGTTGAAAAACCACGTCAAGATCAGTAAAATCAGTCGCAAAAATTTGAATGCATAGCCGAGCTCGTAATTTCTTTGAGAAAAATTTGCGATGGCAACGAACGCGCCATAAACCACTACCTCGGGGATCAGCCAGCCGATCTGAATTGAAAAATCGCCCAAAATAAGTCCTCCTATAACCGAAAGGGAGTTTGAGAGCATTCCGGGTGTATTCATTGAGGCAAGCCGCAAGCCGTCAATGACAAATTCGGCAAGAAAAAGCTGTACTATTATTGGCAGCTTGCCCATTTCTTGAGGCAAAACGAAATTAAGCCACGGTGGAACTGCCTCAGGATTGTGAATTGCAATTAACCAAAGTGGCATAAATAGAAGAGTCATAAAGAAAATGACGTATCTAAGTATTCTCAAATAGCTACCCGTTAAGGGAGGGAAATAAAAATCGTTGGTGTCTTGCATAAAGTCGAAAAGGGAAGCGGGCAAAATCATGACCTCGGGTGAATTATCGCAAATCACCAAGACGTTTCCCTCCATCAGCTGCGCGGCGGCGGCATCGGGACGCTCAGTGGTGCGCACCTTTGGAAAGGGGTTATACCACCTGCTTGGAATAAGGCATTCGACAAGGGACTGCATGCCGACTGTGAGTGCCTCAATGTTGATTTCAGCTATTTTATTTTTTAATGAGTTGACATATTCAGCATCGGCCTTATCCTCGATATAACAAACTACGACGTCGGTTTTGGAGCGAGTGCCTACGGTCATATATGACATTTTCAGCTTTGGGTCGCGTATTCGTCGACGAATAAGGGCGGTATTGAAGATCAGGGTTTCAACGAATCCGTCGCGCGCGCCCTTTATAACTCTATCATTTTCTGGTTCCGAGGTCTCTCGCGCAGGGTAGGTGCGCGCGTCGATTATAATCCCACGGTTCAAAAAGGATGACCCAAGCATAACCGTTGCGCCCGAAAGCATCATTTGTACCATGGTGTCAACGTCATCCGTTACGTCCGCCTCGACGTATGGGAGGTTATGGAACAAAAAGTCCTGCGCGCTTCTGTTTGTGCGCTCCCCGAGGGATTTTAGAGATAGAAAATGCACCATCATTTTTTGCATTACCCCGTCCTTGACAAAGCCGTCGATAAAATATAGTGTCAATTCGTCCTCTCCTATGATAAGCGTCTTTTTCAGTATGTCAAAATTGTCCTTGACGGCTAAAATATCATCAAGAAATTTAACGTTTTTTCTATAATCGGTTGATAATTTAATCATAATAAGACCTTTCAATTTTATTATGATTAGTATTGACAAAAAAGCTCAAAAAATACAAAGCCCACACGAAATACGTGTGGGCTTAAATGCTATTGATTCATTTGTTTAGCTTTTTTGCGTTCTTTATCTCTATCGCGATAGAATTTTGAACGCTTTTTCTTGATGTAGGTCGTATAGATTGCAAAGCCCAAAATTCCGCCGACAATTGCGATGCTTGTGATATGGATCCAAAGCTCGGTTGAGTTTTCGGTCTTTAATGATTCCCAAAGCTCGGTTACATGAGCTTGAATATCAACACCTGTTGCTTCATCCTTAAAATAGTCCTCATAGGCGGGATTGAATGGGTAATTTGCATTTGCTTCGTCTTTGGTTTTGCCGTAAAGAACCTCATATGCATCTACAAGGCAATTATCATCGTCATCGTATATGCTATAGTTATAATCGAGCATTTCGATGTAATGCTCGCTTTCAACCACGACTTTATTTGGGGAAGCATAGCCAATGTAAAGTGCATTTGCCGTTGCCGCCTCAATATCTATCATATAATTGATATATTCGTGCGCGATCTCGGGGTTTCTTGACGTTTTGGGAATGCACATAGCGTCAACGAAATAGTTTGTGCCTTCACTTGGATAATAGAATCGAAGGTCGTTATTGTCCGCCGCCATTGTTAAGAAGTCGCCTGCATAATAGGATGAGATCCACGCGGATGCGCTCTTCATTTTATTGAAGATCTCGTCGTTTACGTATCCTTGAAGGATGGGCTTTTGCTTTTTCAATTCCTCAAGGGCTTTATTCCAGTCCTCGGGATTATGTGAATTGATATTAAGTCCTTCCTTGTACATTGCTGTTGCGAATGCATCACGGGGATTGTTGAACTGCAGTATTTTACCCTTGTAGGATTCATTCCATAGAAGGCTCCAGCTTTCGTCTGCAACGTCCTCTTCGTTTACAAATTCGGAGTTATAGATGATGCCGACCATACCGTAGGTGTAGGGAACACTGTAGGCATTATCGGGGTCGTAATACATATTCTTGAAATCGTCACTTATGTTGCCGTAATTTGTCAATTTTGAAAAATCAAGGGGCAAAAGCATATCGTGGGCGATCATTTTTTGAATCATATAGTCCGAGGGGATAACGATATCGTATGCAACGGCGCTGTTTGAAAGCTTTGCAAACATATCCTCGTTTGTTGCATAGGTAGAATAGTTGACCTTAACGTAAAAGCCGTACTTATCTGCGAGATTTTCGTTAAAATACTTTTCAAAGCCTGCATTTACATCGAAAAGACCGCATTCCTCGTCATCTTCATTGGAGATATATTCGCCCCAGTTGTAGACATTGAGGTTGATTGTTTCATATTTTCCTTGCTCGGTTGCACCTTCGGGTTTATTACAAGAGCAAAGGAGAAGTGTGATGATTGCTAAAATAAGGGATAAAAATTTAATTTTCATCTTTTTCTACCCCCTTTTCTTTTTTGCTCCGCTTTCTTGAAGCTCTTTATATTCGAGAGAATAAGAAGTGTAAACACGGTCACGATAATGAGCGTTGAGAGCGCGTACATATCGGGTTTAACTGTCTTTTTAGTCATCGAATATATGTGAAGGGGGAGTGTTTGGAAATTAGAGGGGCTGACGAAATACGAAATAACGAAATCGTCAAGAGAGAGTGTGAACGCCATTACTGCGCCCGAAATTACACCGGGCATAATGTTTGGGAGCTTAACCTTAAAGAATGCCTGCGCCGGTGTACAGCCAAGGTCGAGAGCCGCTTCGGAAAGGGAATCTCCAAGCTCGTTGATACGGGGAAGAACGTTCAAGATAACGTAAGGCAAGCAGAACGTTACGTGTGCGATAAGCATTGCAAAGAAACCGATGCTATCATAGTCCGCAATTTTGAAAATTGCAACTACTGCCGCAAAGAAAAGCATAAATGAAACGCCCGTTACGATATCCGGGTTCATCATGGGAACGTTTGTAACGCTTGTTACCATTTTTTTGAACCATTTGGTTCTCATTTTATAAATGCCCTCTGCCGCTGCAGTACCTATTACAGTAGAGATAACGGCTGACGAAACAGCGAGAATAAGTGTGTTGCGAAGTGCTATAAATGCCTCTTCATCCTGGAACAGCTTTATATACCAATCAAAGCTGAAGCCTGTGAAATTCGCGGTACTCTCACTCGCGTTAAAGGAGAAGAGTATAAGCGTAAGAATCGGGATATAGAGTATTGCAAAGATGATGCAAAGGTATATTCTTGATGCGTATTTTTTCATGGAATGATACCTCCTTCGCTATCCTCGGTGAAGTAATTCATTACTCCGAGAGAAATAAGAATGAGAATCATCATTACAAGTGAAATTGCCGCACCCACGTTATATGCGCCTGTAACAAACTGACGCTCGATCGTATCACCTATAAGCTCAAACGTACCTCCGCCAAGCTTTTGGGAAATATAGAAGGTGGAGATTGAAGGCACGAATACCATAGTTACACCCGAAATAATGCCCGAAAGGGAGAGGGGAAGGATGACCTTTGTCATTGTTTGAACTGTGTTGCAGCCAAGGTCACTTGCAACCTCCCACATATGCTTGTCTATCTTTGACACGCAAGTATAGATGGGAAGCACCATATAGGGCAAGAAGTCATATACCATACCGAATATAACCGCGCCCTTAGTTCCAACTATATGAAAATTAGTGTTGAACAGTGTGTTTATAAAACCACCGTCGTCAAGAAGCGCCATGATGGAGTAGGTTCTGATAAGAAGGTTTGTCCACATGGGGAGCATAAGAAGCATTATGTAAATCTTTTGATGCTTGGGGTTGCTTCTTGCAATTATATAAGCCAACGGATAGCCGATGAGAAGGCAAATGAACGTTGCTATAACTGAAAGCTCTATTGAAAGTCCGAATATTGATATGTAATCCTTGAGCGACGTCACATTTTCGAAGGTGAATACACCCTCAGGGTCTGTGAACGCATATCCGATTATCATTATCAATGGAAGAACGATGAAAAGTATTGCCCAAAATACATGGGGTGCTGCCGCAATAGAGCCCATAAATGACTTTTTGTTTTTCATTATTTATGACCATAACCTCGTGTGAGGTTTCCTTTTTTCGGAATTGCAGTAGTGAGCAATAGTGCTCGATTAATTAAAATTCTTCAGCAGCCTCTGCGTCAGAAAGCATATCAAGCTCATCGGAGAAGGATGAGTAGTCGCCGAACATACCTGAGTATTTGGATTTCTTCATGATATGTATTGCATCGGGCTCGATATAAAGACCGATGAACTGCTCGGGAGCAACGTAGTCCGTTGACTGTATCATCCACTTAAAGCCCTTGATATCAACGATTATCTCATAGTGAACGCCCTTGAACGTTACTGCCGAAACCTGACCTGTGAGCATGCCCTTTTCGGGTTCAACAACGTCAACGTCCTCGGGACGAACAACAACGTCTACCTGCTCGTTTTTATCAAATCCCTTATCAAGGCAGTTGAACGTGTGTCCTGCAAAGCGAACGCTATAGTCGGAGAGCATTATGCCGTCGATAATATTTGATTCACCGATGAAGTCCGCAACGAACGCGTTTTTGGGCTCGTTATAGATATCGGTGGGGGTTCCTATCTGCTGAATTTCACCGTCCGCCATTACAACAACCGTGTCGGACATTGAAAGCGCTTCCTCCTGGTCGTGTGTTACGTAAATGAACGTAATACCTATGCGCTGTTGAATGTTTTTAAGCTCGACCTGCATATCCTTACGGAGCTTTAAGTCAAGTGCGCCGAGGGGCTCGTCCAAAAGAAGAACACGGGGGTGGGAAACAAGCGCACGCGCTATGGCAACTCTTTGCTGCTGACCGCCCGACATTGTGCTAACACTCTTGTTCTCAAATCCGGAAAGAGCAACCATTTTGAGCATTTCGGTTACCTTTTCCTTTATCTCGTCCTCGGGAAGCTTTTTGAGGCGGAGAGGGAACGCGATGTTTTCATAAACGTTCAAATGTGGGAAAAGCGCGTATTTTTGGAATACTGTATTGATGTGTCTTTTGTTGGGAGGGAGATCGTTGATTTCCTTGCCCTCAAAAAGCACGGTGCCATCATCGGGGGTCTCAAAGCCTCCGATGATTCTGAGAGTCGTTGTCTTTCCACAGCCCGAGGGACCGAGGAGAGTTACAAACTCCTTATCTCTTATATAAAGGTTGATGTTTTTCAACACGGGCTCGCCGTCATACTGCTTGCAAATGTTTTTTAAGTCAACCACTTTAGTGTCGGTATAGGTTGCCTTGGGTTTAATGATATTGCTATTATTTTCTTTCATTCCGCACAATACTCCTTATGTAAAAAATATTTTGGGAATGGGGAGTGGGCTAAAAAATGCTCACTCTTATCCATTATGATATGTATTGTATCAAATATGAAGAAAAAATGCAATAGGTTTTATAAAAAAAGTCGAAAAAAATCGGCAAAAATCAAGAAAAATTTGAATTATCCGTGGGCAACTTGAAGTAAATTAAAAAAACACCGTTTTTTCTCGTTTATTCTCTCAAAAACTCTCTAAATCTCCGTTTTTTATGCTTTTAATAAAGCATTTTGAAAAGAAAAACAGGCAAAAAATGAACATTGGCAGTCCCGTGGCTATTTTTAGCATCATATATATTGACATAAGCCAAAGTGATATAAGAGTAAAAAATGAGGTGAATTTTATTACTTTTTCGGCTACATTGAGTGAAAAAATGAGACACAGGGTGCATCTTAGTATTCTTCCTCCATCCAAAGAATTGAGTGGCAATAGATTGAAAATTGACAGGCAAAGTGAAATTATTGAAAAAGGAAAAAGAAAATTTTGACAAAAGGGAATTGCTAAATTTGAAAATGAAAATTTGAAGGTAAGAGCAAAGCCTAAAAATCCCATTAGAGGACCCCCTAAAGCAAATAATAATTCATCAACGTAGGATAGCGTACCGCATGCTTTGATTCTGGCGCCGATCAGTGAAAGATCAAGGCTTTGAATTTTGATTTTCAAAATTGTCGCGCATAAAAGATGACCTGATTCGTGCAGAGCAACCGCACACAATAAGGGAATAATGAACGGAGTTTTTGAAATTATCAAAAATGCTATCCAAATAGCACTCAAAATAGATATCTTTATTTTCTTCATATATATACCTTTCAAATTTTGATTTATAGGTAAGTTTGAAACGCGAAAATAGGCTCCCTCCGAGAGGGGGCTCCGCGAAGCGGTGGAGGAGAGTGCGAGATTTTATTGTTATCAGTCGTGATATGACGAGATATTTTCTATATTTTCGCAGGCTCCCTCCGTCACCTTCGGTGACACCTCCCTCTCGGAGGGAGGCTTTGCTGCGAACAATATCAACTCACCGATAAATCCCAATTTATATATCAGTTACATTACGATAATATATGTTAAAATAGTTCAGATAATTATAAAAAAATCCAACCGTGAAGGTTGGATTGAATAATATCTTAATCTACAAAAGGAAAAAGCACAGTTGAAATCAACTGTGCTTTTTCTGGTGGGCCATTTAGGACTCGAACCTAAGACCGACCGGTTATGAGCCGGTAGCTCTAACCAACTGAGCTAATGGCCCGCTTACGCGACTTAATTATTATATTACTTTTCATCAAAATTGTCAATAGATTTTCGAAAATTTCTGTCCAAGAATATTTTTTGTTTGGTTTTGTTGACAAATTGAATGATCCTGTGCTACAATTTTATTGAAAAAATAAGAAAATATGAAATTTTTTGAAAAATTTTCAAAAATCATTACACTTTTTTGAAATTTTAACGACTATATATATGAAGATGCCTAAAAGGGCGCTTACTAAAACAAAATTTCTATAAAAAGGAGAAAAAACTATGAAAAACAATTTGAAAAGAACGTTGGGTTTACTTATGGCAGTATTTATGATACTCTCGATTGTATCTTGCGCTGCGGCGAAAGACGCATCTCCGGGCGGGGATTATTATCTGTCCGAAGGGGCTCTTGCAAATCCGGGTAATGCTTGGAATAATGATGTTTCGGGAGAGGATTACACCGAGATAGTTGAAAATCCCTTCGTTAGCACTGCGGAAACTCCCAACAGCTATTTTTCAATCGACGTAAACACTGCGTCATATCCGAATTTGAGACGTTATATAACCAACGGATATACAGATATTCCCAAGGATGCCGTTAGAGTTGAAGAAATGCTCAACTACTTTGACTACGATTACAAAACTCCTGAGGATGATTCCATTTTGGCATTGACCTCATCAGTTTTCGATACTCCTTACAATGAAAAGACAAAGCTTTTGACAATTGGTCTTGCGGCGGAGGAAATTGAATTTACAAACGTAAATAACAATCTCGTATTTCTTATTGACGTAAGTGGTTCTATGTATTCAAACGACAAGCTGCCACTCGTTCAGCAGTCCTTCTCGTTGCTCGTTGAAAATCTTAACCCCGAGGATAGAGTTTCTATCGTTACTTATGCAAGCGGAGACAGCGTTGTGCTTGACGGTGCATTCGGCTACGAAAAAGAAAAAATTTTGGCGGCTATTGAAGACCTTACTGCCGGTGGAAGCACTGCGGGCAGCAAGGGAATACACAGAGCTTATGAAATGGCGTCAAAATATTATATTCAGGGTGGCAATAATAGGGTTATTCTTGCTACTGACGGTGATTTTAACGTGGGAATTCGCAACACTAAAGACCTTGAAGAGTTTATCTCGGAAAAGGCAAAGACCGGTGTTTATTTCTCAGTTTTCGGCTTTGGAACGGGCAATCTTCAATCAAGCAAGATGGAATCTCTTGCGCTCAAGGGCAATGGCGTTTACAGTTATATTGATTCGTTGAAGGAAGCGGACAGGGCACTCGTTCAACAAATTGGCGGAAGCATGATAACCGTTGCCAAGGACGTTAAGGCGGGAATAGTATTTAATCCCGAATACGTTGAATCCTATCGTCTTATCGGTTATGAAAACAAGATGCTTACAGAAGATGAATTCAATGATTCAAACACCGATGCAGGTGAAATCGGAAGCGGACATACACTGACCGTATGCTATGAAATTATTCTTACCGACAAGGAATTTGTTGAGGGTGAAAGCTTGGCAGACGTTAAAATCAAATATAAGCCCACCGAAAACGTGGGTGGTGATGCCGCTACGGAACAAGAATTGACACTCACTATAGGAACTGAAAGATATCACGCGCTTCCCGAGGGTGACGACGCCTTCGTTGCGGCGGTGATTGAATTTGCACTTATTCTTCGTGATTCACAGTACAAGGGAGATGCAAAGCTTGAGGCACTTATTGAGCGTCTTGAGGCAATGGATCTTTCCGGTGATGAATATAAGGAAGAATTTAGGGAAATCGTTAAAATGTATTATTCCAATTTAACAAAATAACAACGAAAAGGGACTTGGAAGCAAGTCCCTTTGCTTTTGTTTTGAAATGTATCAAATATTGTTGACAAAAAATGAAAAAACGGGTATAATCTCTAATGTAGAAAAATTTATTTTAAGGATGACGAAATATGAATTGGTTATTGGACTTATTGCGAAACCCGTTTTTAATTACCGCAATTGCGGCTTGGCTTATATCGCAAACGCTTAAAATTTTTACGCACGCCATTACTTATAAGGAATGGGATTTTAAGAGAATTTTCGGGGACGGCGGAATGCCCAGCTCACATACGGCTACAGTTACGGCGCTTGCAACGTTTTCGGGACTGTGCTACGGATTTGCGAGCTTTGAATTTGGCATTGCGGCGCTTTTGACTATGATCGTTTGCCGTGATGCGGTTGGAGTCAGAAATGAAACCGGCAAGCAAAACGTGATTATTAATGAACTTAAAAAGTTGATTGAAAGTAAAGAAATTTCTGAAATCAAGCTTAAAAAGTTTGTCGGCCACACTTCAATTCAGGTTTTCGGTGGCTTTGTTCTTGGAATCTTAGTTGCGACTTTGATGTTTTTCGTTGTATTGAGATGAGTAAAAAGAAAATTTTTATTTTGGTGCTGTCCGTTGCTGTTCTCGTTGCAATTGCAATAGGCTTGTTCTGGCTTTTCGGTAAATATTTGCCACAAAAAAGAAGAATAGAAGAGCTGATCAAGGCGGCACAGGAATATTACGATCAAAAGCTTATTTTATATGCCGAGGAAAATGAAATATACGCCGACTATGAGGTCGATATTGCATTTATTGGAGATAGCTTGACGGACGGCTATGACATTGAGTATTACTATCCGGAATACAAGGTGGAGAACCGCGGTATAGGCGGTGACACTACGCACGGACTTTTGGCGCGCCTTGACGTTTCGGTTTATCAGCTTAGACCTAAGGTTATTGTTATGCTTATTGGGGCTAACAATTTTGATACGATGTTTGAGGACTATGAGGATCTAATTATTGGTATAAAAGAGAATTTGCCTAAATCTCAGCTTGTTATTTGCTCGCTTACGTCGATGGGCAAGGAGTGGGGCAGAAATAATCAAAAGGCGGCGTTCAACAACGTTAAAATAAGGGCATATGCCGAAAAGCACGGTTGCCCCTTCGTTGACCTTTATACACCGCTTTTGAATTTTGATACGAATTCAATATACGATCATTATACTACCGACGGGGGACATTTGACTCCCGACGGATATGCTGTTCTTACGGCTGCCATCAAGCTGGTTGTTGATGAATTGCTAAAAACAAAGGACTGACGCTTGTCAGTCCTTTACTTTTATGAATTATTTAGTGTTAAGCTCTCTCTCAAGCCATACAAGACCGAGTGAAAATGCGTCATAAAGACCTGATTTTTCACCCTGCTTTAAGATTTTGTTGGGGTCCTGTGAATCAATTATCTGAATGAAAATCTTATCGGGAAGGTCTTCACCGGACACCTCATCCTTTTGATATGACATGATTTCAAGAAGCAAAAAGCATTTTTCGGTTTTATCACCGTAACAAATCGTGTTACCCTCACGAACCAAGGGCTTGTCTTTATATTCTAAATATTTTCCTTCTACAAGTTCCATATATATTTCCTCCTTAATTTATATTAGAATTTAGTATATCACAAAAATGCCAATAAGTCAAGTATTATCGTTGTTTTACTATTTTAGTTGATTTTGACGTCTTTGTGATGATCGTTTTTTCTTCGGATGGGGGAAGAGGCTCCTCGCGCATTTTCTTGATCACCTGCGCGGGAGTTTTTGAGCCGAATATTGCAGATCCCGCAACAAGTATATTTGCACCCGCTTCAACTGCCAAAATGGCATTTTTCTCGTTGATTCCGCCGTCAACCTCAATATCAACGTCAATTTTATGCTCGTCTATGTATTCTCTCAGCTTACGTACCTTTTCAAGCGTCTCGGGAATTAATGCCTGTCCGCCAAAGCCCGGCTCAACGGTCATTACTAAAATCATATCTACCATATTAAGATAGGGAATTACCACCTCATAGGACGTGTTGGGGGAAATTGCAAGACCCACCTTCATATCGTTTTCCTTGATTTTTAATATTGCGTCCTTGGGACGTGAGGTGCTTTCATAATGAATCGTTATACAGTCCGCGCCTGCGCGAACGAAGTTTTCAATATAACGTTGGGGATTTTTGATCATCAGGTGAACGTCAAAGAAGAGCTTTGTCTTTTTTCTGATGGACGCTATAACGGGTGGGCCAAAGCTGATATTTGGCACAAATGCACCGTCCATAACGTCAAGGTGCAAGGAGTTTGCCCCTGCCTGTCGAACTTTTTCTATTTCTTTTTCGAGGTTGGCAAAATCTGCCGCCAAAAGTGAAGGCGCGATATATATCATAATTTATCTCCTTTTCTTTTTGAAATTTATGTCGAAGGTATACCGTTTAACATAAAATGATACTAAAAACGGTATTGAGAATTGCGATGTGGAATTTGAACGTCTTGGAAGTGTATGGCTTTTTCGCAGTTCTTTTTTACTTTTTATATACAAGGCACACGGCATGAGCTGCGATGCCTTTTTCTTCACCCGTAAAGCCGAGCTTTTCTTCGGTGGTTGCTTTTACGCTAACTGCATCAAGCTCGATTTCGAGCGCGCGAGCTATATTCAATCTCATTTGAGGAATGAAGGGAGCAAGCCTTGGAGCTTGAGCCAAAACCGTGGCATCCACGTTAGACACCTCATAGCCCTTTTCCTTTACCAATTCATAAACGCAGGCTAAAAGCTCAAGACTGTCAGCGCCCTTATATTCGTCGTCAGTGTCAGGAAAATGCTTTCCGATATCTCCAAGCGCGAGTGAGCCGAGAAGCGCATCGCTTATCGCGTGGAGAAGCACGTCCGCGTCAGAATGCCCAAGAAGACCGAGATGGTGGGGAATATTTACTCCACCGATTATCAAGTCCCTGTTTTCGACCAGTCGGTGCACGTCGTATCCGTGTCCAATTCGTATGTTCATTCGTTTTCCTCCCTTGATCTGAGTATTGCAAGAGCGATGGGAAGATCCTCCCGTGTTGTTATTTTGATATTGTTTCTGCCGCATTCTACAAGCTGAACGTCGGCTCCAAGGGCTTCAACGAGAGAGTTATCGTCGGTAACCTCAAGCCTTTCGATCTCCGCTTTTTTGAGTGCAAGCTCATATATCTCGGCCTTGAACACCTGCGGTGTTTGTGCAAGCCAAACGTGATTTCTGTTAGCAGAGCCCGTTATAAGCTTGTTTTTTCCGTTTGATAATTTAATTGAGTCGACGGCTCTCGTTGCGGCAGTAGCACCGCCAACCTTATACGCGGCCGCACAAACCTCCTCAATTTGCTCGGGAGTTATAAGGCAACGCGCACCGTCATGAATAGCAACGAATTTTGATTTTTTGCTGATGGCGGCAAATCCGTTTTTAACGGATTCCTGACGTGTTGCACCGCCACTCACGAGGCGGACGAACTTTTTGAAGCCGTAAAGCCTTTGAAATTCTTTATACAGATAAAACTCCTCTTGCTTAGCAACCACTACGATTTCGTCGATGCATTCGCATTTGTCAAACGCCATAATTGTGTGCGCAACGACGGGAATATTATCAAGCATTATCATTTGCTTTGAGATGCCCTCGCCCATTCGCGTGGAGTTGCCCGATGCAACGATGATTGCACTTGTGGGCTGTATTCTATCCTTGAATCCGCATATTGCACGAATCGTGTCAGTTATTTTATGAATGATCTTGCCCATACGGGACTCCTTTCCAAAAGACCTTAAAGTGTCTTTCCGTTTTCTATATCTTCAATAAGGGATAATCTTTTTACGTGTCTGTCACCCTCAAATTCAGCGTCAACGAATTCGTCTACAAGGTCAATGCCAAGTCCGACACCGACCACGCGCGCACCGATGCAAAGCACGTTTGCGTTGTTGTGAAGTCTGGTTAATCGAGCAGAGAAGGTGTCACTGCAGCAAGCGGCGCGAATGCCCTTATGCTTATTTGCCGCGATGCTCATACCGATTCCCGTGCCACAAACGAGAATTCCGAGATCGGCTTCACCGTCTTGTATTTTTTTGCAAAGACGGTCTGCAAAGATGGGATAATCACAGCTGTCGGAGGTGTTTGTTCCAACGTCAAGCACTGTATATCCCTTGGACTCAAGATGGGACTTTATTGTGTTTTTGAGCTCATATCCGCCGTGGTCGGCGCCGAGTACTATAGTTTTCATATTTATTATCCTTAACCTTTCTTTTCAGCTTCAAGGCGTTCAAGACGCTCTCTTTCGGCTTGAGATGCGCGAAGATATACGGGTGAAAGCTCTATATCAGTCGTGAGAAGCTCCTGCTTTGATGCTTCAAGAGCGCAAAGAACGACTGAATAAGCGCTTTGATATTGATGAATGAGAGGTGTATCCTCGGCTTGGACTTTTGTAAAGGCATTCTTTGCAATATCGTATCCGTCTCCGCAAAGATAGATCCTTTTGTCGCTGTATTTCTTTAATTCTTCCTCAAGGTCGAACACGGAAATGAGTCTATCCTCGCAAAGACGAGAGAGCTTTCCGTTTTCGCAAAGGAAAAGCGCGTTATACAACTGGCTTCTTCTTGCATTCATAACGGGACAAACTATTCCGTCGGCATAAAGAAGGTTATGGGCAAGGGCATCAAGACTTGATACGGGAGCGCAGGGCTTGTTTCGGTTAAATGCAAGTCCCTTTATTGTTGCCGCACCGATTCTAACTCCTGTAAACGAGCCCGGACCTGCCGAGCATGCGAAAAGGTCGATATCGTCAACGGTAAGCTTTAACACCTTTAACGATGCTTCAATCATTGGGAGCAAGGTTTCGCTGTGTGTGTTTCCGTTATTTATTGTGAACTGTGCAAGGAGCTTTTTGTCCTCACAAATGGCAACTGTCGAAACTATCGCAGTTGAATCAAGAGATAAAATTTTCATAAAAAACCTCCGTTTTTTATTTAATTTCTATTTTAACAAGTCGTCTATCGGGCATCTCAAGATTGGTTTTGGTTATTTCAACTCTGATATGCTCCTCGGGAATAGCATAGGGGATATTCTCACTCCACTCAACAAGGCAAATTGAACCGTCGTCAAGGTAATCGTAATATCCGATTGAATAGAGATCGTCCTCGTCGGTTATACGGTACATATCAAAATGGAATACACGTCGACCGCTTTTGGACGGATACTCGTTAACAAGTGCAAAGGTGGGCGAGCGAACGAGCGCGTTTGGAGAAAACACTTTAGTGAATCCGCGAACGAATGCGGTCTTGCCAACGCCCAAATCACCGTAAAGGGCAATGAATGGGGGAAGAGAGGGATCATTCTCAAGCTCCTTTGCCAATTCAAAGCCGACTGATTCGGTCTCCTCGGGTGAATTTGTTATAATTTCCTTTATGTGTGTCATATTATTTCTTTTTTGCAACCTCGGTGAACTTTTTCTTCGTTCCGTCGGGATACTGAACGACCGTGCTTTCAAGCTGAGCACCGAACGATGCACGAATTTCGGCAACGTATTCCATTCTAAGCGCGTGCTGTTCTGTTTTTTCTTCCTCGGTAAGCTCGCGAACCTTTTGCTCGTGAGCGTAATATTTTATTTTATCAAGCTTTGCTTTTTCCATTTTAACTCCTTATTCAGTGAAAGAATACATTTTGTAAAGGTCTGCATAAAGACCGCCCTTTTCCATAAGCTCCTTGTGTGTTCCGCTTTCTTCAATTCCGTTTTCGGTGAGGACTAAGATCCTATCCGCATTTTTTATCGTTGTCAAGCGGTGAGCAACGGTAAACGTTGTTCTGCCCTTGGCAAGCTTTTCAAGGGATTGCTGAATTAGGTACTCGCTCTCATTGTCAAGCGCGCTTGTCGCTTCGTCAAGAATGAGAATCGGGGGATTCTTAAGGAACACGCGCGCGATTGAAATTCTTTGCTTTTGACCGCCTGAGAGCTTAACTCCGCGCTCACCAACGTACGTATCGTATCCGTCGGGCAGGGTGAGAATGAAATCGTGTGCGCCGGCAAGCTTTGCCGCCTCGATGATTTCCTCTTCAGTGCAATTGGGCTTGCCGTATGCAATGTTTTCGCGAACGCTTCCTGAGAAGAGATAAACATCCTGCTGAACGATACCTATTTTTTCACGAAGTGATTTTTGTGTGATATTCTTAATATTTATGCCATCGATCAAGATCTGTCCGTCATTTGCCTCGTAAAAACGGGGAATGAGCGCACAAAGGGTTGTTTTTCCGCCACCCGAAGGACCAACGAGGGCAACGCTCTCTCCCGCTTTAACGTGAAGATTGAGCTTGCAAAGAACGTTTTTCTCGGTTCCGTTGTAACGGAACGTAAGATTTTCAAATGTGATATCACCCTTTACGTTTTCAATGATTTCGGCATTGGGACTGTCCTCGATGTCGGGATCTATGTCCATAATCTCGCAAAAGCGCTCAATACCCGTCATGCCGCGTTGGAATTGCTCGGTGAATTCAACAAGGCGGCGAATGGAGTTGAGAAGCATGCTTGCAAAGAGCATAAACGCGATAAAGTCTGCGCTTGAGATCTTGCCGTCGGCAAGGAAGAATGCACCTGCAACCACAACTATTATATAAAGAGCACCGTCAAAGAATCTGGTTGAGCTTTGGAATGCGCCCATATACTTATAGACCTTTTTCTTGACTGAGAGGAAGCTTGAGTTACTCTTTTCAAATTTTTTGATTTCGGTATCCTCGTTTGCAAAGGACTTGACCTCGTGAATACCGAGCAAGCTATCCTCAACCTGTGAGTTAAGCTCACCAACTATGCGACGGCTCTCCTTAAATCCCTCCTTCATCTTCGTTCTAAAACGAGTCATGCAAACGATCATAAAGGGAACTATTGCAAAGATGAGAAGGGTGAGAGGAATGTTTATCGTGCAAAGGATCGCAAATGATGCAATGATTTTGATGCCTGCGATAAAGAATTCCTCGGGGCAGTGATGCGCAAATTCGGTAACGTCGAAGAGGTCACTTGTGATTCTGGACATTAAGGTACCGATTTTTGTATTATCGTAATATGAGAATGACAATTTTTGAAGGTGTGAAAAGAAGTCACGGCGCATATCCGTTTCAATCTTCGTGCCCATAACGTGACCTGCAGATGCCATATAGTAATATGCGGCTGTGTCGATAAGGCGGAGCACAAGATAAAGAATACCGCAGGTTATAATAAATCTTGGGGTGAGGGAAGCAACGTCGGTTTCTGCTCTGCCGGTGATTTCACGCGCGATGAGAGGTAGAACGATCTCAACCACCGTTGTGAGTGCCGCGCAAAGTAAATCGAGCACTAATATCCCTTTGTATTTCTTGTAATAGGGCAAAAATCTTGCAAGTAATTCGCCCTTTTTCTTTTTATTTTCTGTCATTTTTGTATTTTCCTTTATATTCATCTCTTAATTATATTAGTATATCATATATTTTAACAAAATTAAAGAGGTTTTTCAAAATTTGTGCAAATTTTGATTTGTAGGGAAGTTAGTTTATAAAAGAATAATGTTCTTTTTGAAAAAAGAACCAAAAACCTTTTATAGAGCTTCGCGGCAAAAGGGTACGCAAATCGTGTTGCTTTGCAACACATAACGATT